>CAMKKZ010000011.1 GCA_946413525.1 uncultured Oribacterium sp.
ACGATTAACGGAACCAGGGACATGCGCTGACGTGCCCAGAATCCCGCCATTTGGAGGAGAGGCGAAGATCCGCAAAATCCGCAGCGACTGACAGCCGTTGCATCCACGCGCGCCAAATAAAAAAACAGCCCTTAAAACCATTTATGATTCTTAAGGGGCTGGAATATCGCTATACATGTTAGAAGGCTTAATTAAGAAAGGAAGGCTTATGAAGCAGAAAACGGTTGGTGAACTAATCAGGGAGGCACGAAATGCAGCCGGAATGACCCAGGCACAACTTGCGGAAAAAATAGACGACCTCAGCGTATCGGACCTGGGAAAGGCGGAACGGAACGAGAAAAATCTTTCAAAGGAGCAGTTGAAGTCCATTGCGAAAGCCACTGGCGTGACACAAAAATCACTTCTTGAAGCGCCTTCAGGAGTAGCGGCCTCCGGCAAAAAGACTGAAAGTGGAAAGGGGAACGGAAGCAGCTCTGCCAACGCCCTGCAGCTCACCCGGACGGAAATAAAACTGGTAGAATTATACCGGGCAGCGGATTCCGATACCAGAAAGGCCGCCATTGCCCTCCTAAAAAACGAAAAGACCCAGACGCAGGACATACTTGGCTCCATACTGGGAAATACAATCATTATGGACGCCGTATCCGGCTTCCTCTCAAAAGAATAGCTGAAAAGCTTTCCGGCATCCGCCTGCAACCACCATTTTTGATTATACTCATGAAAGAAAATCACTCATGGGCTTATGCTCTCTCTCAGGCTTATGCTATTTCCTTATTGAGCGTCAAAACCCCAGGCCATGAATGCTCAATCAGGAACATTCATGGCCATAGCTTATCCTGGCGCCACGTCCGCCAATCATCCGTTTGCTTATTATCCAAACAAATCGAATTGCCTGGTTTTTCGCACGGTTCCATCCCGTGCAATACCAGAGAGTTATAAAAATGTTCCAGTTGTGCCTGCAACAGTCCTTTTGCCCCTTCATCTGCCGGGGAGAGGCCTGTATGTTTGAATGTGATACGGCCTGAGAATGTCTCATCGACAAGAAACGTTTTGCCAATGCGCCTCCTCCCATATATGGCAACAAATTCGGCACGCCCGCTGTTATATAGACGGTTTAATGTCTTTACTTCGGAAGCTCTTCCAATCATAGCCATTCTTTCCTTTAAGCAGTGTTAAACTTCATCATTTTCCTTTCACCGTTGATTAAATTATGTACTTGCATTATTTCTCTTCTTTAATCAGCGGTCAAGTGTATTTTCTTATTTTTACCGCTTATTAAGGGTGATATATATCAATTTGCCGACACTTCATACACAGTAGAATGGCCTGTCAAGACTGAAAAATTTACTTCGTCCGGATCTTCACTTTTTTACCCGAGAATGCAATTATTTTTGCGTTCCCGGAGGCGTTTTCAGAACTTGCCTCTTAAATTAATGATGCCCCCATCTCAAAGGCCTTCCTGCATTCCTGCGGAAATACGGTTTCATGACGCTGTATTTTGGATTCCGGGTCAAACATGGACCAAGGCCAGTCGGTCTTGCTGTAATCCTTAAGCTGCAGCGTATTGCCGCTGATAAGGACCTTTGTGGGTCCCACGAAGCGGCTCAGGCTCTGCTCATAATTCTGTAGAAGCTGTTGATACGCCGTATCCGGCGCATTGCTCGTCATGATCAGGAGCACCGGAATCGGACGCTCGTTGCAGCATGGGTTTTCCAGATTATAAGTCAGGTTTTGGAAAATCAGGCGCTCATACAGTGCCCGGAAGGATGCCGTCAGCTCGCTGAGATAATTCGGGGAGCCGATGATCAGTCCGTCAGATTCCCGGATCGCGTCCAGTACGGGCGCAAGGCCATCATTAACGATGCAGTGACCCTTATTCTTCTCCTTCTTGCAGCCAAAGCAGGAAACGCAGCCGGTATACCTCTCCAATCTGAAAAGATCGAATTTCCGTACAATGGCGCCCTTCGATTCGGCCCCCCTCACCGCCTCCATAATAAGGGTGTCGGTATTCCACTTCACGCGGGGACCAGCGTTCACAGCAACAATCTTCTTATTCATTCTTATTATCCTTTCTTGAAAATCTCTTCTATTAAATTAAATAAATAAATTAAATAAAGTAAAGTGGTTTTGGTTCGCTTTAATTCCCGACTAAGATTTGCGGTATCACAGGCTATACGGATCCGGTGGGACCTCCCGGGAGCGCGGCATATACCCAGGATATAAATGTTCCATCAGGAACACTCATTACCATAGCTTACCCCAGCGCCACGTCCAGCACCATCATCAGCACAAAGCCAAAGGCAAAGGCAATGGTCCCCCAGTTGGAGTGCCCACCCTCCGACATCTCCGGGATCAGCTCCTCCACGACGACATAGAACATCGCCCCCGCCGCAAATGCCAGCATATAAGGAAGGAGCGAGATAATGAGGCCGGAGGCAAGGATCGTCAGAAGGGCGGCTATCGGCTCGACCGCACCGGACAACACGCCGTACCAGAACGTCGTCCTCCTCGGCATCCCCTCGGCCATGAGGGGCATCGAGACGATCGCGCCCTCGGGAAAATTCTGGATCGCAATGCCGATTGCCAGGGCCAGGGCGCCGGCGCCGCTGACAAGCCCGTTCCCGTTAACAAGGTTTGCGTAGACGACCCCCACGGCCATCCCCTCGGGGATATTATGCAGCGTGACGGCCAGGATCAGCTTCGTGGTCCGTTTCAGGCTTAATTTCGGGCCCTCCTCCTCATTATCAAGGTGCATATGCGGCGTCAGCTCGTCCAAAAGGAGCAGAAAGCCCATACCGATCAGGAACCCTGCCGCAGCCGGTACAAAGGACAGCTTCCCCATGTGCTCCGCTCCCTCCAGCGCCGGCTGCAGCAGGCTCCAGAAGGACGCGGCGACCATGACCCCCGCCGCGAATCCGGTCAGCACCCGCTGGAGATTTTTTGAAATCGAATCCTTGAGAAAGAAAACCATGGCCGCCCCGGCCGATGTCCCTATAAATGGCAGCAAAATGCCCATCCAAATCTGCGCGTTCATGTATCTTTTAACTCCTTTCCTGCCCGTTTCATTCCGAGGTTTTGCCGCGGCACAAGGAATGCCGCGGAGAAATCCGAAAAAACACGCTTGAAGACATATTTTTTTCAGTACGTATCCCTCCGGGATACGCCAGATACGGAATTGACTGTGCCTGACGCGTAATTTATACCTGGACTTCCTTCATCCCGGAAAGCGCCCGTTTCAGCAAAATCATGAGCTGCCTGAGTTCCTCTTCCGGAAGCGGGATGCAGCCCTGCATCGCGGCAGGCACTTTCCTGGCCTGCGCCTTCAGCGCCTCGCCCTCCGTCGTCAGACTGATGAACAGCTTCCTTTCATTGTTTTCCGGACGGTTCCGTTTAATGTAACCCGCCTTTTCCAGCCTTTTCAGAAGAGGGGCAAGCGTGCCGGATTCAAGATATACCTTTTCCCCTAGCTGCCCTTCCGTCATGCCCCCATACTCCCACAATACCATCATACAGATATATTGGGTATACGTCAGATTCAGCTCCTTCAGAGGCTCCCTGTACAGCCTGACAAGCTCCTTGGCACAGGCATAGAGCGGGAAACACAGTTGATTCTCCAGGCGGATCTCTTCATATGTATCCGTTTCCGTTGTAATAGTTTTTTCCATATCCGTCATATAAATTTCCCTCTCTCATGCTTTGACTTGATGCCGCAGACATTGAGTCCCATTTGTGTCGCTCCAGCGGCACAAATGAAGTATGAAAGGCTTGCCCTTCATACTTGCCCGTTATGCCCATGAACATATTTTTCTTTAACAAAAGGCTGACGCAGATCTGTTGTTTGCGCCAGCCTTTTATTAAAGGAAATGCTGATTAAATTAGCATTTTATCATGATGCACACGAAAACGCAAAGGAAATTTGCCGCTGCGCGGCGCGTTTTCGGCACCGGAAACGCTTAAATCAGCTTTCCATTATTTATTCATAGCAGAGAGATAAAGTGCCAGACAGGAAAGGGCCGGTGAGAAAATCCAGAATACACCGCATCCTGCCCTCTCCTGTCATCAGGCAGCCTGATAAATACTGATAAATACTGATCAAAGCTGCTGAAGGAGCCAGTTCTGCTTTCCAATGCACTCGATCATCTCAAGCTGCGCCTCGCCCCAATACATGTCTTCTTCCTCGTCCTGATAATATTTCTTCAGGATATCGAAAGTGGTGTAATCCGTGCGCGCCTCCTCCACAAGATCCTTGAGCCAGGCCAGGCCCTTTTTGGATACTTCCAGATCATATTTGACCCAATCCACGGGATCCTTACACACGGGGCCTTCCTTCTTCGCTTCCAGCTTCACCTCGCCGCCAAGGTCGATGATCCGATCGATGCACTGCTGCACATAACCGCGCTCCTCCTCCGCGTGCTCGGCATACTTATCTGCCAGCTTGCTGAAACCCTCGCTGGCAAAAACGCGGGACTGGATCTGATGCCCGTCCGCCTGCTGCGCAAGATCCGTCACAATCACCTGAAGCCCCTCAAGAATCTTTTCCTTTGACATATTGAATTCCTCCTAAAAAGTACCCTTTACTATTCAGCCAAACCAAACAGCAGAAAAATGCATTGTTCGCTATATTATCGTGCGCAACAACACGGACTATTATAATCATTTTTCAAAGATAATCAAGATGTAATTGTATTTTTTTCAGGCAGCTTCCCCCTGAGCTGCCTGATTTGCCGGGAAGGCGTCATAATCCAGATAAATCCGCAGGCTATACTGTTAAAACCTCCAAATCATCCGGAATCCACAGGTTCCCGTGATAATACTTTTTGCCTTCCTCTGTATACATCTCTTTTCTCTTTGTAAGATTCCTGTCTTCCGTATGATAAAGGAGCAGATTCTTGATCCCCAATCTCTCTGCCAGCTCACAGGCGTCCTTTACCGTGGAATGATGCTTTTCATATGGATCGAAGATATCCGCCTGGGAATACAGGCAGAACGCCTCATGCAGCATCCATTCACTTCCTTCAGCATATTTCTCCACGCTGGCGGTCAGCGGCTCATCCCCACAGCAGGTAAGCATCTTTCCATCGCCAATTTCCATACGAAAGCCAAATTGCTTGGCCTTTGTGGACTGAATATCAAAAAACGTAAACTTATGACCAATAATATCCAGAACCTCTCCGTCAGACACCTCGACCAGATGAAGCCTTGCATCGATAAAGGCAGATTCTTTTTTCTGAAAAAGCTTACCCGCCATATCCCTGATCAGATTCAATACTTCTCCATGAGAATAGATACAGGCATCGCCCTTATACTCTCCATGATCCATAAACTGACAGATCATCCTGACCATCCAGATGATCCCCATCAAATGATCAACATGCTTATGGGTGACAAATATATGGCGGAGATTCATCCAGTCATAACCTGCATGTTTAATCTGATGGAGAACGGCATTGCCGCCACCGCCATCCACCATAAATGTCTGTCCCTGTTCTTCTATTAAAAAACAGGTGTTGTAGCACTCTGTAACAAGCGCGTTCCCTGTACCGAGCATTGTCAGTTTCAAATCATCATCTCCGTTTTTATGAACTCTATAGTTCAGCTATAATTATAATCTCTAAGTTTTAGATCCTGCCATAGACTATGATCCCCGCGACCGCTGAAATTCCGATCAGCCCGATCGGTGACAATCCTTTTCTGATGAGCTTTGATGAAGCAAAATATATTACAGTCAAAACTACTGTCATAATAATCGCAGTCAGATCGGCAGATACATCCGAAAAGCTGCCGATACAGCGTTCAAGAATCATGAATATGCCGGTCGCCAGAATGATCCCGATGATACAGGGCTTAACGCCTCTGAGAACCGCCTGTACATATGAATTCTTCAGAAGCTTTTTCAGAAGAATCATGAGCAAAAGAATAATGCTGAAGGAAGGCAGTACAACCGCGGCAGTCGCGATCAGCGCTCCTGCAAGTCCCCCCTGCGAGCTGCCGATATAAGTTGCCAGATTCACCATGATCGGTCCGGGCGTGCTTTCACTGACAGCAATCATATATGCAAGCATCTCATCACTGATCCATCCATAGGAAAGCACAACATCCCGGATCAGCGGGATTGCGCCGTAGGCTCCGCCAAAAGCGAAGAGCCCCACTTTCAGAAAACCGATCAGAAGATCCAGATAAATCATTTCCCGGCAGCCTCCTTTCCCGCAAACTGCTTCAGGAGATATACCGAAAGGCTGACAGCCGCGGCCACCAGCATCAGCGTAATAGAGGATATCCGCAGGGCAAGGATATCAATTGCCAGCATAGCCGCGAATGCTGTAAGCATCACAGCAAGAGGAAACGGTTTTTTCTGCATTTTCCGTATCATTTTGATCGCCGCGTCCAGGATCAGGATGCCGACGGCGATCCGGATCCCCTGAAACGCGTGAGCGAACCATGGGATCTCCAGAAAGTTGGAAAGAAACATGGAAATCAGGAATATAATGCAGAAAGACGGGAGGACCATCCCAAGCGTAGCCACTGCCGCTCCCGCAAATCCTTCCTGTTTATAACCTGTAAACGTTGCGCAGTTGATGGCGATCGGCCCGGGCGTGGATTCCGCGATCACCGTGACATTCATCATTTCATCATGCGTGATCCATTTTTTCTTCTCCACACATTCGTCTTCGATCAGGGCGATCATCGCGTATCCGCCGCCAAAGGTGAAAAGCCCGATCTTCGCGAACGTCAGAAAGAGATCAGGCAGAATACTCATAGGCTTACCCATACGCCATACCCCTCACAGATCTGCCTGTTTAATCATCTCCCGCGCAGTGATGTTCACCGCATTGTTCATGACCGCAGTCACCATCGTGATGCTCATGATGATCGCAATGCGCATCCGGGTCATATTCCAGATTTCCTTCTGCCAGCGCTTTCGCCGCCTCATCACAAGAGCCATGCGCGCCCGGATACAGTTTGATGCCGGCATCCGCCAACGCCATCCGCGCGCCCATGCCGATTCCGCCGCAGATCAGCGCGTCCGCCTTTGCGGCATTCAGGAATCCGGCCAGGGCGCCATGCCCGCTCCCGTTGGTGGAAACGATCTGTTCGCCAACGATTTTTCCATCCTCAACGTCATAAAGCTTAAATGCTTCGGTGTGTCCGAAATGCTGGAAGATTTCCCCATTCTCATAAGTAACCGCGATTCTCATGCTTTCAGTCCCCTTCTCCCTAATGTTTTGATTGATTTCAACCGGACCGAATTCACAGCAGCCTCCCGTGATCAGAAGCCGTTTACCGTGAACCAGTGCCTGCGCTACTTTTTTCCGGGCACTTTCATAGATAGCGGTGACCGTTGTTCTGGCTACATTCATCCTGGCCGCGCAGGCCTCCTGTGTCAGTCCTTCATCGTCAAGAAGCCTTAATGCCTCATATTCATCAACTGTCATTCGGACACTTTCAGCAGACTGTACATGTACATCATCCGGTGAAAAGCTGCGGAAAAGCGGCATTTTTTCAATTCTTCGGCAGCGTGTTGGTCTTGGCACAGAAGCTCCTTTCTGACATATGTCAGTTAAAATTCTACTTCTTTTTCCGACAAATGTCAATAACTAATATGCAATCACGATAATCATTCCGGGGAAGGAATCTTTTTCACTTCCAGGCTGATGGATACCTTCTTTATTCTCTCGGATGGAAGCATGTTTACCAATAACAAATATGATGATATTAGAGTTATTTGCTTGTCAATGGAAAAACAAAAGGGAACCAGCGTTTTTATGAGCTTATCAAATCATAGCCATAAGACCGCGAAGGAAATATTTGATACTTACGCAAATACAGAGGGGGTATTTGTCAAGACAAGAATTCCACTGAAAAATATGTTTGACTCATCCCCTGTTTCCCGTTCCCAGGCAAAACGGGTATGCAACCGCCTGGATAAATTCAGGGAAGTACTTGTTGACTTCGAGGAAGTAAGTTGGATGGGTCAGGGCTTTGCCCATGAGATATTTGCGGTCTTTGCCAAAAGGCATCCCGAAATCACAATTACCCCTGTAAACATGAACGAGGATGTCGAAAAAATGTACAACCATGTTCGAATAACGGAAAGCACATGAACAATCCCTCCCCTGTCAGCGTGGAATTCAACGCGGAATTCCTTACACTGACGGGGGAGGGATTATTTGATTCCATCTTTTGCGGCCGCTCAATATGGCCGAACGTTTGTCATCTTTTTTACCTTTACATGGTGAAAGGGCTTGTCAAAGAGCTTGTGGCAATTTATCCGAACGTTGTCATCCGTTTACCTTTACACGGTGAAAGGGCTTGTCAAAGAAGTCGCGGCAATCTGGCCGAACACCCGTCAGCCATTTACCTTTGGCAGCTTCGAGAGGCTCTTCTCAAGCTCCTCATCGGTCGGGATATAGTCATCCATCTTGCCGTCATGGAACCTTTCATAGGCTACAAGGTCAAAGTAGCCCGTGCCCGTGAGGCCGAAAACGATGGTCTTCTCTTCTCCGGTCTCCTTGCACTTCATGGCCTCGTCGATGGCGACCTTGATGGCATGGGCGCTTTCCGGAGCCGGAAGGATGCCCTCGACCCTCGCGAACTGCTCCGCCGCCTCAAAGACCTTCGTCTGCTCCACGGCCCTGGCTTCCATCAGGCCGTCGTCATAGAGCTTCGAAAGCACCGGGCTCATCCCGTGATAACGGAGACCGCCGGCATGGTTCGGGGCGGGAATGAAGCCGCTTCCCAGCGTATACATTTTGGACAGCGGGCATACCATGCCGGTATCGCAGAAGTCATAGGCGTACCTGCCCCTGGTGAAGCTCGGGCAGGAGGCAGGCTCCACGGCGATAATGCGGTAATCCGCCTCGCCCCGCAGCTTCTCCCCCATGAAAGGCCCGATCAGCCCGCCGAGGTTCGATCCGCCGCCGGCGCAGCCGATGATCATATCCGCCTTGACGCCGTATTTGTCCAGCGCCGCCTTCGTCTCAAGGCCGATCACGGACTGGTGCAAAAGGACCTGGTTCAGCACGCTGCCCAGGACATAGCGGTAACCCTCGCTGGATACCGCCTTTTCCACCGCCTCGGAAATGGCGCAGCCCAGGCTGCCCGTGGTGCCGGGGAATTCGGCGAGGATGCGCCTTCCGACCTCGGTCTCCATGGAGGGAGAAGGGGTTACGGACGCGCCGTAGGTCCGCATGACCTCCCTGCGGAAGGGCTTCTGCTCATAGGACACCTTCACCATGTAGACCTTGCAGTCAAGCTGGAAGTAGGCGCAGGCCATGGATAATGCCGTCCCCCACTGCCCTGCCCCGGTCTCCGTCGTCACGCCCTTCAGCCCCTGCTTCTTCGCGTAATAGGCCTGGGCAATGGCGGAATTCAGCTTATGGCTGCCGCTGGTGTTGTTGCCCTCGAACTTGTAATAGATCTTCGCCGGCGTATCAAGCCTTTCCTCCAGGCAATAGGCTCGGACAAGGGGCGAGGGGCGGTACATCTTGTAAAAATTCCTGATCTCATCCGGAATCGGGATGAACCTGGTGTCATTGTCCAGCTCCTGATCCACCAGTTCCTCACAGAAGACCCCCATCAGCTCCTCTCTTTTCATAGGGGCCAGCGTTCCGGGATTAAGCAGCGGGGCCGGCTTTTCCTTCATATCCGCGCGCACATTGTACCATTCCTTCGGCATCTCCGACTCTTCCAGATAAATCTTGTAGGGAATTTCCTTCTTCGCCATGTCTTTGTCTCCTTTCAACATTCTGTTCCTCTGATACTGCATGACACGAAATGATGCCGCAAGTCTGCAGAAGCTGGTAGTTCGCCATAATGCCGCATAACCCGGCATGCTGCCGTAATACCCGATATAGCGCCACATCACTATTCAGCACCCTGTTCGCAGTCGCCTTTGGCGACCGCTCATTTGGGCGTTCAGAGGCGCTCCGCGCTTTGCCCGCCCTCTGGATTTCAGAGAATTCCAAATGAAAAGCAAGCTTTCCATTTGAAATTCTCCGAAATCCAGAGGGTGCTGAATAATTACAAAATACTGCAATTGCCGCATCAAAGATTGAAGAAGGGACCGGAATTATACAACAAAAAAGTCCTGTCCCCGCTTCTTTCGCTGGGACAGGACTGGTAAGAACATAAAAACAACCATTTATCCTGCGGTGCCACCCGGCTTGGCGCATAATACGCCCTCTCAACAGCATACTAACATATGCCAGCCTTTGTTCACGGAGCGGCTAATCTCCGTCTCACATACTCTGCAGAGCCCTGCCCAGGGAACAATGTCCATGCCGCTGTCAAAATCGGCCAGACTGAGTTAACTCAGCCAAAAGCATCGGCTGATGCCGGGATGAACACGATTCCACATAATGAAAAGCGCCCTGCGTTTCCGCTCGCCCTCGGAAGTCCATTCGCCGCTGTTTTTTCTGCCGCGTTCCCATCATCGGCGGCTCTCTGAAAGAAAAGCTACAGCAGTTACTTACTCTCCCTCATCGGTTTATGCAGAATACTATAGCCAGTCAGCAGGGAAAAATCAAGCAGATTTTTCCCCTTCCTCCATTCAAAAGAGGAATACTTCCAATTCCTTGAAGAAATGCCTCGCACCTTATTTTTCAGCCTGCTCTTGATATTGTATCGCTGTTGCGATACAATATCGTTGAGGAGGTGATATATACCAATGATTGTTTACCATGGTTCTGATCACATTATTGAAGCTCCTGTTTATAACGGCAGCAAGCGCAGCAATGATTGCGGCTATGGCTTCTATACCACGGAAAGCCCGGATCTTGCCAGGGAGTGGGCCTGTGCGGATAACCGTGACGGCTATGCCAATCGCTATGAACTGAACCTTGATGGCTTGTCCGTCCTGAATTTGAATGCGCCGGAATACAACATTCTGAACTGGCTGGCTATCCTGGCAAGATACAGGACGTACTGGCAAAAAGGCAGCATTGCCGAGGAAGCCAAGAACTACCTGCAAGAGCACTTCTTTATTGATCCGACAGGATACGATGTTATCATTGGCTACCGCGCGAATGATTCCTACTTCACCTTTGCGCAGGATTTTGTCGCAGGGACAATTTCTCTATCAAAGCTTTCCGAGGCGATGAAGCTTGGGAAGCTCGGAGAGCAGATCGTTCTGAAAAGCCGGGAATCCTTCTCCCATATCCGTTTTACCGGGGCCGAACTCGCAAGTGCAGTTGTTTACTACGAAAAGAAAACAGCGCGTGATCGGGAAGCCCGCCGTTCCTATCGGAATACCAGGCGTCAGTCTGACGGCATACACGAGCTGTACATGATCGATATCATGAGAGAGGAGATACAAAATGGCGATCCACGCTTACGATGAAGCCTATCTCCACAGCGCCCAGAATATCCTGGGCCATGCGGTAGATTTTTCCGTCATGGAGCTGGGGCTTGACCCTGATATTTTCGGCAGCGCATTCTGTGTGTCTTCCGTATCAAAGCAGTTTGCAAGCGGCAATCCACGGTATATTGCAGGGATGAACGGATGCGAACTCGCCCGGCTTGTCATCGCTGAAACGCATACTCCTTTTGCGGATGCAGCGGATGTCATGTACCTGGACAAAAGCCCGGAATACTGGAGCGGCTGGGCACTGGCCTTTTGCCAGTGGTACTCCTCCCGTTCCTTCATGGAGATCCTGACTGTTGTTCCCTTGTCCAGGATTATCGCAATGTATCCGGTCTATCACGAGATGGATATCTCCCAATTCTCAGAACATATCGAGGCGCAGATTCAGGAAGCAGCCCCCTCCACGAAGCTCAGGACTCTGCGCTCTAACTGTGGGTTCTCACAATCCAAGCTATCCGCTGACTCCGGTGTGGCGCTTCGTCAGATTCAGCTCTTCGAGCAGCGTCAGAGAGATATCAACAATGCCTCCGCCATCACAGTGCTTAGACTTAGCAGATCTCTCCACTGCAGCATGGAAGACCTGATGGAGCCGGTATCTGTATCATAGCAACGCAGGCTTTTTGATGCAGATCCTTAAGGGGGCTTTCTATGTATGATCCTATCCATTAATCCTATGTAAGAAGGCGCTGACTCCTCAGAGCCGCGCCTTCACTGCCGCTATCACACATCTTCATAGGTTCAGGGCGCGCTTCCGGCCGAGCATGCCGCGCAGGCTACACGCCCGCGTTAGCAGACCCTCTTGGATGACCCGTTCCCAAGGCGTTCTGCCCAGGACATCATCAGATCCTCACGCTTTCCAAACAGATCCTTCTGCATGCCGATGGTATCATCGAAGACCATCGTCTGGCGGTCGTCGCCCGAAAACTTCTTCCACTCGTATTTGTCAGTGGAGGGGTTACCCGTCCGGGCAAAATTGGTCCACATCTCCTTTGCGACGTGGCGGAACTCGCACTCGTCGGTACCAACGATCTTTCCGCTCCCCATCGGATCCTCCAGCGAAGTGTCAAACAGGTACGTAATCTCGACCGCGTGTATCGCGCCAAGCTCGGGGGTTATCACCGGCTTATTGATGAAGTACATGTAGGTGTTGCCGCCGGCGGCAGAGTGCCTGATGGCCATATTGGTGTTACCGGCGCGGAAGTTGAGGTCGTTGCAGTATTGCTCCAGCCTGCTCAACTCGCTTTCGTTCGCAAGCGTGCCCATGAACTTGTCGTACATGGCCTTTTCCTGCTCGTTAAGCAGCGCGCGATCCCTCTTTGTGATCCACCTTAGTGTATCCGCGAAGCCTTCCTCGCCGCCCTCGGACGGAACGAAGTACCTGATTTCGTCCAGGTTAGACCCGATCATCAAATCATACCTGGCTCTCTTCTCGTCTCCCCACATCCCGTACATGTCCGCCCGGTCCTCGGGAAGCGTGACGCCGTCGAGGAGCGGGAAGTTGGCCATTCCGAGAAGGCAGTTCTTATCTATGGCACCTGCTTTCTGATAGGCGTCTATAAGCTGCTCGGTGGTGAGTGCCATCAGCTCGTCCATGGTCTGGCAGCCCGTTACGCTCAGGAAGTTCTGCGTGACGTGGATGCCGTGCTCCATCGTATCGCAATAGGCGATGTTGGCGCTCTGGGCGATGATTCTCTTGAAGAGCCCCTCGCTTCCTTCAATGAGCGGGAGGAAGGTGACGCTTGCCGAGCCTGCTGACTCGCCGAAAATCGTCACATTGTCCGGATCGCCGCCGAACCCGGCGATGTTTTTCTGTACCCACCTGAGGGCCTCAAGCTGGTCGAGCAGGCCGAGGTTGCCTGCCTCCTTGAAGTTTTCTCCGCCCGGAACCCGCTCGAAATTCATGAATCCCAGGAAGCCAAGCCGGTAGTCGATGGACACGAAGATGATGTCAGGGCACTGTTTGGCGATGTTGGTAAGATCATAAAGAGGCGATGCCTGGGATTCGGCGCAGAACCCGCCGCCGTGAATCCACACCATGACCGGCTTCTTGCTGTCAGTGCAGCTCGTATTGCAATATATGTTCAGCACGAGGCAGTCTTCGCCGAACTCTGCCGTTCCCGCCGAGTCGTTCACGGGTCCGATGGGAACGTGGCCGGGCTTTGTCGCTTCGTACACGCCGTCATTATCCGCGGCAGGAAGTGCCTTCTTCCAACGAAGCTTCCCCAGGGGCTGAGTCGCGTAGGGGATGCCCTTCCAGATAATCAGATCATCGGTCTCCTTGCCGATGAAGGTACCATTGTTGCACTTAACCTTATTGTCCATGTTGTTCCTCCCTTTCTTCCTCTATTTTTTTTTTACCGAAGTTTGTCTATATTGCCAAAAGCGCCTGTGGAAATGCTGATTTAATCAGTGTTTCCACACGATGCACA
This sequence comes from uncultured Oribacterium sp., assembly GCA_946413525.1. Classification (GTDB taxonomy): domain Bacteria; phylum Bacillota; class Clostridia; order Lachnospirales; family Lachnospiraceae; genus Oribacterium. The sequence goes on from CAMKKZ010000011.1 coordinate 13,792, forward strand.
CAAAAATACAAAAGAAATTGTAACTGTTCAGTCAAGCTGAACAGTTACGCCTCGGGCGTGGCGCTTATGCGCATTCCGAGTACGCCCGAGGCGGGCTTTTCGACGCTTTCATACTGCCTCGCGGCAAGCGCAAGGTGCTAACTGAATAGGTGCTAACTGAATAGTTACAAGAAATTTGCCGCTGCGCGGCGCGTTTTCGGCTCCGGAAACGCTTACATCAGCCTTTCCTCAGGATTTCTGCCCGCGCAGTGACAATCTCGATCCGGCCGTCAAGGCCCTTTGGTATATTAGGATTTCTGCTCGCGCTCGGCAACGACACCCATAAGGTAGCCGGGGGTAAAGTACTTGTCCATGAACTGGTAGTAGCCGATCAAAGGGAGCACGGCCTTGTACTGGTCAGCCAAAAGGTCCTTTTCGATATGCAGGTCATTCGGTCCGGCAATGACCATGACGTTCTGGTCGTCAGCCGAGTACGCCTTCCATTCGATCTGGTCTGTCGACGGGTTGCCGCAGCGCGCGAAATTAGTCCACATCTGCTGAACGGCCTTGAAGATCTCATCGGGGATGTTCGTGCCGTTGAAGGTGCTGGTCGTCCCGAGGCCGCGAAGATTGAATACGAACATGAGCTCCACGGAATGTGCTGCCCCAATATCCGCATCGCTGCTCGGGTAAGACCAGTAATAGCAGAACGTTTTGTTGAACGCGCTCTGCTCGTCGAGCTGTTTGAGCATGGGAACCCTGAACATAAGCTCGTCTATGAACTCCGTCTCAATAAGTCCCGGCTCCTGGAACCTGCAGACCCGCTGGAATTCCTCGTAATACTTCTTGTCCTCTTCCTTCAGGTAGGGAACAGCATCGCCCACGGCTCTCCGGGCGAAGATCTTTTGCTCTTCAATGTTCAGGCTCGGGCCCTCGCCCATGAACAGCCTAGCCTCGTCGGCCGTGCTTCCTGCCATGATGGTTATGTGCTTTGCGTAGCCCTTCTTGTACAGCTCGATGGGTGCCTCGGGGAGCACCTCGGTTCCGTAGTAGGGGCAGGACGTGAATTTGCCGACCGCTCCGACATAAGCCTCCTGGAGTTTCTCTTCGCTCAGCGCCATGATGTCGTCCATAGTCTTGCAGCCAGTGTACTCGAGCAGCGCCTTCGTCTTGCCCTGCGCGGATTCGCAGTCGACCGGGAAAGCCAGGGTGGTCGAACCGCTCTGGGCGATGACCTTCTGGAAATACTGATTTGCTTCCTTCATGACCGGCAGAATGGAGACCGATCCGCCGCCGGCGCTTTGCCCGAAGATGGTCACGTTGCCGGGGTCGCCGCCAAAAGCGGCGATGTTTTCGTGCACCCACCTGAGCGCCATGGCCTGATCGAGCAGGCCGTTGCAGGGTGCAGTCTTGAAGTTTTCGCCGCCGGGCACCGATGAGAAGTCCATGAAGCCGTACATGTTCAGGCGGTAGTTGATGTTCACAAAGACGATGTCACTGTGCTCCTGAACGAGATTGGCGAAGCTGTAAGAGATCTGCGATCCTGAGCCGGTGACGTACGCCCCGCCATGGATCCAGAACATCACCGGCTTTTTCTCAGTTTTGTCATCGGTGTTGACCCAGATGTTCAGGTAGAGGCAATCCTCGGAAGCCAGCTTCTGCACGCAATCCGGATAGCCGTGCGAGCCGAAAGCGCACTTTCCGTAGTATTTGGCCTCGAAGACCCGGTCGCTTGCGTCAACGTACTCCGGTGCCTTGAAGCGGCGTCCGCCCACGGGCGGCTTCGCATAGGGGATACCCAGCCACGACGCAACCCCGTGCTCCTCGGTTCCGACGAAGGTGCCGTTCACGCACTTCACGGCATGGGCCTTGTCATAGTCTCCCGTGATTTCGCTGTTCAAATAATCGTATTGCTTGAAAATGGCTAAATCCTTGAATTCCCTTTTCATATCTCGAGCTCCTTTCTTTCCCTGTCTTTTTATCCTGTCTTTTCTACCGCAATTTTGGGGGTGACAGAAAATCACCCCCAATTTTCTTAATGCGGCACTAAGTCTATCGCACAGATTATCGCTTGTCAACATCTTACTTGCGGCGGCTCCGCAATAAGAAAAGCCCCGCCAGAGTCATGCGCTCCGGCGGGGTTTTGTAAATGAGATCAAACGGGATCCTCCTTAGCGGCAGTGATATTGCCCAGCCGGCTCCCATCGGATCTGATTTCAGGAGGTCCTCGTAACTGTTCAGCCGAACCGAACAGCTACGCCTCGGGCGTAGCGCATACGCGCATTCCAGGTACGCCCGAGACGTGCTTTTCGACGCTTCCATATGTACCACGCGACAAGTACAAGACACTTGTTACGTCCAAATCAGTTTATCTCAACAGCTTTCCTACGCGCCTCGCGGCAGGCGCGAGGGGCTAACCGCATAATTACAAGTCCTCCTCTTTCCGCATCGAAAGGTACGCGCCGCCCAGCAGTGCCAGCATAAGGCCAATGGTATAGAACGGGATGCTGCCGGGGCCGCCGGTGGAAGGCATCCTGTAACCCCTTGCATTGGTGATGGACACAGTATAAACGTTGTTATTAAACGACACGCCGTAATCACTATACGAAAGGCCCGAATCCAGGCTGTAGCTTACGCCTTTTTCGTTAATGTTTACCGTGACCGTCGTCCCCTTCAGATTGTATCCCTCAGGGGCAGCCGTCTCAATCAGCTCGTAAATTCCGTAATCCAGTTCGAAAACGGTCTTCTTCCCATCGCTGAGCAGCCCGTCGGAACCGGAAACAAGTCCGGAAAGCATCGGCTTTTCCTCTCGTTTCTTATTCACCACCCTGTAAAGGGCAAACACCGCCCCGCTCAGATTGACGTCTGAGTCCGTGGCCATGTCCGTCTTCCGGAAGGAAATCTGTTTGAACGGGGCATTGCTGATGTTCAGAAGGTAAGAAGCCCTGCCTCCGTCCTCGGCCCTGACCAGCTCGACCCCCTCCGGAGGATTTACCAGGGCAATGCCGCCGGTTGAACTGATGTTGAATACAATATACTCGCTCATCAGGCGGTAACCGGCAACGGTCGCCTTTTCCCGAAGCTGGTAGGTGCCGGCCGGCAGCGTATTGTCGATTTTCGGAATGATGCCCTGGGCGTCGGACAGCAGCGCGTCATAGCCCGCCATGGGGTTAAGGGTAAAGGAAGTTACCCCATCCACCGTGACCTGCTTATGGAGCGCGAAGCTTACTCCCGGCAGGGCCTCCTTTGTGACAGCGTCAATCTTTTTGACCTGGAAATTTGTAGCGCGGTTCCAGACGATAATCGTGGCCATCATCCCGCCTGTTTCCTGAGTGATGCTGTAGTCCGCGTTTTCCGGCGCGGTATCGGAACCATTGACCAAAAGCTTCCCTGACGCGTCCAGGCGGAGGGTCAGATCCTGATCCAGCCCGCCGTACCCCTGCGGCGCGCCCGTTTCTTTCAGCGTATAGTCCTTGCCGATGCCCAGGTACGCCTTTGTCACCAGCCCTTCCTTATCGGATGTGAAGCTGCCAATGACATTATCACCCTCCTGCAACGTGAACACTGCGCCCTCAAGCGGCCTGCCACTCCAGTCGGTCTTTTTCAGCAGGATGCCGAGCCGGTCATTTGTAACTGTATCCACCCGGACATTTGTATTTGTGCCAAGCTCCCCCCTTTCATAGCCTACGGTATAGCTAAGGCTTGAAGCCTCATTTTCACCTTTCAGCTTTCCGCCAAGCGTAATCTTCCCGCCGTCCTTCACGGGCCTGATCCCGCTGTAGCCGCTCACGCTTCCGTCCGTTCCGACCACGGGTTCCCCCTGCAGGGCGACCTCGTAAATCTCGTACCAGCCGAAGGGTACGTTTACCGGAAGAGGCAGGAAGTACCAGTACAGGGTCTTTTCATCCTTTTTGAGGCGGCGCACTGTGCCCTCCACGAGCGCAAGCTCATCGCTGTCCTCGCTGCCGACATGGGTGTACACGGCAAAATACGTGTCATCCCTCTCCGACATATAGTCGGCATCGGTCCAGACCTTGTTCACCCGGAGCCCCCAGCCCTTCAGGTTGCAGACCACCACAAGGGGATCCGCCCCAACCTTTATGACCTTGCTTACCCCCGCGGCAGCATCGTCAAAGCTCTCGGCTTCCTCTCCGTCCCCATCGTAATAGAGATATTTCTGGAAGGAATAGCCATCCGGAAGCTCCGACGGGCGCTCCACAAGCTTGAAGCGGGTCCCGGCCAGTACGTTCCGCAGCTCCACGACATAATCAATCGGTATCCTGGAAATGGATCCGTTCATGGACGTGGTGAAGCTGGCCGCCTCCTTTTCCTGCTCCGTCAATGCGGAATAATCCGTTATACCGCTGCCTATGACCGTGAATTTCTGCGCCTCCGTGTCCCATCCGCAGTAATACCCATCCTTTGTTTTCACATGATAGGTATGCATATTCGCGGGAGAGCCATCAAGATCATCTTCATATTCCGTGGCCATGTACAGGCGGAACGAGAAGACGGAATTATCCTCGTCATGACTCAGCCTCGTCTCACCGTCCTCCCGGAACAAATTCTTCGTGATCTGCAGATTTCGAAGCGCCTCCGGGCTGACCGCATTGACATAATCTACCTTCGCCCGGTTTGCCATCGTGTCGTTTTCAATCGCGAAATCCCTGTGGCTTCCCGCGTCATTCCCGCTGCCGGTAAGCTTTTTGCCATTCGCGAACACGGCGTCATAGACATCGGTATTGACCCCGCATTCCACGATCCTGTAATCCCTGATTTCCTCCGGGAAGCTGATCTCGGCGGTCTCCTCCGGCTCCAGGAAGAAAACATCATTGTAAGTTATGCCGTCTATCTCTATCTCCGTCTGGTATTTTACAGGGTTCGTAGTGCCCAGATGATAGACATAATTGTCAGTCCTGTCGCGGTCATGGGGAACCGCGTTTGTCAGGTAATGCTCCGCGCCGTCCTCTGTCCTGTAGATGACCTGGTACGGGATTTCGGCCAGCACGCCCTCGGAGGCATCCACGTCGGAAAGCCTCTTGGTAAGCTGCACCGTGCCCTCCTTCATGGCTGAAAGGTTGAAGCGCATATGGAGGTTCGAGGCGGACGCGCCGCGCTCAGTGTAGAAGATCCTCATGGTGTGATTCGTATAATCCTTAAAGATATACCGGACTTCGTCTTCTGCACCCTCCCCGCTTTCAACGACCTTCCTCTCGAAGATTTCATCGATCCGCTGCTGAGCCTCCTCCTCAGTCATTCCGCGGCCTATATAATTATTATAGAACAGGTCCTTTAACGTTGTATGTACCTTATTGACCTCCACTTCGCCCGTCCGGAAGTTCACTTTTCCGGCCAGCGCGTCATGGATGCCGCCCAGGTCAATGACCAGCTCCCCATCAACATAGAGCCAGAAATCGTCATCGCCTGTGAATTCATAGATGATGTCGTGCCCCCAGGCGTCCAGGCCGTCCGGGGTCTGGGTGAAGGAAGCGCTCAGCTCCATTCCCATGTAGTAATCCGGATTGGCGGGATCCTGAATGTGGTAAAGCTGCTCGTATTTCCTGGGATCCGTGTCCGGAAGGCTGTTGCCCAGAGCATCGGTCAGGTTCTTCTGGATAGAGAAGACCCCATCCTTCAAGTCATTGAAGGGGAAGAACTGACCGTGGGTAGCGAACTTGCCGCTGTAGCTGTCTGTCGTGCCGATTTCCTTATACACAACAAATTCGTGCTTCTCCTGATCGAGATGGGCGAAATTCTGCACGCTGTCATATTCATAATAACCCGTGGCATTATAGGTGCTCTCGATAAAGAGCCCGTTCACCTCCTCCACGCCGTCAAACCACTCTTTAAGGGATTTTTCGGCCTTTGTCACCGGGTATCCGTCCTCCCCCAACGCAGTGGACAGAAGGTTCGGCTCCGTATTGCCATGCTTATAACCGTTATCACTTCCGATGAAGGTGCTCATGTCCTCCCTCTTGGCAAAGTTGGCCATCCTCATGCTGATACCGTGCTGCCTGTTGTCAATCGTTGGCACCGTATGCAGCTCAGCATCCACCGGGATGTCCCTGACAATGGCGAAGTAGAAATCATCCGCCTCGGATTTCGGGCAGGCAACAATGGTGCCGTTCCCGACATCCGCCTTCAGGCCGACATACGCGTAATTTTCCTCATCCCAGGCAAGCACCGTCGAGTAATACTGCCCGTGTTTCCTCCCGTTCAGGTTGATACCGATAATGTTGTCAGAAAGGATCTGGCCGTTAGTAACCTGCGGCGCGATATATTTCTGCGAATACTGATTATAAAGCTCGTAATAATTGTTGGGTTCGTCCGTACCCTCCCAATAATATTCCACAAAGTTCCAAAGCATGGAATTCAATATGGAGCCGACCCACTGGATATCATCACCGCTCTCATAGCAGGGCTTAAGGCTCCCGTCCTGATCGACCGCGTAATACAGATATTTCTTCAGGCTTTCATTCCATACCCTGGTGTAGACGATGATGCGGGAGCCGTTCGTCACCTCCGGGTCGGAAACGCTGACCTTCTTTGCGGAATAGGTCAGGAAATAATCCTGCGTCAGCTCCGAGACCTCGGTCAGCTTCAGCCACTCGTTCCCCGACGCGCCGTTCACCTTAAAGCCCGTATCCAAATGGCCGGAATAATAAATCATATTGCTGCCGTTTTTCAGGCTGACTTCTCCGAGATGAGTCCCCGTGCCCGGAAGCATCTGAATCCTGCAGTTCTCGTCCGCCGTGTCCGAAAGGCTCGGGCCGGAGGAATCAATCCTCAAATACTGCGTCATGCCATCGACAACGGCGGTCACATGATAAATGTCCTGCTCCAGCCATGTGAACGTCCACTCCGTGATATCACTGCCGTTCGGCACATAGATCCTGTCACTTTCTGACTTTGACATGACCGTCAGCGGGATGGCGTCAAGGCTGTTTTCATTCGAAGATCTGGCCATCATGGCACGCCCCGCCGCGGAATAATTCCAGTTCATCAGGCCAAAGCTCTGCCCGTCCATGCCATAGGGATCCTCGCTGACCTCCAGGTTCTCCCAAAGGTAAAAATAATTGTTCTTGTCTCCCGCCACGTTCCAGGCGGCAATAATCGTACCGTTGGCATCCTGCCACATATTCAGGTAGCGGTCGCCATTATGGATGCGCCATCTTCCGTCTTTTTCGAGGATGAGTTCAAAGGCGGTTTTGTCGCTTTCACTGAAGAGTATGCTTTCCCCGCCGTCATTCGTCAGATACTGTTTGCTGCCGTCCTCACCATAGCAATAGATATAATACCCTTCAATGGCATTGTCTTCGGCATTCTCAACATCCTCTGAATTGCCGCCTTCGCCGGCAGTTCCTTCACTGCTCGAATTCTCCTCCTCCCCATCGGAAGCTTCCCCTGTGGCAGCTTCAAAATAATAATAGGCCGCATTGTCGGGAGGCGTTGTCTTTGCCGGCTTGATTTTCAGTATGCCCTTTGTGCCGTCATTCGCAGTGCCCTCCTTTTCCGTCAGGAAAAAACCGGCCTGCGTTGACATTATCATGCCTTTTGAGGAAAGCTCCGTAAGCCTTTCCATCGTAGTGACATGCATCCAGCCAATCGGAATGCTTTCCGGCCCCTGTACAATGGCATAGGCTGAAAAGCTCTCCGTGCTGAAGGAAAAGGTATTCACATCCGTCTCGGCGCTGATGAATTCCGGTTCCTCCTCCTCTCCGCTGAAATGGATAACGGAGAAATCATCCCCATTGTCCCCGGCATCCAGGAGCTTGACCGATACATTTGCCCTTGCAGCCGGGTTCACATGCTCCCCGTCCCTGTCAAGGATGGATATGTCGAAAATGCGGGCGTAGGAAAATCCCGTTGCTTCCATCGCGGCGGCGGTCCTGTCAAGGTAGTCATCATACGCCTCCCCCATAAGCTCCGTCACGTCCAGTTGTGCTCCCTGTGGGATCTTCGCTTCCGGTCCGAAATCCACCCTGATCTTGTATTCACGCCCATCGCTGGCCAGCACGTTCTTTTCAAGCATTGTCCCGAAAATGCCACATATGGAAAGCCTTTCCGTGGAAAACACGACGGCCTGCGCCTGTCCGGATGTACGCCCGGCAGACTTCTCGTTATCCGAGATCTCCTGATCCGCGCTTTCGTCCGTACCTACATCTTCCGTAGCTGTGTCTTCCGATGCGGCTTCTTCCGTAGCTATGTCTTCCGATGCGTCAGCTTCCGGTACAGCTCCTTCCATACCTGCATCTTCCGCCAATTCTTCAGTTTCTTCAAGAAGTGCCGCTTCCTCCGACGAATCATCGGAAAATACAGTCTCATCCGTTTCCTCTTCGAATAATGACGCCTCATCGGATGAATCTGCAAATAACGCTGCTTCCTCCGATGAATCCTCGAATAATGACGCCTCATCCGTTAGCTCTTCGGACAATACAGCTTCCTCCGATGAATCCCCGGACTGCTCAGCCTTTTCAATTGTTTCTTCGTCCGAGTGAATTTCGTCAGCAAACTCAACGTCCGAATCCGATGCATCAACCAACTCAACGTCCGAATCTGACGCATTATCAAACTCATCGTCTGAATCCGCTTCATCAGCAAATTCATCCCCCCAATCCGCTTCTGCCCGGGAAGCGGAAAGCGATTCCAGAGACACTGTTTCCAACGAAGTGGTTTCCAGCACTCCTCCGCCCTTTTGAACCTCCCTCAGCTCAAAATCCACTTGTCCCTGGCCTTCCTCGTCCGAAAGATCCGTAACCTCCAGTTCCTCCGTATCTCCGTCCGCCATCATTCCGTCATAGGAGATCCAGACCTCCACCGGGGCGGCCGGAAGAATTTCCTCCCCATCGCTGAGAATCTTGAGGTCAAAGAAAGCAGCCGAGGAAATCTTCTTCTCCCCATCGCTCTGGGCCGCCACCTCTTCTTCTTTCATGGAAAGGAAGTCGGCATACTCATCCCGGTCTTCATCTAATTTTTCAACCATGAGCTCCGCGTCCGCCGGTATCTCCGCTTCCTTCCTGTACCATACATTTACGGTATAATCGCTTCCTTCCGCTGTCAGCACGCCGGCCAGGCTCCCTGTATCATTCTCGCCCTCCCCGGCATATATAGAATAATTTCCTGTATCAAGAAACACGTCGTCATCCTGCTCCGCGGCCTGGTTTCCTTCGATACTGCCATTCTCCACATCAAGCGTATTCCGCCAATAGAGGCAGACCCCGCCGCCGCTTCCGGCTGCCGCAAGGTTCCCCCGCCCGGCAGCAAGCTCCGCCGCTTCCGCGTCGTCCACATAGCTTCCGGAAATGTCTTCTTCCGACGCTCCCGGATCATACGCTTCGGCATCCACTGCGCCGATGATTCCCCCCTCCATCAGGAGGCCAGAATACAGGCCGGTCATATGGATGCCGCCGCCGTTCCCTTTTTTCGCGGTATTACCGCCGATCCGGGCGCCATCCCTGACGCGAGCAAGCGAAGACTGGCTGCGGAAATAAAGCCCGCCGCCGTTCTTTCCGGCCATGTTGCCGCTGACCGCCAGGCTGCCCTCAAGGCAGACATCCGAGATCCCGTCAAAATAAATCCCGCCCCCGTTCTCGTCTGCCTTATTGGCAAAGACCGAAACATTGTCCAGCGTATAGGAAAAGACCGGAGCATCCTCGTCCCTTTCGGCCTGCATCACTGAAAATGCGATGCCTCCTCCATTTTCCGCATGATTCCTGCTGATGATATTTTGAGGCCCCTGAAATTCAAGCGATTCCGCAGCGTAAGAAAACAATCCGCCGCCGTTCCCGGAAGCGGTATTCCCCGTTATGGTCGCGCCGGAAAGAGTGACTCTGGCTCCTTTTTCGGCCAGGATGCCGCCTCCGTTTCCCCTTACATTAAAATTGCAGATTGTAACCCCGTCCTCTATCCGAAGGCTTCCGTGTCTGCCGACTTTGATGCCGCGGATGTTTTTCTTGCCGCTGCCGTCAATTCTTCCTCCGCCCACGCTGTCCTGAATGGTCAGAGACCCAAAAACCGTAATGGCTGCCGGATGCACACCCTTTGCGAAAAGCGTGTAACCATTCAGATCGATAATGACCTCCATGCCCTCATGATCCCAGAGCAGATCATCGAGGATTACAAGGTCTTCCTCGCAGTCCTTGTAAAGGATGATCTGGAGGATGCGGCTCTCCTCATCGAAAAACGAATCATAATTGTCGCTAAGGTACGGAGCGAATTTATGCTCGTCCGAAACGCCTTTATGATTCCCGGAATCCTCAGAAGCTCCGGAACCCCCTGCTGCTACGTCATCCTCTTTCCCTTCCTCGGATCCTGCCTCCCCGGCATTTCCTCCTGGGTAATCATGTCCCTCGATTCCACCTTGCACTTCCTAGTCTGGAGCCGACCCATCATATTCCTCCGGATTTTCCTGTGGCATACCCTCATCATAAGGCGAGCTGCCCTCCGACTCGTTTCCATCTATGCTTCCCGCCTCTTCCTCCCGGCTGTCTCCCTCAGCCGATATATCCTGGAAGGGCCCAATGTCATTGTCCTCCGAAGACCCTCCCTCAACCTGGGTCATGCCCACTCCCGGTCCCGCCCCATACATGCCGCCTTCATCCGTAAACAGCTCTTCCTCAGCCAATACGGGAAACCGCTGCAGCGATAAGCCATTAGCAATAAGGAAAACAACGAGGAACAAAGACACGAAGCTTTTTGCTTTCCTGTTCAATATGTTTTTCATTTCTTCTTCCTCCCCCTTACATATTTCTGTTACATCTTAATGGCCACATCAAATGTTGTTATGGAAATGCTGATTAAATCAGCGTTTCCTTATGACGCATACGAAAATGGAAAGGAAATATGCCGCTGCGCGGCGCATTTTCGGCGCCGGAAACGCTTAAATAAGCGTTTCCTTACTATTAATGTGACGACTCCCCCAGGATGACATCCCGAAAAATATGATTTTAGGTATATTTTTCAGGATTTTTCTGTGACATTGCTTTTATCGTAAAATGTATTAATAATTAATTAAAATATTAAAATATTTTAATTTTTCAACTATATTTTACAACTATCATATATCGCAATCCATGATATCATCCATGCCATTGTTTTGAGTCATGGGGTCATATTGAAATTTTGCGATACAACCAACTTACTCTTCTGAAGGCTTGCCCTTCATATTTGCGGTCTTGGAGCCCCGCCCCACAGAAGATCATGAAAGATTTTCCTTTCATACTTGCGGTCATGGAGCCCAGATCCACAAAGGATCATGAAAGATCCCTTTCATACTTCATTTGAGCCGCTGACGCGACACAAATGGGGCTCAATGCCTGCGACATCAAGTCAAAGTTTGAAAGTTTAAGATGATTTACTGGTGAATACATGTTATGATTTCATTATGATTTTAGACAGAATCAGTCTGGTATAAGGTATGGCTCATTGCTACTTCCGGACCGCTTTGTCAAAAATCAATATGGCATCACCGCGGAGGAGACGCGGGAAAAAGCATTTGGCTACGTACGTGAAAAAACATTGATTAGAGAAACTCTGATATAAGCGTTTCCGGCGCTGAAAATGCGCAGCGCAGCGACAAATTATCCTTCGCATTTTCGTGTGCATCATAAGGAAATGCTGATTTAATCAACATCTCCTTAAGTAAGCTTTTATGATGTTAGAAAGATCAGGTAAGCTTTTATGATGAATTTGGTAGAAGAAGCCATACTCTACGCCACTGTCATGCACCAGGGAAAGGTACGAAAACAGAAGAACATTCCTTTCATCCTGCATCCTTTGGAGGTAGCGCAGATCCTTGCCACCATGACAGAGGACAGGGAAACGATTGCGGCCGGGATCCTGCATGACATTGTGGAAGATACCGATGGGACGCTGGGCGAAATCCGCTCCCGCTTCGGCGAACGGGTCGCCCTTCTTGTGGATTCGGAGTCGGAAGGAGCATTCCCGGACGAAGATAAGGAAAAAAGCTGGAAAAAGCGCAAGGAGCAATCTCTTCGAAACCTGAAGAACAGCACGGATATCGGCGTAAAGATGCTTTGGCTTGCGGACAAGCTCGCCAATATCCGTTCCCTTGCCCAGGAATACAGCGAGAAAGGGGAAAGCGTCTGGTCTGTTTTCCATCAGAAGGATCCGGCCATGCATTGCTGGTATTACCGCACAGTGGCGGAATATCTGGAGCTTGACCTTAACAGAACGGGAGCCTTTAAGGAACTCGTCAAGCATATCAATTATCTCTGGCCCGGCACTATAGATTCTGATAAGACAAGATACAGAAAGTACAAGGAGGTGTCCCTCGATGGCTGCCGTCTGCTCGGCAGCGGAAAGAAGGGGGATGTCTACCGTTATGACGATGAGCTGATCCTGAAGGTCTATAACCGCAGCAATACCTACCGGGATGTGGAACGCGAGATTGCGCAGAGCCGGAGGGCCTTTGTCCTGGGAATACCCACCGCAATCTCCTTTGGCATCGTTTCCGTAGGGGATCGATATGGCGCCATGTATGAGTTCGTAAATTCCGAAACAATTACCACCTATATTTTGGGAAATCCCTCTGGACTGGATCACTACGCCGGCGTGATGGCAGAGCTCGCCCGGACGATTCATGCTACGGAGGCGGAGGAAAATGACTGCTTTCCTGAAGCTGGGGACAGGTTCCGGAAATATGCCGTTGAAGGGATTGGACATTTTGACAACGATCTTTCGGAACAATGCATGCATCTCATCAATGAAATGCCTCCGACAAGACATCTGATCCACGGAGACTTTCACACGAGCAATGTTTTTCTGCATAATTCAGAGGCTCTGCTCATTGACATGGACCGTCTCGCGACCGGGGATCCGATCTTTGAACTGGGAAATATGTATCTGTATTACGTAGCGATGAAAAGTGAAAACCCGGAGGATATGGATCCCTATCTGGGTATTCCCAACAAAGTATGCCTGCGGTTTTATGTTCTTTTCATGAAACATTATCTTGATACCGAAGACGGCGCGCGCATCCGGGAAGTGACAGACCGGGCCAGGCTGCTCACAAACCTTCGGCTCATCTATCGTTTTTGGAAGGCTGACGAGCCGACGGAGAAGGAGCGCCTCAAGGCGGAGATGTTGATTGAGGAAACGAGAGAACTGCTGGAACGGATAGATCATCTGAACATTATCTGACTGGATCATATCAGCTTAGTTCATATATCAGAGCGGGTTTTAGCCACTCTGAATTCTGTCATAGAATCCGGTTTATTCATATTGTCAATATGCGAAAGATGACTCTGAGAGCCGTAAAAAAGCCGGACAGGCAGGTAACTGTCCGGCTTTGATATTCTACTATTTTCTCATTCTCAAGGTTTCCGCCTTCTCATCCCCAATGGAATGCAAGCTGCGGAAAAAACTTGAGGAATATGTCAGGAAGCTTATTCATTATTCACAGTCACCTTTCGTGACAGTGAAAAAATAATATATCCTTGTCATTCAGCGGAGTCCGGAAAATCCTTCGCGTTGTCGCAGGCCTCAAGGATGGCGCCGATCATATCACCATGGGCATCTCTGAGAGACATCGTGGCACCGGAAAGGCCGTCTATTGCTTCTATTTCCTCTTCAGAAAGGGCTTCCCGTTTGGCAACATCTTCTTCCGCCTCGGATTTCCCGTTAAGGGGCCTCCCGTTCAGGTCGGAGAAAAGCTTTTCAAAGCATTCGCCCAGTTCATCTTTTGTCAGTCCCCGGAACGCGTCCTCATAAATATCCATTTCCTCAGCCCAGGATCCCGAGCCCAACTGATATGTGTCGCCGCGCTCCCTCTTCGTCCTCCAGGCGTCCACCTGCGGAAGGAAATCCTCCTCCGTCTGTGTAAGGACAATGTCCACCTTGCCATCGGAATCTTCATCAGCATTATAGGCCTGCTCCGGGAATCCTGTCAGCTTCGGCATGGTCGCGCCATCATAATTCGGAGTGGCGACTTCCATGATGTCAGCCGTCATATCGACATATTTCCCGTCCTTGTCAAACACGGCGCCAACAAGCTGGGTGTTAAAGCTGTAAACGCTCACCTCCTGGTCATCCTTGCCGGGTCCCACACGTCCGGTATTTGTAACGCCCAGACCAATCTTCGCAATCTCACCCTCCTTCACCGGACGGCGGTTCTCGTAGGCCTTTTCGATCGCGCCGATCATATTGCCATGGGCATCACTCAGGGACATTGTCGCGCCTGAAACCGCATCCGCCAGGGCTTCCTTCTCCTCATCCGAAAGGGCTTCATATTTCGCAATATCTTCTTCGTTCTGTGATGTGCCATTCAACACCCTGCCATTGACATCCGAGCAATACTTTGCGAACCAATCCTTCAACTCCTCAATGCTCATGCCCTTGAACGCATCCTCGAAAATGTCCATTTCCGTGGCCCAGTCGCCGGAACCCAGCTTATATGTGTCGCCGCGTTCCCTCTTCGTGGCCCAGGCCTCTACCTGGCTGAGGAAGTTCTCCTCCGTCTGCAGGGCAAGCTCGTCCACCTTCCCGTCATGATCCGTGTCAGCATTATACTCCTGCCCGGGGAAGCCCGTGAGAACCGGCATATGCTCCCCATCATAATTCGGCGTAGCTACCTCCAGGATGTCCGTCTCAAGGTCAAGGATCCTGCCATCCTCATCGAAAAGGACATACGCGATGACTTCATTAAAGCTGTAGACGCTTACATCCTTGTCGTCCTTTCCAGGCCCGATCCGCCCATTGGAAACGACCCCAAGCCCCTGACTGATGCCGGTCCCTGGTTCTGTCACTTCATCTGAACCGGCAGCATCAGCAGCATCGTCAGTATCGGCATTCTTATCAGTTTCCCCCTCAGCGGACTCTGCTATTTCTTCCTCAGATTCATCAGGAGCTTCCGTATCCTCCTCGCTCTCCTCCGCTGTCGCGGCGGCAGTAAACTCATTCGGAAGCGGAATATCCAATTGACCACAGGCCATGATCCCCAGGCTCAGGCCAAGGAAGGCAGCAAGAAGCAGTTTCTTCCTCATAAAATCCTCCTTTTCTTGATTTTTGATAATTATCCAACGTCCAACACGCAGCCGTCAAACATGGTAAGAAACGATTGCGAAAGCAGACATTCCGATGCGCCCCGCGCACTTCCCCGTTCCCTTGAATAGCAGGCGGGCGAAATTACGCAGCACTTATAAAATCATCATAGCATAATATTTTTTTGATTCAAGGGGAAAGACAATATCCCTGTACTTCATCCCAGGACCTGCTATCAATATTTTATTATTACATACTTTGAGTACTGACTCTATTTTTTCGCAAAATCGATAGAAGGCAAAGGTTCATAAGATGAATGCCGGCAGCAATGAACAGGACTGGCGTATAAGATCCGGTAAAGTCATAGATATAGCCAATCAAAGGCAAAGACATTGCGCTCCCGCTACTTACGAGAAAGCTTATCTTCGGATATACCGTCTGATACCTGTCGAGTCCAAAGGTCTCCCTCGCCAAAATGGCCACACCAACGGCGCTGACAGCATAGATCGATCCGAAAAGGAATGCCCCAATTATCAACATAAAATGACTGTGGGCGATAGCTCCCCAAAAAAACAGATACAGGGAAAGAATATTTGTAAGGATCATCAGGATGCAGGCAGGAAAAGCCCCTGCCCGGTCACTGATAATGCCCAGCACCAGTTTCGTAGAGATATTCCCTATCATGATTAGCGAAAGCAGCATCGCTCCAAATTCCGTACTGAAGCCAAGGCTTACGGCATATCCGGAAATATGCTGTGATACGGCAGTAACAGAAGCGTGAAAAAAGGCAAATATGGCTATACAGAGAAAAGGCAGAGACAGAAAGCGAAACCCGGGGACTTCCTTTGGCGAAGCTTCATTTGACAAAGCTTCCTTTAGCGAGGCTTCATTTGACAAAGCTTCTGTTGGCGAGGCTTCTTTTGACAAGGCTTCTGTTGGCGAGGCTTCTTTTGACAAGGCTTCTGTTGGCGAGGCTTCTGCTGACAAAGCTTCCTTTGGCAAGGCAACCTTCGACATGACCTCCTCGCCGGCAACTTTCTTTGAAGCCTCCCCCGTCTCCGGCATCGATTTCGGACTGGAGGAATCATCATCCGCGTTCTGAGCCGGTCTCCCCGCCTGCAGATTGACTGTTTTCCTGGGCGCGGACTTTTCCCTGCCGGATTCATCCTCTCCATAGGCCAGGTAACCATCCTCGTCAGGATAGCTGTGGAATGGTATGATTATTCCCGGAAGCATGAAAAGCAGAAGGATGGCCGCCTGACAAAGGTATCCTGCCCTCCAGCCAAAAAGCACGATACAGCGGGATAATATTGGTGAACAGGACGCGCTGGCAAACCCGGCAAAGCTCAGCGCAATGCTGGTCGCCGTGCCATTCCTTTTCCGAAACCAGTGATTAAGCAAGATGGTAACCGGCACGTTCGCGCACAAGCCCGAACCGATCCCCCTGCAGATTCCCAAAAAATAAAATGTGCCGACATTCGACGCGACACTCATCCCCAAGGTCGTCAAAATCATTGCCGACGCGCCAAATATGGTCAGGAGACGCATGGGAATCCTGGCCATGATGCGCGGGGCAAGGAGAGCCATCATAGCCGTCCCAATCAGAGACAGCGTTGCGTGGAAAGCAAACGTTCCGCGGTATACATTCAAATCCTCCGATACGGCGGTATAGAACACGCCCGGAGTGTTCTGGCATATGCCAATCGAGGCCGCTGCCATCCCGCAAAAAATGATAAGCATCTTGATATATCTTTGATTATCAGATTTCATATTATTAACACTCTTCCGGGCGCGACACCACGCCCTTTTTATTCTCGATGAAAGCTCCGGACCCTGTAAATTCCTGACAGGATTCCACGCACTTTTTATTCTCGATATCCCCCTGAACCCTGTGAATTCAAGGCAGAATTACACACTTTTTAAAAAAACGTGGCAGGACAAAATCCCACCACGTATTTTCTGGTATTTTCTGAATTCCTGTAATTCCTGTAATTCCCAATTCAGACAGGAACAACGATCAGCTATGAATAGTAGCTGTAATCTTCTTAAATTATGCGCGACTTAAATCATGCGCAACTTAAATCATGCACATCTTAAGTAATGCGCAACTTAAGTCATGATTGCTCCGACAAGCTGCTTCTTCAGGGCGCGGAGCTTGCCAATCTCCCGGGCAATCTGCCTGTAGGAGGTTCCTTCCTTGCTTTCCACAATCAGGACATGCTCATAATTCTGCAGCTTTGCGACAGCCTCCTTCTCCATCATAATGTCACCGCCGCATACAAAACGGAATCCGGCAGCGTCTTTAGAATCAGGCGCGGCATCCTTCCCTTCCCTCTCAAGCTGTCCGGCAACCTCTGCGATGTTTTCCGCATTGCTGCCAACCAGCAGGATTTCTGTTTCCTTTCCGTTTTCCGGCTTCAGGAGCGACATGATATTGGCAAAGGCCAGGGCGCCAATCTCCTCCATGGTTCCCACACGTTCCGAGTCGTTGGACAGGATCGTACTGATCCGCTGCACGATTCCCTGCCCCTGGAAGCGCTTCAGGCTGGCAAGGACACTGATGCCGTAACGGCTGGAAACGGCCTTTTCGTCCAACGCGTCGTCCTTGGAAATAAAGCGGACCGTGACCCACAGGCCGCAGAGGACGATGCCTAAGAGCATGCCGATAATCGAGTACTTGATTGCCTCACTCTTCGGGTTCATCATGGTCAGCTCGGGCTCCTCAGGCTCCTCGGGCAATTCCGGCTCAGACGGATAACTCGGCTCATTCGGGAGGGCGGGAGTCTGAGGCATCTTCGGCTCCTCCGCAAGCACCGGTTCCTTCGGAGCGATCGGCTCGGCGGATTTGGTGGGTCTCACAATAGCGGCAGCCTTGTTCTGCCAGTCAATCAACTGATTTCCATAATTAGTAAGCAGAGTTTTGTATTCCGTCTGGGCATTCAGAACAATCTGGGTAAGCGCCACGGCATTGTCAAAACCTCCCTGACCGTCCTCCCCCGCTTCCTCCAGAGGGTGTCTGGACTCATCGACCAGCATCAGCTCATGTTCCCGGATTTGCCCCCCGATCTGCTCATGGCAAATCGGGATATATTCCAGCGCGGCCTCAAAAATCTCCTCGGCCTGCTGAGTGGAATTCCCGAAAACGGTGATTTTCAGGGTCCTTGCGCCGCCATCTATATTGACCACGATAAGCTCCTGAATATAGCGGAGATCCAGCTTCTCTGTCATCCTATCCTGGATGAATTTCAGGAAATCCTCACCTGCGAGCTTGTTGTTATATGCGTATAATATAGGATTCATCTGGTCAGGCTGGTCATAGTAATAGTAATAGGTGGAATAATTGGGTTTGTAATTTGAGTCCACGAACCAGACAGCATGATATTCCGCAAAATGGAATGGATCCATATTAAGGAGAACGGAATTTTTGCCCCGCTCCTCCTGCATATCGATATTGGCCTGAACCGCGTCCATCTGACCTTTGTAGGTGTCCATCTGCAGGTTGTAAAGTGCCAGCCTCTCCTCATACTGCTCCAGCGCGTTCTTGTAGGATTCCATCTGAACCCCATAATCAGACATGGCTTTTTCATACGCCAGCATCTGGGCATCATAAGTATCCTGCCTGGCCTTCATTGCGGCGTCATACGCGGCCTGCCTCTGGTAGAGCACGGTATCGCAGTTCTTGTCATAATCCCTCTGCATGGTTTCGCACTTCCTCTTGTACTCATCCATGGACCTGGCATATTTCAGCATATTCTTTTCATAGCTGGTCACGCTCTTTTCATATTTCTTGACCGCATCCTCATTTTCCGTCGTTTTCGCCACCTTCCCGCGGGTAGTAATTCCCCGATAGCAGCCGAAAAGCACGGCCAGCACAAGCGCGCTGATCAGGAAAAGCTTCCAGTTGCGGAGCGACTCGACCAGGAGAAGCTTAAGGTCAACCTCTACCCCCTCATTATCCATTCTCTTTGTTTCGGTCATATTCCCATCCTTTGTACATAAATAAATTGTAACTATTCAGCACCCTCTGGATTTCAGAGAATTCCAAATGGTAAGCTTGCTTTTCATTTGAAATTCTCTGAAATCCAGAGGGCGGACAAGGCGCGGAACGCCTCTGAACGCGCATGAAGTCGCCAAAGGCGACTGCGAATAGGGTGCTGAATAGTTACGCACTAACGAAGCTTGTCGCTTAGTTAATGCCTGTTATTTAAAAGCAGCCCTTTGCCAAGAAAAAGCGGCTGCCCAGGAAGCGTCCCGGGCAGTCACAAACAATCCTCCCTCAAGTACTGCGGCTTCATGCCGAAACATTAGCATATAAGCGGAAAAAATTCAAGCCTATATCATCGGGGAAGCGAAGTATAAAAAACGCCCAGGTTTTTCCGCAGCACAAGGAATGCTGCGGAAAAATCTGAAAAAAACATGCCTGAAGGCATATTTTTTCAGACGCATCCCTGTGGGATGCGCCAAATACGGTATTAACTATGCCTGATGCATAGTTAATACCTGCGCGTTTCCTCTTTATGCACACGAAAACGCAGCAGTAATTTGCCGCTGCGCGGCGCGTTTTCGGTGCGGGAAACGCCTGCGCGTTTCCTTAATTAATAGCAATCACGCCGCCCTCGTAGGTTTCCGCGATAAAATCGCTGATTTCCTGGGACTTCAGGACTTCCACAAGTTTCTTTGCCCATTCCTGATCCTTGTTGGCTTCTGCCACGGCCACTACGTTTCCGTAGGTCTGGGCTGCCTCGGAATCCGATTTCTCCTGCACCAGCGCGTCAGAGGGCTTGAAACCCGCGTCAATAGCATAATTGCCATTCATAGCGGCAAAGTCCACGGAATCCAGGGAGCGGGGAATCTGAGCGGCCTCCACCTCAAGGATGTCAACATTATGGGGATTGTCAACGATATCCTGCTTCGTTGCCGTAAGCCCGGCGCCATCCTTCAGCGTAATGATACCGTTATCCTGGAGAAGCAGCAGGGCCCTGGCCTCGTTCGTCGTATCATTCGGCACGGCAATCTGCGCCCCGTCGGCAATATTTGAAAGGTCATCAGACTTGCCGGCATAAATCCCAAAGGGCTCATAATGAATCTTTCCGACGGACACCACATTGGTCTTGTTTTCCTTGTTGAAATCATCAAGGTACGGCTGGTGCTGGAAATAGTTGGCGTCAATCTCCCCCTGATCCACCGCCAGGTTGGGCTGTACATAATCGTTATAGGTCACGATTTCGATGCTGATGCCCTCCTTTTCCAGGGCATCCTTTGCCTTCTCCAGAATCTCCGCATGAGGACTTGGGGAAGCTCCGATCTTAATGCTCACGGTCTCCTGCGCTTCCGTTGAAGCAGCGTCCGCATCCGCATCCGCTTCGCCGGAAGCCTCCCCGGCTTTTTCGGAAGACTCCTCTGTGGCTTCCTTCCCGGCTTCATTTCCCTCTGCCTGGGAAGCGGCCTCTGTCTGAGCGGGGGCTGCGGAAGACCCGCATCCCGTTAGCAAGGATGCCGCAAATACCGCCGCCAATGCTGCCGATAAAATCTTTTTCATCATACACCTCCTTGCGGGCGAAAGATTCCGCCCTCACTAAGCTCCCGCCAATTTTCAGCCTATATGAGCGGACTGCCTTGCATCCGCCCCGCTTCAAGCCTCAATGCGCGGAATGCTTACAAAATGACCTGCAACAGCCCCGGGGACTGTTGTCTGCCGCAAGGCAGATTTCTACGCATGCCATGTCTCTCCGCATCCATGCGTCGAAATCTGCCTGCGCCACATTTTAAAATCGCTTATCCTGCCCTCTTGTCAACGAAGGAAAGTTAACTCTATTTCGTCCTTTTGTCAACGAAGGAGAGTTAGCTTTATTTCGCCCTTTTGTCCACAAAGGATGCGAGGCGCATCCAGAATTCCTGAATCGCCTGAACAATGAGCACCAGCACAACGACCGCAATCAGCATTATGTCCGTCTGATAGCGGTAATAACCGTAGTTCAGGGCGATCGCCCCAAGGCCTCCTCCCCCGACAAAGCCCGCCATGGCGGAGTAGCTCAGGATCGTGGTAATGCAGATTGCCGCGCCGATCAGCAGGCTGGGCTTCGCTTCAGGAAGAAGCACCTTCCAGATGATCTGCCAGTTGGTGGCCCCCATGGATTTTGCCGCTTCAATCACGCCCGCGGGAACCTCCTTGAGGGAAGACTCCACCATCCTTCCAATATAAGGAGCCGACGCGAAAATAAGCGGCGGGATAATGGCTTTCGGCCCCAGCGTGGTCCCTACCAGGAATTTTGTGACGGGGAGCACCATGACCAGAAGGATCAGAAAGGGAATGGACCGGAAAATATTAATTAGGAAGCCCAGCACCGCATGAACCGGGGCAAGGGGATGAATGCCATCCTTGTCCGTCACCACCAGGATGACCCCCAATGGGATCCCGATCAGATAAGAAATGGCACTGGAAATGAGCGTCATATAAATCGTAGCCCAGGTCTCCTTCAAATACATGCCCACCATCTGGCTGCCCATCATTTCACCTCCTCAAACAGAATGCCCCTTTGCCGGAGGTAATGCGTGATCCTCTCCGCTTCCTCCTCTTTTTCCGGAAGCTCCACCAGCATCTGCCCTACCGCCTGCCCCTCAACCTCGCGCGTATTGGCAAAGAGAATGTTGACAGCGGTTTTGCAGCTCATCACCATGTCGGAAATAATCGGCTCATGGGCGTTCCTGCCATCGAAGACGATCCTGACCTTTCGGTTATTGCCAAAATGAACCTCTTCGTTTTCATCCCCAAGGATCAGGCGCCTTGCGATTTCCGTCTTCGGGTTGCTGAAAAGCTCCGAGACAGGGCCTTTCTCCGCAATATGAGAATGGTCGATAACGGCCACCTCATCGCATATGGCCTCAATAACCGACATCTGGTGGGTAATGACAATGACCGTGACGCCCATCTCCCGGTTGATTTTCTTCAGGAGGTCAAGAATCTGCCTGGTCGTCTTTGGATCAAGGGCCGAGGTGGCCTCATCGCAAAGCAGCACCTTGGGGCTAGTGGCCAGCGCCCTCGCAATGGCGACGCGCTGCTTCTGGCCTCCGGAAAGCTGGGCCGGGTAATTTCTGGCCCTGTCCTCCAATCCTACCAGGCGAAGGAGATCCATGGCCCGCTTCTTTGCCTCCCTCCGGCCCGTTTTCGCAATTTCCAGGGGAAAGGTGACGTTGCGGAGCAGCGACCTCTGATCCAGAAGATTGAACTGCTGGAAAATCATTCCCATCTTGCGGCGCGCCTCCCGCACCTCCACCGGGGACATGTCGCCAAGACTCTTCCCTTCAAAAATCACCCTCCCGCTGGTGGGCACTTCCAGATAATTGATGCAGCGGACAAGCGTGGACTTTCCAGCTCCTGACAGTCCGATGATGCCCTGTATGCTGCCCCGGCGTATGTCGAGACATATATCATCAAGCGCCACCACATCGCCTGAAGAAGTAGTAAAAACCTTCCCCATATTTACAAGCCTTATGATGAAGTCATCCACTTCCGCTGCTTTGGCCCGCTCCGACTGCTCCGAGGCAGGTACTGCATCATGGCCAAAAGCAAGCTCCCCTGATTGCGTATCCATCTCTCGCGCCATTCCTTTCTTAGTGTCCTAAGTGATAAGAAGTTATAAAGCCTTTCAACGATCCTTTGCCGGACCTTCTCCCCCGCAGAGCCTGATAATGGCCTCCGTATAGACCTTTGTCGCGGTCAAAAGGTTGTCGATATCGATGAATTCATCCGCGCCGTGCATCCTGGTATCAATCCCCGGAAGTATGGCTCCAAAGGCGACGCCATTTTCCAGATCATGGACATAAGTCCCGCCGCCAATGGCCAGGCATTCGCCTTTAAGGCCGGTCACAGCCTCATACGCGGACAGCAGCGTCCGCACAAAAGGGGAATCCGCGGACACGCGGTGGGGCGGCACCTTCCTGCCGATTGAAAACGAAAAACCTGCAGACTGCGCAGACTCCTTCGCGACATTATAGCAGTTCTCCTCCGATGCCATCAGGGGAGTCCTTGAGTCAAACTGGAACTCCGCTTGTGTTTCCGAGACGGAGAACAAATCTAATGTACAGCTCAGGGCATGGGATTCCGCGTCTTCCATGGCTATCCGAAGGCCCGATCCGTCCGTGACGCCGTATGGGAAAAGCTCAAGAACCTTCTCACAGGCCTCAAGCTGCTCGGATGGCGAAAGGGGAAGCTTCCCGCAAAGAATCAGGGCGGCAAGCCCCGCGTTTTTCCCACCCTCCGGTGTGGAAGCATGGGCAGACTCACCATACACGGTAATCTCCTGCTCTCCGCTTATCTCGCAGCGTACCCCGCAAAGCTTCTCCAGCTCCCGCATGGGCTCCTCCGCTTCCTGCATCGGAAGCCCTTCAAAACGAAGCACGGCCTTCTGGGGTACGGCATTCAGCGCAATCCCCGCCTCCATGGAAAGCAGCCTGGGCAGAGCGGCATTTTCCTCGAAATCACGGGAAAGGATTCCGTGGAACTGACCCTTCTCTATATTGATCAGCGGGAACTCAGCGTCCGGCGAAAAGGTCATTTCGGCCGGCTGCTCCTCTAAATAGTATTTCCTGATATCGGAAGAACCGCACTCCTCATCCGTCCCAATGATCAGACGGACCCCCTTGCTGAGCGGGATGCCACAGGCCTTAATAGCCCTCATGGCAAAAAGCGCGCACAGCATCGGGCCTTTGTCATCCGATGTGCCCCTGCCATAAAGCCTGCCGTCCTTTTCAACTACCTTGAAAGGCTCCGTCACGGTCCAGCCCTCTCCCGCGGGTACTACGTCCGCGTGAGCAAGAATGTCCAGAGTTCTGGGCAGCGCCGGATCGAAATCCGCCGCTCCGACATAGCCGCTATAATTCTGGATGCTGAAGCCATATTTCTCACAGAGCCGAAGCGCATAGTTTAGGGCGTCGAAAGGTCCGTCACCAAAAGGCTTCCCCTGCTCATAAGAGCCCTTGACGGACGGAATTGCGCAAAAATCAATAATGTCCCTCACAAGCTCATCCCTGTGCGCGTCGATCCATTCCTCCGCGTCCTTTCTTAATCCCCGCCGTGAAGAATTATCTGAATTATCTATTTCCATCTTAAAAATCCTTTCTTGCCATCATAAAACCATCATGAAACCATCATGAAAATCCCTTACTGTCTGACTTGTTCAGCTTGTCTGGGCATTTGCGAATTCCGAAAGCTCCAGCCCCGGATTCCTGTCCAGGACCATCCCCACGGACCATTCATGGGCAAAAAGCAGCAAGGGCCTGTCCTTCAGATCCTTGACCCTCTTCATATCTGAGGTGCCGGCGATCTGATCCACCTCCGCGCCAGTCCTGTTCACGATCCAGCGTATATACTCATACGGCAGGATTTCAAGCTTGACATCCACCGAATACTCATTTTTCAGCCGGTAGCTAAGCACCTCAAACTGGAGCTCACCCACCACCCCCACAATGATCTCTTCCATGCCGCTGTTAAATTCCTGGAATATCTGGATTGCCCCCTCTTCCGCAATCTGCCTGACGCCCTTCAGGAACTGCTTCCGCTTCATCGTATCGACCTGCCTCACCCTGGCAAAATGTTCGGGCGCAAAAGTGGGTATCCCATCAAAACGGAACTTCTTCCCGGACAGGGCGAGCGTATCCCCAATGGAAAAAATGCCCGGGTCAAAAATCCCGATAATGTCGCCCGCATATGCCTTTTCCACCAGCTTCCTCTCGTCAGCCATCATCTGGGTAGGCTGTGACAGCTTCACTTTCCTGTTCCCCTGTACGTGGTTGACCTCCATGCCGGCGGAAAACTCGCCGGAGCAGATCCTCATGAAAGCCACCCGATCCCTGTGCCTGGAATCCATGTTGGCCTGAATTTTGAATACAAAAGCGGAAAAATCCTCCCCTTCGGGGTCGATCAGGCCCTGGTCGGAATGCCTCGGAAGGGGGGGAAGGGACATTTCCAGAAAATGCGCAAGAAAGCTTCTGACCCCGAAATTTGTCAGGGCTGAACCAAAAAATACCGGCGTCAAATCCCCGTGGTTCACCCTTTCCTGGTCAAATTCATCCGATGCCCCATCCAGAAGCTCCCTGTCCTCCAGAAGCTTCTCATACATTTCAACTCCAAGGAGGGATGGCAGGGAGGCATCTGAAAGCCCATAGACCTCGCTTTGAACCTCGCGGGCTCCTCCCTGCGCGGCCTTAAAAAGTTCCACCGTGTCCCTTCCCCTTTCAAAAATCCCCTTGAAGGAACGGCCGCAGCCAATCGGCCAGTTGATGGGACAGGTCCTGATTCCCAGTACCTCCTCAATATCGGACAGCAGCTCGTAAGGATCCCTGGCCTCCCTGTCAAACTTGTTGATAAAGGTGAAGATGGGTATATGTCGCAAAACGCAGACCTTGAACAGCTTGATCGTCTGAGGCTCCACGCCTTTCGCGCCATCAATGACCATGACCGCGCTGTCCGCCGCCATCAAGGTCCGGTATGTGTCCTCTGAAAAATCCTGATGGCCAGGCGTGTCCAAAATGTTGATGCATTTGCCGTCATAGTGAAACTGGAGCACTGAGGATGTGACGGAAATACCCCTTTCCTTCTCTATCTCCATCCAGTCTGAAACGGCGTGCTTCGCGGCTTTCCTGCCCTTCACAGTACCGGCAAGCTGAATCTGGCCACCGTAAAGCAGGAACTTTTCCGTCAAAGTCGTCTTGCCGGCATCCGGATGGGATATAATGGCAAAGGTCCTGCGCTTCTCTATTTCTTCTTTTAATCCTGACATATCCCTCCCAAATCCCCCCTACTCCCCTATATGCCGCAAGGCAAGATCTTCCTTCGTCGGCTCTTCGGAGGCTCTGCGATAAATCGAGCAGGGAAGGATTTATCCGCACCCCTGCTCGCCCGCGAGCCGCCGCATGCCGCAAGGCAAGCGGAGGCTCTGCGATAAAAAAGGAAAAGGCTATGCCGGAAAGACATAGCCTTTTCAATTCTCAGCAAATATCATTCAGCTATCTTTTCAACGCCGGTTTTTCAGGAAATCCGGTATGTTAATGGACATCTCCTTGTTAGCCTGAGGCCTTGATATGGTCGGCTGAGCATACTGGCCGCCTGATTGCTGGAACTGGCCGGAAGGCTGGGAGAACTGGCCTCCTGAGGACAGGAACTGTCCGCCGGAAGAACCATATTGCCCCGTGCCCTGCATGGGAACAGCACCTTCCCCCTGATTCCCCATGCCATAAGAAGCAGTCTGGGAAGAAGACGCTGCCGGACGCTGCGGGAAAGATCCCATGCTGCCGCTCAGGAATGAAGGAAGGCCGGATTGAGGCCTTTGCTGAGGCTGAGGGACAGGCGGAACCTGGGGAACAGCCTGGGAAGCCGCTGTCGTCTGTGGGATTTCCTGTACAGGCTGAGGGGCAGGCACCGACTGAGGTCTCGTCTGTCCCTGTGACGTACGCGCCGAAACAGGATTGTTTTTAATGCCAATGGATGGCTTGCCAAATTCCTTTTCTTCCTCAGTGGCCTCCTGTATGCCGGTGGCAATGACAGTAATCGTTGCCTCATCCTGCATATTTTCATCATACATTGCACCGAAAATGATATTGGCATTATCTCCGGCAAGCTGCTCCACATAGGAAGCGGCCTCGTTTGCCTCAACCAGGCTGATATCTCCGGAAATATTGATGATCACATCCGTCGCGCCCTCAATCGTGGTCTCAAGAAGCGGGGAAGAGATGGCCTGTTTCACAGCGTCAACCGCTTTTTCATCACCCTTTGACCTTCCGATTCCCACATGGGCAATCCCTTTGTCCTTCATGACGGAAGACACATCGGCAAAGTCAAGATTGATAAGCCCGGGAACATTAATAAGATCCGTGATGCCCTGAACAGCCTGCTGCAATACCTCGTCAGCCTTCTTCAGGGCGTCGGGCATGGTCGTCCTCCGGTCCACGATTTCAAGCAGCCGGTCATTCGGTATGACGATCAGCGTATCTACGGCATCCTTCAGCGCGTCTATACCCTGAAGAGCATTGGTCATCCTCTGCTTCGCCTCAAAGCGGAAGGGCTTCGTGACCACTCCTACCGTAAGGATGCCCATATCTTTGGCAATCCTCGCTATCACGGGAGCCGCCCCCGTACCGGTGCCGCCTCCCATGCCGCATGTGACAAAGACCATATCCGCTCCCTGAAAGGCGGCGGAAATATCCTCTGCACTCTCTTCCGCAGCTTTGCTGCCTATCTCAGGACGGCCTCCGGCTCCCAGCCCCTTTGTGAGCTTTTCCCCGATTTGCATCGCAGTAGGTGCTTTGCTGAATTGAAGAGCCTGCTTATCTGTATTAACGCCGATAAACTCCACGCCAAGGATGCCCTCTTCCACCATCCTGTTGACCGCATTGTTCCCGGCACCGCCGACACCGACCACAATAATCTTTGCAGCGGCCTCAGACTCAGGAAGCTTGATTTCAAGCATAATTTTTTCCTCCAGTTAACCTTACATGAAATCCCATTTAATATTTAATATACTAGGATTTCCGACAAATAGCAAGCTGTTTTTACTATTCGGCGTCAGGCTATTCGGCGGCGGACTCTTCTTTAAAGATATAGCTTTCCCTTTCCGCGTTCCTGCTGAACACGGAGAGATCCAGCGTTCCCTTCCGTCCCTCAAGCTTTGGAAGGATGTCATGCAAAAGGGCCACCTTCATTTCCATGTCCGTATCCTGCCCCAGCAGTACTTTCAGGTTATCGACGGAGAGCGTCGCGTTCAAAAGATAATCGTATTCTATATTCTCACAGCCAATGCCAAAGGATGAGAGCGAACCGGTCAGGTTGAGGATATCGTTAAACACCCTCTTGTCCTCTACGGGAAGTTCCCGGTAAAGGCTTATGGAGCCAAACTTAAGGCCTCTGATCATGGGAATGTCCGGAAGCTGCTCATTGGATGATTCAACCACAATGCCGTCCTTGTCAAAATACATATGGCTGGACATATAATCCACATATCCGACTATGTTCTTCTCATAAACAATGACCTCTACGGAAAAGGGATCCTCAAAACGAAGGTCGTATTTCTCCACAAAGGGAATGACCTTATGTTCCCCTGTTTTTTCCTTTATGAATTGCCAGCAGGAGTTGGTATCCCAGGGTTCGGAAAATACCATGCCAGCCAACTGCTCCTCGCTATAATGCGTGCTGCCGATAATTCGGATGTTTCGGATCCGAAGGCAGGCAAGCAAAAGAATTAAAAGCAGAATTATGACCAGGAAGCCCATCTTGATCAGAAAGCGGGCTTCCCTTTCTTTCTGTTCATAATAATCCATACCATACACCACCTACGCAAAGCACGCATTGGCTGTAACTGTTCAGTCAAGCTGAACAGTTACGCCTCGGGCGTGGCGCTTACGCGCATTCCCAGTACGCCCGAGCTTTTTTTCGGCACTTTCGTACGCACCTCGCAGCAAGTGCGAGGTGCTGACTGAATAGTTACCAATGGCTCATCTTTCAAGCACGGTCCTATTGGATACGCACAGGCAGACTCCGATTTCCAATAAGAGAAGGATCAGCGACGTCCCTCCGTAACTTATAAAAGGAAGCGTTATGCCTGTATTCGGAATGGAATTCGTGGCCACCGCGATATTCAGTATGACCTGTAAAGAAATATGGCACATGATCCCGAAGACCAGGAGGGATCCAAACATGTCCGGCGCGTTCCAGGCTATCTCCAGCATCCTGGAAATAATAATCAGATACAGAATCACAAGGGACACGGCTCCGAAAAGCCCCAGCTCCTCACAAATTATCGTGAATATCATATCGTTTTGAGCTTCCGGCATCAGGAACTTCTGAACAGATTCCCCAAGGCCCTTTCCGAAAATGCCTCCGGATCCAATAGCGTAAAGCCCCTGCAAAGTCTGAAACGTCGCGTCTTCAAAAGAAGCCGGATCCTTCCAGGCGAATATTCTCTTACACTGATAATCCTTCAGCAAATTGAACTTGTTACAAAACTGAGCTATCTGGTAGGCATAGATATAGCAAATTCCGACCAACCCGCCCAATGCAGCGAAAACCACGTAATTCCTGCACACAATAAAAATCATGGCCACTGTAATGCCCGCGATGATAATGCCCGTTGAAAGATTGCTCAAGCCAATGAATGCAGCGGGAAGCAAGCCCACGGCCAGGCAATAAATGATGTTGTTCTTCTTATTCGCATTGTTTCCGTTCCGAACAATCCTGGAAGAAAGCATGACGATCACGCCAATCTTCATCAGTTCCGAGGGCTGAAAATTGATACCCCCAATTCTCAGCCATCTTGTAGAACCATGTGAGCTAAGACCGATAATAGCCGTCAGAATCACAAATATCCCCGAAACAAAATATATCGGCATATTAAACCTTTGGAGCAGATGATAATCCAAAACCTTTGAAACGACCAGCATTCCCACTATGCCAATGACGGAAAATATCGCCTGCCTCTTGAGATAAAACATGGCATCCCCATGATGCTCCATAAACGCCGAATAACTGGATGCCGAATACAGCATGACCAGACCAAAGCCGGTAAGAAATATCACTACGAACAGCAGGCTGTAATCATAAAAACGCCTGACCTTTCTTTTCTGCGCCATATCGCACCCTCCTTCCTATTCAGATTCAGAGCCGTTCCATCTTGATCAGATTCAGGGCCGTTCCATCTCGATCAGATCCAGAACCATTCCATCCTGATCAGATTCAGCGCCGTTCCATCTTATAATCGGCAGTGTCACAAAGCCATCACGCAGTCCTTGAACACCCTTCCCCTCTCTTCAAAATTCTTGAACATATCCCAACTCGCGCAAGCAGGACTCAGCAGGACGTAGTCCCCCTCCTCCGCGTACGCGGCGCAGGCCCTGACCGCCTCATCCATATCCTCGGCAAACATGATATTCGTAAAGCCGTATTTCTTCGCGCAGTCCGCAATCTTCTTCCTGGTGTCCCCGATCAGGACAAGGTACTTGACCCGACCATCGAACTCCTGAACCCAACTGTCAAACTCCCCCTGCTTGTCATAGCCGCCGCCAATCAAAAGGATAGGCCCCGGCATGGCGCGGATCGCCTGTATGGCGGCATCCGGATTTGTCCCTTTGGAATCATTATAATAGCGGACGCCTGACCTTTCCCGTACAAATTCAATGCGATGTTCAACGGGCGGAAACTCCTTGCAGACGGAAACAATTTTCTCCATCGGCACGCCCATCCTGAGCGCCACGCCCATGGCGCACATTACATTCTCATAATTATGTCTGCCCAAAAGCTGCAGCTCCGAAACGGAAAGCAGGCATTCATCCTTTCCCTCATGCCGGTAATGTATCTCCTGGCCCCGAAGGAAAAAACCTTCTTTAAGCTCCCTCTCGGAGGAAAACCAGAGCACCTTCGGCTTCAGGCTCTTCCTCCTCCCGAAGCTCCGAAGAGCCGCGTCCTCATAATTCAGGATGACGCTGTCCTCCTCGGACTGGTTCATGGTAATGGATTCCTTGATCTTGATATAATTCTTCATCGTCTTGTGACGGTCAAGATGGTCAGGTGTGATATTCGTTATTGCCGCGACATCAGGCCGGAAGTCCATGATCGTTTCAAGCTGGAAAGAACTGACTTCCAGCACGGTAACGGAACCATCTTCCGTTTCCAAAGCTTCTGCCGTGAACGGGTTTCCGATATTGCCCGCAACATGCACATCCGCGAAATGAGACTTCAATATCTCTCCTACCAGGGAAACTGTTGTTGTTTTCCCATTGGTGCCCGTAATGGCGCATAATTTCCCCTTGCTGGACTGGAAGGCGAGCTCCAGCTCGCCCCAGATTGGAATCCTGGCCGCGTCAATCATTTTCACAAAAGGTTTGTCCAACGGGATCCCCGGGCTGATCACGACCATGTCCACGCCCAGTATATCCTCCGGATACAAGTCGCCGGTAATCAGAGACACCGCGCCACTTTCGAAATTGGACAGGACCTCGGTCCTGCTCAGCTTCCTGTTGGAATCATAGAGCAGCACCTCCCCCCCAAGGCTGAGTATCTGTTTCGCGGCAGCAATACCGCTTTTTCCTGTCCCCATTATCAAAACCTTTTTTCTTCCAATCATCCCTCTTCCCCTCTCCCTCGCGGAATAGCTTTCGCCCCTCCATTGCCTGAGCCCTACTTCCTGCGCGACCTCCAGCGGCCAGCCATCGCTGCCCTGTATCTCTGATTTTTCTGATTATTTAATCATGTAATGCCGGCTTCCGTAAATTTGCCGGTTTCCGTATATTTTTGTGTTTTATCTGTTCAGCCGGGCTGAACAGTTATGCCTCGGGCGTGGCGCTTACGCGCATTCCGAGTACGCCCGAGGCGCTAACTGAATAGTTACTTTGTGCTTCCCCTTACTGTTCCGGGCCGCGCAAGCCCGCCGCCTACCGAACCCCTGCGATTCGTCCGCCAATGCCGATATAGGAAAGGAAGCAAAACAGGACCGTAACTATGGTGAATATCGTCACAACCCGGCATTCCGACCAGCCGGACAATTCGAAATGATGATGAATGGGAGCCATTTTGAAAACCCGCTTCCCATGCGTCAGCTTGAAATAGCTTACCTGTATGATGACCGAAAGAACCTCCACAAGATATACAATGGCAAAAAGAGGGATGAACAGGGGTATGCGCAGCAGGAAGGACAACGCCGCCACAAAGCCGCCAAGGGCAAGGGAACCGGTATCTCCCATAAAAACCTTTGCCGGATAGGCGTTATAACAAA
This sequence comes from uncultured Oribacterium sp., assembly GCA_946413525.1. Lineage (GTDB taxonomy): Bacteria > Bacillota > Clostridia > Lachnospirales > Lachnospiraceae > Oribacterium. The sequence goes on from CAMKKZ010000011.1 coordinate 45,528, forward strand.
GGAAACCCATCAGGGCTCCCAGCATCGCGCCGGCGGCGGGGGCAACATTCCCCCGTTGGAAACGTATGGAAACAATGGCGAGGAAAAAAACGATGACGGACGTGACAGAAGCACAAAGCCCGTCCAGGCCGTCCGTAAAGTTCGAGCCGTTGTCGGTCGCAGTAACAATAAAGATCGTGACAGGCACATACAGTATCCCCATGTCCACGTCCATATTCATAAACGGTATGGTGAGGGTTTCATCAAAGGTACGGGAAATATAAAGGTACATTGCAAATATGAAGGTCAGGACAAACTGACAAATGTATTTCTGCAGCGGCTTGAAGCCCTCCGGCTTGTGCTTAACGATCTTCAGAAAATCATCCACGAAGCCGATACCGGCAAAGCCAAGGGTAAGCAGCATTGCCGGAAGCATGCGAGGGTATTTCGGCACGAAGAAAAGCATCACGAGCAGGGAAACCGGCACGAAGAAAAGCCCCCCCATTGTCGGCGTTCCCTGTTTTTTCAGATGGCTTTCCGGCCCATCGTCCCTGACCTCCTGCCCGAACTTGAGCTTGTGGAGCAGAGGGATGGCAAAATGACCTGCCGCTGTTGTCAAAGCAAAGCTCAACACCACGGAAAAAACGAGATCCCGTATCATTATTTCTCCTTTTCCTTATTCCGATTCATTCCGATTCCTGGGAGGCGCCAGAATCCGGCTCCGGAAGCTCGTAGGAATCATCAAAACTGTCCACTTTCTCATCATCTATGTTCTCAAGGAACGCCCTGCTTTCCTCTTCCGTGGAAGCGTTGTCCCCTTCTTCGGAAGATTCAGCGCTTGCGTCTTCACCTTCTTCATCCTGGGACCCTCCCATGGACTGGGAGCTGATGCCCTCCGAACCGCTGCCAATCAATTTGTTGATGGAATTCTCCGGATCCGTCTCCCCCTGGGCCGCCACATTAAGGAACTGCAGCGCGTCGTTCATAATCTTTTGCTCAATCTTTGTGGCGAAGGACGCGGTAGCCTGCTCCTCCCCGGGAAGGTTCGGCGTATCCACAACGACGTAGACAAGGACCTGCGGATCCTCGATAGGGGCGAAGCCACAGAACGAGACAAGGTAATTCTTCGCCTTTCTGGGGAGCTTCTCCGCCGTTCCGGTCTTCCCCCCCACATGGTAGCCCTGAATCTTCGCGAGCTTCCCGGTCCCTTCCTCCACTGTTTCAAAAAGCGCCTTTTTGATGAAATCGCAGGTGCTTTTGGACGCGGTCACCCGGAGGAGCTCAGGCCGGACATCCTCGATCACCGTCCCATTGGGATTCAGGATCTGCTTGACGACATGAGGCCTGTAGTAAGACCCACCGTTCAGTATGCTGCAATAAGCCGCGGCCATCTGTATCATAGATACATTGAAATTCTGGCCAAAGGAGTTGGTCGCCAGGTCGGTCCTGCCCATCTTGTCCTCATCGTACAAAAGGCCTGTGGCATCCGCCTCCGCCGGAAGATCCACGCCGGTCTTCTCTCCGAAGCCGAAGAGGTGCTGATATTTAATGAAATTGCTGATGCCCTCCGCGAATGCGGCACGCATCAGGTATACATTGCAGGAATACATCAGGGACTGCGTGGCGTCCAGTACGCCATGCCCATCGTGCCTGTTGCACTTGATCCTCCAGACGTTATAGCCATCGTTCAGCTCGACGTAGCCCTCGCAGTTGAAGGTCGTTCCAGGGCTGATGGCTGCCTCCTCCAGAGCCCCGGCAATCGTAAAGGGCTTCGCGGTGGAACCAGGTTCATAGGTATCGGAAATAATGTAATTCCTCCAGACACTGTTCCAGGCAACCTGCCTCCCATAGGCCAGGATTTCCTTTTCCGTATATACGTCAGGAACCTGCTCGTCCGTAATCGGGTCCTTGTCCGGGTTCTCGCGGCGGTATGCCCTCCTCGCCTCAGTAATGCCCAGTTCCCGCAAATAACTGTCAGGATAGAGGGCCGGGTCCAGCTCCCTCGGATTGTTCAGGTCAAAGCGATTGGTGCTGCCCATGGCCAGTATCTCCCCGTTCTTCGGGTTCATCACAATGGCGGCGGCAATCTTTGAGCCGACATCATCATTCTGCCATTGGGCCAGATACTTTTCCAGCGAGGACTGGATATTCGTGTTCATCGTGGTCACGATGCTGTTTCCGTTGGACGGCTCCCGAATGACGGATTGCAGTTTGACATCCTCATTAAGATAACCGTACTCCCTCCCGTTCGTGCCGATGAGGGTGTCATTATAATACTGCTCCACGCCGCCGTTCCCGTCCGTGCCCTGTTTATTGGAAAAGCCGATAATGTTGCAGCCCAGGGATTTGTAAGGATAATATCTCTTGTAATTATCCTCAAACCAGATCCCCTTGATCCTGTCCGGCAGGTATTGTTTTTTGTATTCCTGATTCTTCTTCTCTATATAAGACTGAAAAGCCGCTTTCTGATCATAGGAAAGCTCCTGCGCATAGCTGACATAGGAGCTTTCCCTGTTTTTTTGAATAGCCGCCGTAACCTCATCCCTGTCATACCCCATCCCTTCGACAAGGGCGTCAATTGTGGACTTCTCATAATCATTGCTCTTGGAGGAGTAGATGACCTTCGGATCCAGTATCAGGCTGTACACCTTCTGGCTCGTAGCCAGGACAGTGCCGTTCCTGTCCATGATGTCGCCCCTTCGGTAGGGAATGGTCCTGGACCCATAGGATGCTTGCCTCTGGGACAGGACGATATGGTTGTACTCTTCGTTTTTGTTCTTGACGAGCCGATAGATAACAACGATAAGGGCAAGAAAAGCTAGCATGATTACGAAATAGGTAACCGCTAGCTTATTCTGCATGTACTGGGGCAGAACCTTTGCCCTGCGTCTGTAGGCATCGTCCTCAATATTTTGGGATTTTTTCATACTGTCTCACATAACCATTTTCCGACTTGTCAAAGGTGATCACCTGACCCGACCCGGCATACACCATTCCCAGCTCCTGCGTAGCAACCCGATAGAGCTCGTCCAGGTCAAGGGATGTGTAAATGGAATCTTCCAGCGCCTCATTCTCCGCACGGAGTTTCTCCAGCGTCCTTTCCTTCGCCTCGATGGAAGAAATCAGGGTATTGGTCTCTGTCTTCAACCGGACGTACTGGACGCAGGCAACGATAACGACGACCGAAAGAATTGTAAGTCCGACCAATGCAGCCAGGTCGAAGGTGACGGTCTTCCCCCTGAGCCTCTCCTGCTGTGCCTGGAATGCCTTTTCCCGTGCCGCAAGCTCTTTCTGTTTCCTTAATTCCCTCTGCTCCTGTTCTTTCAGGAAAAGCTGCTCCCTGCGTTTCTGTTCCCTCGGGGAAATCTTCCTCTTCCGATTCCCCGCACCGTAAAAAGCCGCGTTCCCTTTTTGGCCCAAACCGGCATTTGCGGACCTGGCGGGCCTTGAAGACCTGGCGGCCTTCACCGCGTTCCCCGGACGGGCTGCCTTAGCCCCCGTGGGCATTGGCCTCTCCATTTCCCTCAAAGCCGCCGCGGCAGCGCGCCCGTCCTTCGCCAAAGGCCTCTTCTTCCCGGCACTGGCCTTCCCCGAAGGACGCGCCCCCGGTGTCCCGGTCCGGGACTTCTTCTGCTTCTGGGGATAGGCGACTTCCTTGCGGACGGTATTTCCGTCCACATAAGTACGCACACTCCCGCCTGTACGTCTTGTCATACTCTTCACATCCCCTTCCTTTTCATGCCGCCCCGGTTTTGAGGAAATGCTGATTGAACCGGCGTTTCCTTATGATGCACACGAAAACGCAAAGGTAATTTGCCGCTACGCGGCGCGTTTTCGGCGCAGGAAACGCTTGAACCAGCGTTTCCTTATGATATGTCAAACCGGGGATATCCTCCGCGCAGGCCGTATACCCCTTCGGCCTTTTCCGCGCGTTTAGTGACCTTGAATCTTATCGCTTGTAACTGTACAGTCAAGCTTTTTTTCGACGCTGCCCTTCTGAAAAATGCGCAGACGGGCGCTGTGGGACCTTCTGTTTTCCTCCAGTTCCTTTTCTGAAGGAAGGATAGGCTTTTTTGTTACTACAAATCCCTTCGGCTTCTTTCCGCATACGCAGAACGGAAAATCCGGAGGGCAGGTGCATGGGCTTTCCAGCATCCTGAATTTCGTTTTGACGATCCGATCCTCAAGGGAATGGAAGCTGATTACGCAAAGCCTTCCTCCGTCACGAAGGAGCTCCGCCATGTCCTCCAGCGAATCCTCCAGCACGTCCAGCTCTCTGTTAAGCGCAATGCGGAGAGCCTGGAAGGTCCTCCTGGCAGGATGGCCCTGCATGGCCCTGAATCGGGCGGGAACCGCGCCGGAGACGATCTCAGAAAGCTCTTTCGTGCCTTCGATTTTTTTCTTCTCACGGAAACGGACAATGGCTCTTGCTATGCTGCCCGCAAACCTGTCCTCGCCGTAATCACGGATAATGCGGCAGATTTCCGCTTCAGACTCCGTATTCACGAGATCGGCAGCCGTTCTGCTGCCTCTCCTGTCCATACGCATGTCCAATGGCGCGTCCGTGTGATAGGAAAAGCCCCTCTCCGGGTTGTCAAGCTGGAAGGAAGAAACGCCGAGATCCAGAAGAATCCCATCCACCTTCGCCACCCCCATTGAGGAAAGCACAGGACTCATTTCGGAATAATTGCTCCGCAAAATGGTGACCCTGTCCCCAAATTCCTCCAGCCTCGCCCGGGCAGCCTGCACGGCATCCCCGTCCTGATCGAAACCGATAAGCTTTCCCTCCGGAGAAAGCCTCCGGCATATCTCCAGGGAATGCCCGCCTCCCCCGATGGTGCCGTCCACATATATGCCATCCGGCCTGACCCTGAGTCCATCCACGGCTTCCCGAAGAAGCACGCTTTGATGAGAAAAAAGCACTCAGATGCCTCCTTGCTCCCTCATATTCCAAGATCCCTCATGTCATCTTCCGCGTCGGAAGATAAAAGGATGTCCATGCTCTCCTTCCAGGCTCCGGCTTCCCATATTTCTATATGGTCCCCCACGCCGACCAGGACGACCTCTTTAAAAAGCCCTATTCTCTCCCTGAGCACCTGGGGGATCAACATCCTGCCCTGCTTGTCCACCTCGCAGGAAACCGCGCTGCCCAGCAGGAAGCGCTTGAGCTTGCGGGCTTTTTCATTGGTCAAGGGAAGCTTGTTCAGCTTCTCTTCCAGGATTTCCCATTCCCTGGGAGCATACATGGAGAGGCAGCCATCGAAAGAACGCGTCACAACAAATTCAGCCGCATCGCCGGCCGCGTCTCGCAGCCTGGAGGGAACGATCAGCCTCCCCTTGGGATCAAGACTATGGTGATATTCCCCCTTATACATTCCCGATCCCCTCTGTCTCTAACTAAGTGGTTTTTTGGCTGCTTTCATTCCCGGCAAAAAACCGCGGTATCACATGACATACCGTCACAAAAGCGGTTTTGGCTGCTTTCATCCCCGGCGAACATCTGCGGTATTACATGCCATACAGTTCCACTGTCACTCCACTTTGCTCCACTTTGTTCCACTTGCAAATTATAATGCCATTAAAGTGTGAAATCAAGAGCATTATAGCGTAAGAGTTTAAAAGAAAGATAAGGAAAAATTGTCATTTTACAATGAAAAATTTAATAAAAAAGCATCCTTTGAAGACTTCATTGTCAGAAAAGTGAAATTGGAAAAGAATAGAAAAATGGCGTTTTTCTGCGAAAACCGTGACGGGAAAACCGCAAAAATCGTGACAGGAAAGCCGCCTGCATCTGCTGCAGACGGCTTGTAAACAGTCAAAACGGAAGCAACAATCCGGCACTCTGTCCGAGGTTTCTTCTCCGATATTCAGGATAATGCCGAATTGTCACAAAAGAAAATTCATCAGAAATCAGACATTGAACCTGAACAACACCACGTCCCCGTCCTGCATGACGTAATCCTTGCCCTCCACACGGACTAGGCCCTTCTCCTTCGCGGCAGCCAGGGAACCGCACCGAAGGAGATCCTTATAGTTTACAATCTCAGCGCGGATGAAGCCCCTTTCAAAATCAGAATGTATCTTGCCGGCGGCCTGGGGAGCCTTGGTGCCCTTCCTTATGGTCCACGCCCTGGTTTCCTTTTCCCCTGCGGTCAGGAAGGACATAAGGCCAAGGAGCGAGTACGAAGCCTTGACAATCTTGTCAAGGCCGGATTCCGACATGCCCATGGACTCGAGATATTCCGCCTTCTCCTCCTCGGAAAGCTCGGAAATCTCCTCTTCAATCCTCGCGCTGATGACGAAGGTTTCGGCGCCGGCCGAGGACGCGTATTCCCTGACCTTGCGCACATATTCATTAGATGCCCCATCATCCGCCACGCTGTCCTCGGAAACATTGCAGGCATAAATCACCGGCTTCCTTGTCAGGAGGTACAAAGAATCAAGGAAAGCCTTTTCCTCCTCGCCTTCCTCCTCCAGGATGGCTGGCTTCCCCGATTCCAAAAGCCCGTTCAGGCGGTTCAAGAGCTCAAGCTCCGCCCTGGCCTCTTTGTCGCTGGCAGCAAGCTTCTTCGTCTTCGCGATCCGGCGCTCCAGAAGCTCCATGTCCGAAAAAACAAGCTCCAGGTTTATGGTCTCAATGTCACGGATAGGATCCACGGATCCGTCCACATGAACCACGTTGGGATCGTCAAAGCAGCGGACGACATGCACAATGGCGTCTGTCTCCCGTACATTTGACAAGAACTGGTTTCCCAGCCCCTCGCCCTTGGAAGCCCCCCTGACGAGCCCGGCAATATCGACGAATTCGATCACGGCCGGCGTAACTTTTTTTGAATTGTAAAGATCCGCCAGCATGGAAAGACGCTCGTCCTTCACGGCAACCACGCCCACATTGGGCTCTATGGTACAGAAAGGATAGTTGGCGGACTCCGCTCCGGCATTCGTAATCGCGTTAAACAAAGTTGACTTTCCCACATTAGGAAGGCCGAGGATACCCAATTTCATAAAAATCACCTTTCAAAATTACTGCGCAGCCGGTTCGGCGGGAAGCGACAAATGGTTTTTTGGCCGCTTTAATTCCTGACAAACATCAGCGGTATTGCAAGATATACGGCTCCTTCGTCAGATTGGCTTTTACCACTTTGATTTCTGACACGCCGATGCGGTATCGCATTCGCGAGGCCCTTTATCAAAATGCTTTTCCAGCCCATTTAATCGCGGACACGCCGATGCGGTATCGCATTCGCGAAGCCCCTCTACCAAAATGCTTTTCCAGCCCATTTAATCGCGGACACGCCGATGCGATATTGCATTCTGCATGGCTCACGGTGAATCTGCGATAAAAAGAATTGAGGGCAGTCACAGACTGTCCTCAACAAAGGAAATATCGCTAGAATTTGACCGGCTGTCTGGAAATCATCGCCATTTCTCCGACCGACCGACCCTCGCCGGGCGGCTACGGAAAATGTAATGCCCGGCGAGAATCGTATCATGAAACAGAAAAACCCATGCGGGTTTCCCTGTAAGCGAATGGACCTGAGGGGAGTCGAACCCCTGTCCGAAAATGAATTCCCTCTCCTTCTACTATCATAGTACGCTTCAACGATTCCCCATCTGCAAAAGATGCGCACGTCTTTTACAGACCGGTATCCTCTGATACGCCCGCAGCCGGGAGGAACCTGCTACGTCGTTTCCTGCATAGTCGAGGCCGGGAACCCGGAGTGCAGGTGCCCCGGGGCCGACCGGCGGCCCTTAGGCCGCCATTGCGAAGTTATTATCTTCTGCGTTTATATTTAGGTTGAAGGTTAACGCCACTGTCTTTCGGATAGCTTCTAAAGCTGCATCATCCCCGTCGAAACCGGTACAAGCCCATACATTTTTGCTGCTTCTCCATGATATTCTACATCAGTTGGCAGGATTTGTAAAGCGGAAATTCTTCAGTATTTCTTTCGGCATTTCACGGCATTTCACGGCATTTTACTGCATTTCACGGCATTTCTTGCAGGGGCGAAAATATTTTCTTCATGCTCAAATTGCGGTCGGCACTGCCCCCTCTTCGATTGGGCAGACATAGCCGTCCGCTGTCCGTCTATCGAATTCCTTCCTGGCCCTTTCCAGGATGTCCGGGCAGCAGAAGAGCTCAGCCGCGGCACAGGCAAGCACCTTGCCGGCGCAAAGCAGCGCCTTATGGCCAATTGATGAACCGGCGCAGGAAACATTCTGCCAGCTATGCCCCGGGGCACCGCTTACAAAGGCGCAGACATCCAGCCATGCCGTGGGAGTCTGCCAACTGACATCCCCAACGTCCGAGCTTCCCGGATGGAAAGCCGTGCTGTGGCACAAGGGGACAAGAAAGTCGTTCAGCGGCTTCGTCCCCCGGCAGCTTTGCCTCATGACCTCCTCCCTGGCCTCCCCGTCATATTTCGGCGCGATTCCCGGAGCCTCGTCCAGAGGGCAGCTTTTCTTGATTCCCTCCGCCAGGGCAAGCTCCGAAGCCGTATATTCCGGAACGCCCGCATAGAGGAAATTCCGGTAAAGAAGCGCTTCCAATTCAAAATTCGGCACCATTTCCGCCGTGCCGTCAATGAATTGCCTGGACAAGGTCGTTTCCGTCATCAGGGCCGCCCCCTCCGCAATCTTGTCCACACGGCCAAGAAGCTTCAGGGAATCCCTAACCTTGTTGGCCCTCACCATATAAAGCACCGCCGCATCGGCCTGTACCACATTGGGCGAGACGCCGCCCGCATCCAAAAAGGCGTAATGCACCCTGCAGTCCGCCCCCATATGCTCCCTCAGATACTGCACACCGGTATTCATGAGCTCCGCCGCGTCCAGAGCACTCCTGCCGTTTTCGGGATCCGATGCCGCATGGGAAGAGAGCCCATGGAAACGGTAAACGACCTGGATGCTGGAATTATTGGTTCCGCTGCGCACTTCATTTACATCCGCAGGATGCCAGGTCAGGGCCGCGTCCAGCGACCGCCATTTCCCTTCCCTCGCAAGAAAGGCCTTCGACGCGCCGCCTTCCTCGCCGGGACAGCCGAAGAACACTACCGTCCCTGGCGTCCCGCTTTCCTCCAGCCAGGCTTTTAATGAAAAAGCCGCGCAGAGAGCGCCCGCCCCCAACAGGTTATGCCCGCAGCCATGCCCCGGCCCTCCCGGGGTAACGGGTCTTTTTTCCGCAAGCGCCCTCTCCTGAGAAAGCCCGGACAAGGCGTCAAACTCCCCGAGAATTCCGATGACCGGACGCCCCTTTCCGAAGGATGCGGAAAAGGCCGTTGGGATGCCGCCCAGCCCCTCCTCAACGGAAAAGCCGCCCTCCCGCAGCATCTCAACGTACATGTTTACGGCATTGAACTCCTTCAGCGATAATTCCGGGTTTTCCCAAATGCGGTCACTGAGTTCGGTAAAAATCCCCGCATGCTGATCAATATATTTGATAATGCCGTCCTTCCCGAAATCTTTTTCTGAAAAAGCATCCTCTTTTTTCTCTATTCTCCCGCTCATCTTGTAAATCCCAGCCCCATAATACAAAGATAATCGCTCAAACGCCTTAAAGGAAACGCTCTCAAGCGCCTTGAAGGAAACACTGATTCAAGCGTTTCCTGCGCCGAAAACGCGCAGCGCAGCGGCAAATTTCCTTTACGTTTTCATTTGCGTTTTCGTGTGCATCATATGGTAATGCTGATTTAATCAGCATTACCTAAGAAGTCTTGCGCCATCATACGGCTTCCCGCAAAAAGCGCAGTCAACTGCCTGGGCAAGAACGATCAAAGCACCTTCGAAAGGAAATCCTTCAGGCGGTCGCTCTTCGGATGATTGAATATTTCATCCGGCGTCCCCTGCTCCACGATCCTTCCGCCGTCCATGAAGATGACCCGGCTACCAACCTCGCGGGCAAAGCCCATCTCATGAGTGACCGTCACCATCGTCATGCCCCCCCGGGCGAGGGAGCGCATGACATCCAGCACCTCCCCAACCATTTCCGGATCCAGCGCGGAAGTCGGCTCATCAAACAACATGACCTCCGGCTCCATACAAAGAGCCCTCACGATGGCCACCCTCTGCTTCTGTCCGCCGGAAAGCTGTGCCGGATACGCCCCGACCCTGTCCAGGAGGCCGACCCTGTCCAGAAGGGCCTTTGCCTTTTCCTCCGCCAGCCCAGGGTCGATCTTCTTCACCTTGATTGGCGCGATCGTAAGGTTCTCAAGAATGGTCTTGTGGGGAAAAAGGTTGAAATGCTGGAACACCATCCCCATTTTCTGCCTGTGCAGGTTCAGATCCACCTTCTGTGCCGTGATGTCCGTCCCTTCAAAAATAATCTGTCCCTCGCTCGGTATTTCCAGAAGGTTCAGGCTCCGGAGGAAGGTGGATTTCCCGCTTCCCGAAGGGCCGATGACCACCATCACGTCCTTCCTGTAAACGTCGATATCAATGCCGTCCAGCGCCCGTATCTTTCCTTTATTATAATGCTTTTTCAAGCCTTTGACTTCGATAATCTTTTCCATGCCGCTCCCCCTCTCAGAATGGTTTTCAATACCGGTCTCTACGCCTTCTTTCGCTCAGCACTTAATGCTTAACGTTTAGCGTTTAGTGCTTATCGTTAGAGCCTAGCGTATAGCGTTTTGCGTTTAGCGTTTAGAGCTTAGCGTATAGCGTTTTGCGTTTAGCGTTTAGTACTTAACGCTTGTCGCTCTCCCGCATCCTCCGCTCAAAATATCCGATAATCTTTGATGTAGGGAAGCAGAGGCAGAAATAAAGGCAGGTTGCCACAAGCAGCGGTTCTACAATGATGAACGACGCGGATTGTACGGCCTTGACGTTGAACATGATATCCTGAACGCCAATGGTATAGCAAACCGAGCTTTCCTTAATGATCGTGACAAACTCGTTGGCCACGGCAGGCAGGATGTTTTTGACTGCCTGGGGCAGCACAATCTCCTTCATGGTCATCCAGCCGGGCATGCCAAGGCTCCTCGCCGCCTCCGTCTGCCCTATGTCCACGCCTTCGATCCCACCCCGGATCACGTCGCTCATATATCCGCCGCTGTTCAAAGAGAGGGCGACAACCGCGGGGAAAAAGCGTTCAAACTGAATGAAGCCCAGAAACTGAAATTTTGGCAGGGAAATAAAGCCAAAAACAGCATAATATACCAGGAATACCTGCACCAGCATGGGCGTGCACCGAACAAACTGCACATAGGCCCCGGCCACAAGCCTCAGCAAGCGATTTTTGGACAAAAGCATAAAAGCCAGAAACATGGCAATGAAGAAACCGATAATGACGGTGAAAGCTGACAAAAGGACAGTGACAATCAGGCCCTGGCGGAAAAGCGTGCCATAGGTAAAAATCTTGTTCATATGTTCCATGCTGATCGACATAAACACATACCTCCCCTATCAGAGCAGGTTTTGACTACTCTGATTTCATGACAAACTGATGCGGCATCACATCAGCAAGGCTCTCCCCTATCAGAGCAGGTTTTGACTACTCTGATTTCACGACAAACTGATGCGGCATCACATCAGCAAGGCTCCTGGTCGCTTTAATACCTGACAAACAACCGCAGTATCGCAAGCCACCCGGCTACCCTGTCGAAGCAGTTTATTGTCCAACAGGCAACTGGCCGGGCACCGAATTAAAACTTACCCAAACAGGAATGTCATCTGCTTTTCCTGCGATCATGGACGCGACAATAAGGGCAGCGATTTAAGACTTACCCAAACAGAAAAGTCATCTGCTTTTCCTGCGATCATGGACGCGGCAAAAAGGGCAGCGATTTAAGACTTACCCAAACAGGAATGCCCGCGGAAAAGCAACCCTCCGCGGGCATAAAGCCATAAGGCAATACAGGCGAATACAGGCACATTAGAATGTACAAGACGGAAATATCTTATTCAATCTTGTTTCCTTCCTCGTCCAACTGCCCTTCATATACATTTTCCTGATCCTCGGCCAGCCCCTGTGCCTCTGCCACATACCCGGCCATCGTCCCATCGTCAACAATCTTCTTGATGACGCCGTTTACCGCGTCAAGAAGCTGCTGATTACCCTTTTTCAGCGCAATGGCGGATCCTTCCGAATCGTATTCCACATCGCACATAAGGTAAAGCTCCGGATAATTCTTCTGGTACTGCAGGGCGACGTCCTTCTCTATGAAAGCCCCCTCCAGCTTTCCGTTCAGAATCTCATTGATGATGTCCGTCACCTTGTCCAGCCCCACGATGTCCGCATCCGGGGTATTTGTCTCCGCAAGCCCCATCTGAATTGAACCGGTCTGGGCGCCCACGGGAAGCTTTCCCTTGTTAAAATCATCATAGCTTGTATATTTGTCTTTGTCCGCCTCGCGGATGACAAAGGCCTGTCCGCCCAGATAATAAAGCTCCGAAAAGTCAAACTGCTCTTTTCTCTCCGGACTCGGGGAAAAGCCGGACACTCCCATGTCAATGCTGCCATTCTGCACTTCCAGAAGAATGTTGTCGAAGGACATCGGCACCACTTCGAGCTCAAGGCCTAATTCTTCCGCAATCTTCCTGGACATGGCAATGTCGAAACCAACCAGGACCGGCGTCCCATCCTCATCAATATGATAAAACTCATAAGGAGCAAAGTCGGGGCTTGTCCCAATCGTAAGCTTCCCAGGGTTCGCAGTCACGATCTCCCCTCCCGTCTCGCCCTTGTCTTCTGCCTCTGCTTTTTCCTCCCCGGCCTCCGGAGCTGCCGCGTCGGCAGCCGCAGACTCCGCAGAGGCCGCTGTTGTGGCAGCGGCTTCAGAGGCAGCAGGCTGTGAAGCGCCGGCGCCGCAGCCGGCAAGGCCAAGAACAGCAGTTATCATAAGAGCAGCCGTAAATATCTTTTTCATATACCCTCCTGTAATTATTCCTGGGAAAAAGCACGGAAATACGCTTTCCGATGCCTTCCCTGCAACAAAAACTCCCATGAAGTATAGTTAGACATCTTTCCTTTGTCAATAGAATCAACGGAATATGGATGATAAAAACGGGGAATTATAAGGAGAATTATAAGCAGGCAAGAATAATTATCCGCAAGAATGGAATAATGAGGCAGAAATGCTTATAAAGAAGCAGCCTTCGCGAAGCGGCACGGGCGAGGCTGATAATGTCCCGGAAATCAAGTGGGAAAGCCTATGAAAAACGTCCAGGAAGCCCGGCTAAGCTGAATCAAAATGCCTTCCCACCCTCGCGAAGACGATCCCGCCCAGAAGCCCCACCAAAAAGCCGGAAACAAGTCCCGAAAGCAGGAGGACGGGAAGATAATAGGCAAGCTGCGCCGAATGAAGCAAAGCCACCGCCACGATAAGCTGGCCTATATTGTGAAGCATTCCGCCGGCACAGCTCACGGCAACTGACGAAAAAAGCCCGCTTTTTCGCAGCGCGAGCATTCCAAAAAGGCTCAGGGCAAAACCGCCCAGGGAATAGGCCAGAGTCATCATATTGCCAAAAAGAAGGGAGACAAGCAAAATTCTCAGAAGCCCTATGAGGCCTGCGGCTCCGGCTCCCAGGGCATCCAACGCGAACACCGTCACCGTATTCGGAAGCCCCAGCTTCACGCCGGGTATTCCCAGATTAATCGGAATCATAGCCTCTACATAGCTCAAAATCATGGCAAGAGCAAGCAGCATGCCATAACGGCTGACCCTGCCGGAATGAATCCTCAAATCGCGCCCCCTCCCAAATATACAGATACACAGCAAACGTGTTATTCAAATTCGCGTGATGCGTAACGATTCAGTGCCCTGTTTTAAGCCGCCTCTCGCGGCTGGCCGCACACCTAAAGAGGCAATCCTCGCCATGTCCGCTCCCGGATTTCAGGGAATTCCATTTGGAATTCCCTGAAATCCGGGGAGTGTCAAATAGTCACGAATACAATTACTGTCATTGCATACCAAAACAGGGAAGGAACGCCTCCCCTGCCCGAAAACAAAGGCACAAACCATGCCTGATGCATAGTTTATTCCTGGGTTTTCCGCAGCGCAAGGAATGCTGCGGAAAAATCTGAACAAAAAATGCCTGAAAGCATATTCTGTTCAGACGCATCCCTCATTGCCGGGTGGCCAGACTCAATCTGGCTTTGCCAGATTGAGTCATGTCCCTGCGGGATGCGCCAAATACGGTATTAACTATGCTTGATGCATAGTTAATACCTGCAGTTAAACCATATATCCAAAATATATATATCAGGGTTTTGATTTGAATCTGAATTCCAAACACTCAGAAAGACTGAATTACCCGAATCCCCTATATTCAAAACTTTTCTATAATAATCAGATGTAAATCAGATAGAATAGAGCAGATATAAAAAATCAGATATAAAACACAATGCAGTATGGGTTGAAACGACGCTATTAAAGTGGTCTTTGACCACTTTAATTTCTGACAAACAGTTGCGGTATCACAAGCTATACGGCTCCACTCTCAAAGCTTTTTCACGTTCTTTGCCTGGGGGCCCTTGTCATCTTCCACAATCTCAAACTCTACCTCCTGCCCCTTCTCGAGTGATTTAAAGCCGTCTCCCAAGATGCCGGAATAGTGGACGAATATATCCTTGTCCTCCTCGCCGCCAATGGAGATGAAGCCGTATCCTCTAAGGTTGTTAAACCATTTCACTGTACCTTTCATCAGACAATACCTCCACAAGTTATTGTAATAACCAAAAATTACAACAGAAGCATATTAGCATAAACTGAATACCGCGTCAATACGAAATGCTTCAGTTTAGCAAAAAGCAATGAAGATATTGAACTATTTTGGCTTTGTTATTCCGGCATGGCAGAAGTACGCTCCATCTCCTGATCCTTCCTCATACAGCATTTCTTGTATTTCTTCCCCGAACCACAGGGGCAGGGATCATTGGGATATATCTTCGCGCCTTCCCTCCGCACCGTCCCGGATTTCTTCTGCTCCCTGTACAGTTCCTTTCTGCGTTCCTCCGAGAGTATGTTGTCCCAGGCCTCCAGCCCGTAAAGCCACGTGGCCTTCGCTTCCACCATGTTGTAATACAACTTCTCAGGGTCGATCTCTATTTTGACCTCTGTGCCTTCCTCCATAGTCTCAATAGGGTTCTGGTAGCCCTTCAGGGACTCGTTAATGCCGTCCAGCACGCCGGTAAAGTTGAAAAGGTCTATGTGAAATGTCTCTGCCAGTTCCTTCACAGTACCCGTCCATACTTTCGATGGATCCGCAAGAATCTCTGTATAGAAGCCCTTTTCCAGGGCGAAATAATCCTTCCAAAGTTTGTCCTGATCAGCCTTGGAAAGTTCGTTCCCATAGGCTTTTTCCCTCCACTGCTCCAGCAAAGTTGCCATATTACTTCTTCCTCCCCTATCAAAGCAGCTTTCTGCCGCTCTGATTTCGTGACAAGCCAGCGCGTCATCGCGTCGGCAAGGCTCTTCTACTTTTATCAGAGCGCTTTTCGACCGCTCCGATTTCATGACAAGCCGGCGCGTCATCGCGTCGGCAAGGCTCTTCTACTTTTATCAGGGCGCTTTTCGACCGCTCTGACTTCGTGACAAGGCTGCGCGTCGGCGCGCCAGCCCGTTTTCTTAATACCCTTTGTCCCTGTAGCTTTCCCCATCCAGAGGCAGACCCTTTTTTTTCAAATGCCTTTCCACAAGCCTCTCCATCAGTTTCATGATCACTGACCATAAGGGCACGGCCACAATCATTCCCGGAACACCGAAAAGGCCCCCGAAAAGGATGATCGAGAACAACACCCAGAAACTGGAAAGCCCCGTACTGCCGCCAAGAATCCTGGGCCCCAGTATGTTACCGTCAATCTGCTGGATGATCAAAATGGCGATAATAAAATAAATGCTCTTCAAAGGATTGACCAGCAGGATCAGGACGAAAGAGGGGATCGCCCCAATGAAAGGTCCAAAAAACGGAATAATATTCGTCACCCCTACAACCACGGAAACAAGCATGGTATAAGGCATCCTCATAATGCTCAGGACAATGAAGGTAAGTATTCCGATGATCAGCGAATCCAACAGCTTCCCTACAATGAATCCGCCGAAGGCCTCATCGGCCTCCCGGCATACCCCGATCAGTGCCCTGGCCCAGCCGGCAGGCAGAAAGGCATAGACCAGCTTTTTGCTTTCCACCAGAAGGCTTTCCTTCATGTTCAGGAGATAAACCATGACAATCAGCCCAATTAAAATGTTCTTTATGAAGTTGACCATGGACCATACGCCCGAAGAAAACTGGGTCAGAATGTTGCCAAAATTTGAAAGCTGCCTCATTATATTTTCCAGATCAAGCTGGAAGGTACCGCTCAAATCCCTGAAGAAATCCCGGAGAAATGGAGGTATTTCGTCTCCCTGCAGCGCGGCTATCACCTGGTTGTATAAGGCCGCGCTCCTCTCCGGCAATGTCAAAGAAACCGTCCTGATGGACTGGACAAGCTCCGGAATAATGAGGTAAAACAGGCCTGCGACGGCAAGAAGCAGAAGCACAAGACTCAGCACGGTAGCGATGACCTTCGCTGTCCTCCTGAAACCCCCCTCTTTTTCAACGCCATCCAGGGTCTTCCCACTGTCCTGCCGGCTCCCGGCCGTGACTGCCTCTTTTTCCAAATCCATCCCGCTCTGCGGCTTAAGCCCATTCCCGGCTCCCGCGTCTCCCTTTTTGCTTTCACCCGAACCCGGGTCCCTCGTTCCGGCGGTCTTAATTGCTGGCAATCCGGAAAATGCAACAGTAGGCAGGTGAAAAGGATTTTCAAACTGAATGCGTGAAATACGCTTTCCAATCACTCTCCCGAAAAAGGAGGACAGGCCCCGTAGGGAAAATCCCGCCAGAGAAAATATGGGATTGTAAATCCAGCGCATCAGGTAGGCCAGCACCGCCCCATAAATGACCGGTGCCAGAAGCCTTGCCATGGTGTCCAGAAAAGATCTGAACTCCGTCCAATGCAAAAAGAAAAAAACAACACCGGAAACCGACGCCAATACAATGAAGGCCGTAAGCCCCCATTTAATCTGATCTTCCCATTTGTTCTCTTTCATGCAATGCTCCATAAACGAATTGTACTCGTGGGCAAAGCTTCCCGCCCACGAGTACGCAACACCAGGGTCATGCCGATAAGCCAGGCATTTCTTTATGATGCATATGAAAGCGACTCGTTCCTCGCTTTCTAAAAACAGAGGTCCAGAACGCCGTACTGCACTCCTGACTCCTAGCTTTCAGCCAGGTGGGTAACCTCACGGATATATCTATAGTCCTTAACCATCCGGAAGGCATTATATCAATATCACAGATATTGGAATCCCGTATGTCATGTTTGTAGGTTCAATTTGTACAGCCTCGAACGCCCCAGATCACTCTTTATCGGAATTATAACAGAGCCTTTCCTCTTTCGCAAGATGTGAAGGAAAAAAATTTGCTTACATATCTGAACAGGCTCATCATAGATGTCAGCATAGATATTAGCATAGATATTAGCATAGATATTGTCATAGATATTATCATAGATATTTAAGAAAGAATTGACCTCAAGGAATTGACGAAAGAATGGCATAATTGCTAAACTAAGGGGCAGAAAAAACCAATGTTTACTGCCGTTTGAAAAAGCGGCAACGAGCCTGCTGTAAAATAACAATGCACTTGTTACAAAAACGGCAACGCGCTCGCTGCAAAGCGGCAACGCGCTCGCTGCAAAGCGGCAACGCACCTGCTGCAAAGCGGCAACGCGCCTGCTGTAAAATAGCCTCGCGCTTGCTGTAAAAGCGGCAAAAACAGCAGATGAGACAACAAAGGAGGAGCATTATGTCCACGGAACCCCTGACACTATACAAGCTGATGATTTTATATCTTTTGAAATCTGTGAATTATCCCCTGACCAACAACCAACTGGGGCGTTTTTTCCTGGACTATGACTATACGACCTATTTCACATTGCAGCAATGCATTTCAGAGCTGTGCGAGGCGCAGCTCATCCACGCCCATTCCTCCCGGAATACAACGCGCTATGAAATCACGAAGGAAGGGTCTGAGACCCTGAATTACTTCCAGTCCGACATCACGCAGGGCGCGATCGAAGACATGGACAAGTTCCTCCGGCAGAACAAAATCCACCTCCGCTCCGAATCCTCGAATTATACCGATTATTATGAGACGGAGAGAGGTGATTACATCGCCCAGATGGAGGTGCGGGAGGAGGATTCCATTCTGTACAGCCTGCAGCTCTCCGTTCCTGACAAGGAAACCGCCGAAGCCGTCTGCTCCCGCTGGGCGGAGAAAAACTCCGCCATTTATGCCTTCCTGATCAAACAATTGATGGGCTCAGACTAGGGAGCCATCCAGCTTGCGATACCGCGGCTGTATGTCAGGAATTAAAACGCCCAAAAACACTTAAATTCAGAGCGGCGGAAACCCGCTCTGATAGACTTTACCGCCCGTCAGGACGGATCTGCCGCCGAAGCGCCGGCATCTTTCGCCAGGGTCTCCCCGTCCCCCTTTCCCTCCGAAATGATCCCGCTCTCCTTGTCCCTCAGGATTTTTTCCGCGCTGCAAAGCTTGACGCAAAGGGAAAACAGTTCCGCGGCGACCTTCAAATCCTCGAGCCTTGGGTAGGACGGGGCAATACGTATATTGGAGTCCTTAGGATCCTTGCCGTAAGGGAAGGTGGCGCCTGCAGCGGTCATCTTCACGCCC
The DNA here is from genome assembly GCA_946413525.1 of uncultured Oribacterium sp. GTDB lineage: Bacteria > Bacillota > Clostridia > Lachnospirales > Lachnospiraceae > Oribacterium. The sequence goes on from CAMKKZ010000011.1 coordinate 64,179, forward strand.
GCCTTCTTGCACCTCTTTACCACTTCCTTTGCGCAGCCGTCCATCGTCTCAAAGCTGATGAAATAGCCTCCCTTCGGCTTCGTCCACTCCCCTATGCAAAGGCCCCCCAGCTCCCTTTCAAAGGTATCCTCCACCATCTCGAATTTCGGGCGCAGGATGTCCGCGTGCTTGCGCATATGCTGGACCATGCCATGGATATCACCAAAGAAACGGACATGACGGAGCTGGTTCACCTTATCATGGCCGATGGTCTGCAGGCGCATCTGCTTCCGGATATCCTCGAGATTATTAAGGCTCGTCGCCATGGCCGCGATGCCGGAGCCCGGAAAGGTGATCTTAGACGTGGATGAAAACTTGTATGCCAGATCCGGATTGCCCGCCCTCTTGCATTCCGCAAGGATCTCGATCAGGTAATCCTGCTCCCTGTCATACAAATGATGAACGCCGTAAGCATTATCCCAATAAATTCGGAAATCATTTGCCGCAGGCTCAAGCCTCGCGAAGCGGCGGACGGTCTCATCGCTGTAGCTGTAGCCCTGCGGATTGGAATACTTCGGAACGCACCAGATTCCCTTAATGCTTTCATCCTCCCTGACCAGCTTCTCCACGAGGTCCATATCCGGCCCCTTCTTCGTCATGGGGATATTGATCATCTTGATCCCGAAATATTCCGTAATGGCGAAATGACGGTCATAACCTGGCACAGGACAAAGCCACTTCACCTCAGGAAGCTTGCACCATGGCGTACTGCCCATCACGCCATGGGTCATTGAACGGGAAATGGAGTCGTACATCACGTTCAGCGAGGAATTCCCGAAAATCAAAATCTGATTCGGATGGTTCTCCATCATGTCGGAAAGCAGCACCTTCGCCTCCTCGATTCCGTCCAATACGCCGTAATTGCGGCAGTCCGTCCCATCCTCACAGAAAAGGTCCGCTTCGCTGTGCAAGACATCCATCAACCCCATGGAGAGGTCCAACTGCTCCTGGCAGGGCTTGCCCCTGCTCATGTCAAGGCTGAACTCCATGTTCTGATAATGTCTGTACTCCGCCTTCAGCTCCCGGACAAGCTGCTGAAGCTCCTCTTTTTCCATGTCCTTATAAGCCTTCATCCATCATTTCCTTTCATTACAACTGATTCTGTTTGATTTGATTTCATCTGATTCTGTTTCCGTTATACGCTGCAATCGGCAGTTCATGCCTCAGGCAGCTTGATCCCCTTGTAAACAACGATTTCCGCAATATCGCCGCGTATGCGGATCTTAATGTCATCGGAAAGAGTAGTAAGGATGGACTTGCTGATATCCTCCGCGCTGATATCCCCGCGCTTGACATCTTCCTTATATTGCTTAAGGGACCACTGGTCTCCCTGGATTCCCCCGCTTGTATAGTCCTTCATGATACGCCGGATAATGGAGGTGATCCTGTTCTCGTCCTCAATCGTGGAAATCGCCAGAAGGTTCATCTTGTCCTTTTCGCTGATGGACGCCCGGACCTTCAGATGGAGCTCGCAGACGGAATCGTTCAGTATGATATTGAAATACGACTCCCCGGACATATAGTCCGACATCAGGTTAATCAGTTCCTCCGCCAGAAGGTTCAGGCGCATCCTCTCCTTTTCCTCTATCTTGTATGACTTGCAGAAGGTCTGCACGGAGCGGTTGATCTCGCTCATGTCATCTTCGTAGACATTCTTTGATTCAAAGGCATGCGTGACCTCGCTGCTTACGAATTCGCGCCGCACGACATTGAGATAATTATAAGGTATCTCAATCCCGTATTTATCAAAATCATCCTTGACGCGCATACGGATATCGCTTAAGGCAAGGAAGCTTTCGTCCGCGTTCCTTGCCCATACCGTTGTCCTGAGGCTGATGGAACTGTCCCCAAAGCCCGTCATATATACCGCTGCCCTCTGCCCCTCCGGGTTGTCGCCGGCATACTCGACCGTATATCTCGATCCGATCACGGCGTTATGGATAATCTTCATAGCCGTGCGGATATCGCTATCGTAGCTGATATTGAATTCCAGATATGCCCCGGTAAGCTCCTTCTCATAGGAATAGTTGTGAACGATTTCCTTGTTGATCACGCTGTTCGGAACGATTACATAAAGGCCGTCGAATCTGTGGATAACCGTATGACGTACCGTCATGTCACGGACAGTCCCGCTGACGCCGGAACTCTCCAGAGTAATCTTGTCCCCAAGCTTATAGGGCTTGGAAATGCCGATCATGAGACCCGCGATAACATCCCCGATTGCCGACTGGGCCGCAAAGCCGATGATGGCAATGAGCAAGCCCGTGCTGCCGAGCAGGATCCTGCCCAGATCCCTGGCATGCCCGAAGAAGATCCCGATCAGCACTATGCCCCCTATGACAAACAGGAAATTGATCAGGCTATAGGCGAATTTAAGATGAAGGTCGTTCCGCTTTATGATACGTTTGAAAAGGAGCATGTTCATACGGACAGCAAGAAACACGATCAGTATGGCAAGAATTATGATCGTCACAGATGCAAGCATAACCGCAAAATGCTCTTCCGTAAATAGTCCGTAAAAACGGCTGATAATATCAATCAGGCCTGGCCGCATTTCCTCTTCCCTTCCTTTTCAAAGCTACTCCATACTACAATTACTAATACCCTATTCCATCCATCCATGTTCGAGTTGAATTTCGGAGTTGAATTCCAGAAGGGTACAACCGTCATAATTACATCGTTTTCCTGCCATATCACAGACATTTCACAGACATTTCTCTGCTATGTCCCAGCAATATCGCAGACATTTCTCTGCCATATCTCAGGCATGCCGCAAGCATTTCTCTGCCATATCTCAGGCATGCCGCAAGCATTTCTCTGCCATGCCTCAGGCATGTCGCAAGCATTTCTCTGCCATGCCTCAGGCATGCCGCAAGCATTTCTCTGCCATGCCTCAGGCATGTCGCAAGCATTTCTCTGCCATGCCTCAACAATATCTTGAAAATATCTCTGCCGGGGGAGTGCTGCCATTGCATCCCCCGGCATCTCCGGTCTTTGAGACAAAATGTCTTATTGGGCTTCCTGCTCTACAGCAGCAAAGCGCGCGTACAGATTCTCAAAGAACTTGAACCGGCCCAAAAATTCGAAAGGATTCACAGGTTCACCCTCTCCCGAATCCTCAAGACCGGCATCCTCCGCTGCCTCAGCTTCTGTTTCTGCAGCCTCCTCCGCATCAACAGCTTCAGTAACTTCCTCGGATTCCGCAGCGGCTTCCTCCGCTTCTGATGCCTCAACCTCTTCAGCGCCAGCAGCATCCTCAGCCTCTACAGCAGTTTCCTCCGCTGCGTCAGCTACATCAGCAGCTCCTTCAGCTTCCGCAGCAGTCTCCTCCGCCTCTGCCTCTACGGCAGTTTCCTCCGCTCCGGCTTCGCTCTCTTCCTCCGCAGCGTCAGCAACATCGGCAGCTTCTTCAGATTCCGCAGCGGTCTCCTCAGCAGCATCAGCAACATCTGCGACTTCCTCAGATTCCGCAGCGGCTTCCTCCGCAGCGTCAGCAACATCAGCAGCTTCTTCTGATTCCGCGGCGACTGCCTCCGCCTCTGCTGCCCCAGCCTCTTCCGCGTCCGCTGCGTCAGCAGCCTCTGCCGCTTCAACATCGTCAGCAGCTTCCGCAGCAGTCTCCTCCGCTTCTGCTGCCTCGGCCTCTCCCGCGTCCGCAGCATCCGCAGTTTCTGCCTCTACGACAGTTTCCTCTGCTCCGGCTTCGCTCTCTTCCTCCGCAGCGTCAGCAACATCGGCAGCTTCTTCAGATTCCGCAGCGGTCTCCTCAGCAGTGTCAGTAGCTTCCGTGACCTCCTCAGATTCCGCAGCGGCTTCCTCCGCAGCGTCAGCAGCTTCTTCTGATTCCGCGGCGACTTCCTCCGCCTCTGCTGCCTCAGCCTCTTCCGCGTCCGCTGCGTCAGCGGCCTCCTCAGATTCTGCAGCAGTCTCTTCAGCCTCGGCCTCTCCCGCGTCCGCAGTATCCGCTGTCTCTGCCTCTACAACAGTTTCCTCCGCTCCGGCTTCGCTCTCTTCCTCCGCAGCGTCAGCAGCATCGGCAGCTTCTTCAGATTCCGCAGCGGTCTCCTCAGCAGCATCGGCAGCTTCCTCAGATTCCGCAGCGGCTTCTTCAGCAGCGTCGGCAGCTTCCTCGGATTCCACGGCTACCGCCTCTACTGCCTCGGCCTCTTCCGCAGCCGCAGCGTCCGTCGCCTCTGCCTCTTCAACAGTTTCCTCCGCTGCAGCTTCGCTCTCTTCCTCTGCAGCGTCGGCAGCTTCCTCGGATTCCGCGGCGGCTTCCTCAGCCTCTGCTGCCTCAGCCCCTTCCTCAGCCTTGGCATCTGCCTCTTCTTTCTCAGCCCCCTCCGTATCAGCCGCAGACTCTTCATCCTCCACTGCCTTAACGATCAGCTCAGGCAAAGAATTGACATCTTTGGGAAGATAACTCTTTATAAGACTGCCGAAATAATTATAAATCTCCCTCAGGCTTTCCTCATCGCCGAATATCTGCTTCGCAATGTCTCCGAGAGTGTTCACTTCCGCCGCCTGAGAAGTTGTTTCCTCTGCTAATGCCGTTACGCCCCCCGTTCCAAAAAGCAGCGTGCAGGACAAAAAAAGAGCGGTTGCAGATCTTCTCACCCTTCTTTTCCTAATCCTCTCCTTACCCATCATCTTACTCCTTTCTCATGAAAATTTGCGTCACTCAAATGCGCATCACTCTATCAGGAGGCGGCCGGATGTCCGCCATAACCTGCCCATCCCACCTGACCGTCCGCGTAGCCCGTCTGGCCGTCCATGGTCAGGATGTTCCACTGGTGCGTCCAGCCATTTTCATTAGCATGAGCCCAATCATAACCCAGAAAGTCCAGAACCCGGCCCACTGCGCGCGTCGAACCGGCACAGGTATAGACTCCCGCCACAAAAACGCCGTAAGGAGAACGATAGTACTTGTTGGCATCGTTCTCATACCTGCATTTCCCGCAGTATTCCGACACAATAGCCGCAGCCATCCCGACCCTGTCCAGATCCGTCTTCAAAGAGCTGTCCGAAAGAATCCGGGAGGCAATGTCCATCGCAACAGCATCCGCCTCCGCCGCCTGCTGGGCAGTGACATTTTTATAATAGTTGTGAACCGAAAGTGCCGCGTCAGCCTTTGCCCTGTTCAAAGTTACAGAGACAGCCGTGGCTTCCTGCTGCCCGTTCTGATTTGCATCCCCTGTCCCGGAAATCCATGCCCCATCCGAACCAACCCTGTACCCGTCCGGGGTAATGGTATCGGTAAGCATGGCACCGTCCGCGCCCACATAATACTTGCCATCAATCCACTGGCTCTCCGCCATATAGCCGTTTCCATCAAAATAATACCAAAGACCCTCAATCTGTCTCCAGGCACTTACCGGGTAAGCTCCATCGTCCTCCTGCCACCACCAGCCCCGGCCATCGCGCTGCCACGTACCCGCAAAGGCAGTTTTTGTTAAAAAGCAAAAGGATATCACAACGAGAAGGACAGCAAAGAGAAACTCCCTCGCTACCCACCGCAATTTACCATCCAACGTTTCCCGCACTTTTCCATCTATAGTTCTCTGCATTTTTCCACCTGTAATTCCCTGCATTTTCTTGCCTATGGTTCCCAACACTTTTCCAACTACTGTTCCCCACGCTTTCCCATTTGTCCCCCCTGTGCTTTCCCACTTGCTATTCACTGGGAAAGAAATATCCGAATTTATTCTGCACAAATTCACACCATCTTTCCTTCAATGATTCCTGTACAGAATTATATCATCTCGCTACATTTGTTACAATAAAATAATGCCTCAACACTCCTGACCCATCACGCATCAGTCACACTTCAATACTTGCTTTGACCAAAACGATAATATCCCGACTGTTAGCTCGCCCCGAAATGACAAGCACTTTGCGTTGTTTCGGCCATTATGGATGTCACCAAACTATCCCACATTATCCCATATTATCATTTTCCCATATAATGTGTTTTTCCAAAACTGCGGCAAAATCCTCAAGCCCCTTTTGGTCATCCTCATGGAACCGTTCTTTTTTTGGACTGTCAATGTCAAGGACCGCCCGTACTGTCCCTTCCCGGTCATGAATTGGCACAACGATTTCCGACAAGGACGCGGAATCACAGGAAATATGTCCCGGAAACGCGTGAACATCCGGAACCATCTGCGTTCTGTCCTCATCCCAGGCTGTACCGCACACGCCGCGCCCTTTTTCGATATGGATGCAGGCCGTCTTCCCCTGGAACGGTCCAAGCACCAGGATGCCGGATCTCACCACATAGAACCCGGCCCAATTGATATCCCCGAGGGCTTCCCATAGCAATGCGGACGCATTCGCCATCACAGGCACGTAATAAGGATCGGAAGAGATCAGCCCTTCCATCTGCCTCCTTAGCAATGCATAATCCGGCATATAATGATTCTGCGTATAATTATCCCTCATCTAAGCCCCTTCCTGTGATTGGACAGTTTGTCTTGTCTTAGCTTTAATGTCTTCAAATAGGTCTTTTGTTCATCTGTGATCCGATAACTTTCCACACTTTTTTGGATGGCTTTGTTATGAACCCACGGCGCCAGCCTCCTTTTCTCAAGATACGGCAGGATGAGTTCATATTGTTTTGCCAGGGCGCTTGCAAAATACCACGCAATCATCATATTGACGTAATATTCCTCTGACCTGAGCCCTGCCACCATATCCGGATACTTTGTATCAAAATCCCGATCCAGAAAATGCTGCATCAACATACCTATCGCAAACCTGACCGTGTATGTCTTGTCTGATTTTATCCAGTCCTGAATGAATGGGAGAAGCGCCTCTGACTCTTTTTTGAACACTTTTGGGGAAAGCTGGTCGCAGGTAGCCCAGTTATCAATAAAGGGAAGAAATGCATCGACCTCCGCTATGCATTTATCAAAATCCTTTTCCTGTGAGATCACAAAAGCGTGCAGTTGGTTTTCATCGAAATATTGATGCGGCACGGCAGAAAGAAAGGCGTCTTTGTCACAATCCTTGTACAGGATTTTGGAAAAGGCACGGAGTGCCGGTGTTCTGACGCCTATAATCCTGTCAACGGTCACTGTAGGAATGATTTTTGCCTGCATTTGAGCATAGGCCATATCACGCATTCGGAACAGTTCCGCCACGATTTCATCTCTGTTCAATTCGTTTTCCTGCTTTCTTCCCAATCAGAATGGGTTTTGGCCGCTCTGAATTTATTCTTCCTTTAATTTATTTCCTTATCTGATTTAATGAGTATATATTATATTATGTAGTGTATCACGTCAAGAAAGGGAAAATGGGGGAAACGCTTCTACAGTTCTGGTTTTCCCCTTATTTTCATTTTCTTAAGGAAATCCCGCTTTAATCTCATGTTTCATATGACATCATATGCCATTTGTGGTATAGTAGGAATATCGTACCTGTCCAGCCTGACCGGACAGGTACGATATATCATGAAATGCAGGCTTTTGCCGCCAAATGATATAATGAACTTGAATGATGTATTGAAATTTATTTATCAAAGAGCCATGTAGCCTGCGATACCACAGCTGTTTGTCAGGAATTGAAATGGCCCCAAAAGCACTGTAATAAAGGAGCTGGAATAATGGATGATTATAATGAAATCGGCGCGAGACTTAGGGAACTAAGGGAAGTCAGCGACTATACAATAGAGGAGCTGGCGAAGGAGCTGGGTCTGGATCCGAAGGTCTATGCCTCCTACGAAGAAAACGGCAAGGACATCCCCATCAGCCTGATCTACCAGATCGCGAACAAATTCAAAGTAGACTTTACTGAAATCGTCACCGGGCAGAGCGCCAAGCTGGAAACCTACCACCTGATCCGCAGAGGGGGCGGCAAGATCATTAACCGCAATCCGGAGTATCATTTCGAGGATCTGGCCTTCCGTTACGCGAACAAAGTCATGCAGCCCCTTCTCGTGACGCTGGAACCCACGGATGAAGTGGCCAAGCTGATCACCCATACCGGGCAGGAATTCAATATCGTCCTGGAAGGTACCGTCATCATTACCCTTGCGGACAAGGAATTTGTCATGAAGCCCGGAGATTCGATCTACTTCAACCCGACAATCCCCCACGGACAGCGCTGCGGCGGAGACGTCAAGGCACGTTTTCTGACGGTAATCGCGGAATAAGGAAGCCGATGAACATTCGCGCCTGGACATGTTTTGTTCGGGTATTTCCGCGGCATCCCTTATGCCGTGGAAATACCCGTCTGTAATTTGCAAAGAAAAGGAGTATGGCAGCTTTGGATTATATATTGAACAAATATCTTCCCCAGACCCGGTTCTCAAGCTATGAGGAGTTTCGGGAAAAACTGTCCATCAACGTGCCGGAGAACTTCAACTTCGGCTATGATGTCGTGGACGCATGGGCAGAAGCGGAGCCGGACAAGAAAGCCCTCGTCTGGGTAAATGAAGAAGGCGAGGAGCATACATTCACCTTCACGGAAATTAAAAGGCGTTCCAACCAGGTGGCCAACTACTTAAAGAGCCTTGGCTTCAAAAAAGGCGACGTGGTCATGATGATCCTCCGCCGCCGCTGGGAATACTGGGTATGCGCGACAGCCCTCCACAAGCTAGGCGTTGTCCTGATCCCCGCCACGCTTCAGCTTACCAAAAAGGATATTGTCTACCGCGGCAACGCGGCATCGGTAAAGGGCATAATCTGCGTGGACGACAGTTTTGTGGTGAGCCAGGCTGAAGCTGCTGAGGCGGAGATCCCCTCGCTCGAATACAAATTCCTGGCCGGTGAAAAAAGGGAGGGATGGCTCAGGCTCCACGACGCCTTCGACGGCTTTTCGGACGTCCTTGAGCGGCCCTCCGGCGAGGAGGCAAACCGCTGGGACGATGTCATGCTGGTCTACTTTACCAGCGGGACCACGGGGATGCCGAAGCTTGTACAGCACAATTTCGCCTACCCCCTGGGCCATATCGTCACGGCAAAATACTGGCAGCATGTGGAGGAAAACCATCTGCACATGAGCGTGTCCGATTCCGGCTGGGCCAAGTTCGGCTGGGGCAAAATTTACGGGCAATGGATCTGCGGCGCCACCATCTTCTGCTATGACATGATAGGGAAGTTCAATCCGGGCAACCTCCTCTCCAAGGTGGAGAAGTACAAGGTGACGACCTTCTGCGCGCCGCCCACCATGTACCGTTTCATGCTGCAGGAAGATCTCTCGAAATACGACCTTTCCTCCCTCCATCACTGCGCGACGGCCGGGGAGCCTCTCAACCCGGAGGTCGTAAAGCGCTGGAAGGAACTGACCGGACACCAGATCTACGAGGGCTTCGGCCAGTCGGAAGGGCCCGTGCTGATCGCAAACTTTGGCAGCGAATGGTTTGAGCCCATCGAGGGCTCCACCGGGAAGCCGAATCCGCTGTTAAACATCCACCTCCTGGATCCGGACGGCAATCCCTGCGAGGACGGCGAGGAAGGCTCCCTCAACATACTCGACGTGTGGCAGCATCCGCCGGTAGGGCTTTTCACAGGCTACTACAAGAATCCGGAAATGACAGAGGAAAAGCTGGGCGGCATTGGCTACAATACCGGCGACGTCCTCTGGCGCGACAGCGAGGGCTATTACCATTTTGTAGGCCGGAATGACGACGTGATCAAATGCTCCGGCTACCGTATCGGCCCCTTCGAGGTGGAATCCGCCCTGATCGCCCACGAGGCCGTGGTGGAATGCGCCATAACCGGCGTCCCGGACCCCATCCGCGGGCAGGTCGTCAAGGCAACCATCGTGCTGGCCAAGGGCCGGACCCCTTCGGACGAGCTGACCAGGGAGCTGCAGCAGCATGTCAAGAAACTGACGGCTCCTTACAAATATCCCCGTATCATCGAATATGTTGATGAATTGCCAAAGACTGTAGGCGGAAAGATCAAAAGGGCCCTGATCCGAAAAGAGGACGAAAACAAATACTCACGTAAATAAACTCCCTGGAACAGGAAACGAAAAAGAGACATAAAACACGAATCCTATATCGGGAGATACAAAGCTCCGAAACCGCTCATAAAGAACAAAAGAAAAGACTTCGGAACGATGGCGATGGTGCTATCGTTCCGAAGTCTTTTCCTTATGTACCCTCCCGATCTTTACTTCCCTCTGTCAAAGTGGTTTTGACCGCTTTAATTCCTGACAAACAGATGCGGTATCACAAGCTAAATGGCTCCTTACGTCAGTCCGTTTTCAGCCGGTATATCTTCCAGTATCTCCGATCACGCCCGTTATCCTGATGCTGTCAGCCTCTACATGGCATCCATAATAGGCAACTTGCACGCCAGCCTTTGCAGCGCGTACCAGGGCCTGACGAAATTCCGGTTGTGTATCATCGTTCGGATAGACCTTATGGATTCCATTCATCTGGATGACAAAGGCGATCTGACAGTGATAAGCTTCCTTCGCCGCAGCAGCCAGCTCTTCCAGATGCTTCACGCCGCGCTCAGTCGGGGCATCCGGGAACAAGCCGATGCCATGTTCAAGATCCGCCGCCAGAGTGCAGCCCTTCACTTCCGTCAGGTATTTTTCCCCCCCGGCCTCCATGTAAAAATCAAATCTGGAATCACCGTAAGCATACTCGGGTTTCACCACATCGTAATTCAGACTCATGAGCTGCTGTTTCATCAGTTCATTCGGCGCAAGGCTGTCGATGTTAACCCATTTCAACCCCGGCTTATAGACAGAAATCAGGTCATAGGCCGTCTTCCGATTTGAAGCCGATGCTTTCTGAAGAGTAAGCTCCGCCCTCGGCACCAGCAGTTCCTGCAGACGGCCGGTATTCTTGACGTGGGCCTGCTCTGTCTTTCCATCAACCAGCACTTCGGCAACAAAGCGGTTTAACCTGCGCACAAATATTCCCGGGACTGTATTCTTATATTGAATCATCGCTTCCAATCCGCCCACCCCATACGTGAAAATCATGTGCCCACCCAATTAAACGGCAGCCCTTCAGTTCCAATCCGCACACCCCATACGTGAAAATCACCCGGCGTTCTGCCGGGCGATCCTGTCGTTACATCCCCGGAGCTTTTTCTGTCCTTCATAAGACAAGCTCCGGATCCATTTCATCAGGACTTCCCCGGAAGCCCTTTGCAGTCAAAAGCGTCTGTATCCACCCGCATCTTTTTGCCGGGGAGATGAGGATCCTCATTCCAGTTCGCCCAGCATCTGTGCCGGATTATCAGCGGCTTTCACCTTGCCAAAAGCCTTAATGATAATGCCGTTCTCATCGATCAGGTAGGTCGTCCGCACAACGCCCATGCTGACCTTCCCGAAGTTCTTCTTTTCCTTCCATACATCATAAGCCTGGATCACTTCCTTCTCCGGATCAGAGAGAAGTATAAAAGGCAGGCCGTATTTCTCCTCAAACTTCTTGTGGGACTCCACGCTGTCCTTGCTCACGCCAAGAACGACCGCGCCCTTCTCCCGGAACTGCGGGTATAGATCCCCGAACGCGCAGGCCTGCTTTGTGCAGCCGGCTGTCATGTCCTTCGGATAGAAATACAGGATCACCTTCTTCCCCTGATAATCCGCGAGGCTTCTCATTTCTCCATTCTGGTCCGGCAAGGTAAATGCCGGGGCCCTGCTGCCTATCTCGAGCATAATTTGTCTCCCCTTTCTATATTATTGCCTTAAGGCAAAAGTCATATTTTTTTATCCCTTTTTTATTCCATGATTCTTAAAGCTGCCAAGCATGACTGAAAACGTTGTTACAAGCGGAAGATCCCTATTATCAAATACCATTATTACAAAATTATCAAAAACCATGTCCCGCACAAACGTCCCGAGGCTTGTAATTCCTATCTTCTGGCTGATCGTCCCTATTAAAGCCCCGTTTTTATATACCCCGAACTGATCCCCTATGGTGGCAGTCATCTCACGGACTACAAGCTCTCCGTCCCTTGTCTCCATCCTGAATTTCGTGCGCAAAATGCGGAACATCCATCTCATGCGTCCATATTTCTCACCATTTAAGTATATATCATAGGTCGGGAAAAAGAAATGCCATATGATCCGCTTGCTTTTTACGATCTCCCTGCCATCATATGCATCCTCCAATCTGAATGTCCAAAACGGGAATGTCCCATGAAGATAATATTTCGGATTCCCATCCATATCCAAAAGATTATACCTCTGGCGTGCAACCGCGAATATCTCGTCAAACACGTAAACGTTCGGGGTTTTGTTTTTAAACAGATCTTCAAAATCACAGACCGCGCGGCCTGTTTTTGAGAAATTTTCAAACATGCTGATATAAAAGTCAGGCAGCATACGTGACAAAAAATCATAGAGCTGTCCTTTTTCAAAATCATCCCTGTCCCACTGCGTCTCAACAGTATGTATGCTGGCGCTTTCCGGATCCGAAAGCATGCTCGTAAGGGAGCTTGCTGCAAATGTAAATGTCCCGTAAAGATAGTACCCAAACAAGAATGAACCTTTATCTGTAGGCCCGTATATTATGCAGTCCTCCTCGATATTGTTGACCTTGCCAAGCCAGGGTCTTCCCATCGGCGTATCTATATCCTTAAAAGCATTATACAGTGTTTCTATGGACGCGCTTACCCCCTCAGTTTGTTTAATGCCATCCTCCCCGTAATTCATCGCCTCGGCAAAAGCGATGGACTGCATGGTCAGCCCATAGATCAGGTTCATGCTGAATAGTCCCAGCCCTTTTCCGCTAAAATCCTCTTTGATCAGCGCATAGATGCCAAAAACAAACATCGCAATTCCCAAAAGGCAGAATATAATCTTTTTCATTACAAGAAATGTTTTCCCCATCGGGCCATCAAAGGAAATGCCAAGCCTGAAAAAACCAATGCAAAACACAAATGCCGACACGAACATGATAACAAATGTCAGAATGGATGCTCTTTCAGGAAAAAATGCCATGATGCCAAATGATATCAGCAGCAAAAACACTCCCAAAAAAAAATCAGACAATCTCCTACCCATTTCTTTATTCCCTTTCATAGCTCTTATTCATCTCGCTCACGCAGCGCCAGTAGATCGCCACCCTGTCCAGCTCCGACAATTCTTCCGCCGCATCTCCCAATTCCATACCGATTGAAAAACTGTGGGTAAAGTTATTTGTAAGCTCCAGGCTTATCTCTCCCACTTTTTCCCTATCCATATTAAAGACCCCGGCGCCGCTTTTTGCCCAGTCATGTCCCCAGTCATCATAAGGCTCTATATAATAATTCTTCATATTGCCTTCTGTATCCATAAAGACCATCACATACCATTCATCTTCATCATCGCCCTTAAACAACACCCTGTCCTGAGCGTAACCCAGGCGCTTTCCATCCATGTCATAATATGTATATGTCGTACTCCAGGGATAATTCTTTGTTTTTACAACCTCATCCTCCTCATCAAAATCGCAGAAAGCGATATAAAACCGCTCCTCGCCGTCAACTGAATATGCGATCCGGTTATTGATAATACCATGCTCCCTTACTTCTCCTACATTATTTTCATCCGCGATCACATCGGAAAAAGTATTCACATCATCAATATCTCCGGTAATCTGTATGGATTTCGAATCCGCGAATGCGCTTATGGCCTCCTGTCCACCAAGCTTTGGGAAATCATTACTGCTGCTTCCACATCCGCTTATCCATATCAATAATCCCGTAACGGTCAAAAGCATCTTCATGCTTTTCTTCCATGCCTTTAACATGCTTAACATCTCCTCATGCATTGAGTCCCATTTGTGACGCGCCAGCGGCAGAAATGAAGCATGAAAGACTTGACTTTCATGCTTCATTATCAAAAAAGGGGGTCGATGTAATATGCCCTCTCCTCTTTTTTGATAATATATTTATGCTTCTGTCAATATCTGCCATTTTATTTCATTCCTTTTGAAAAATCCAGTTCCAATATGTCTGCCATCCGTGTTTATTAGCTGAATCTGTATAGCCAGTTCAAAGGATAAGCGGGAGAAATCAAAAAACAACAAAAAAATTTTATCCCGCCTGTCCTTACGACGTGAGTGTTATTTTTGAGTGTTGATTATACCATGCACCACTTTACAACTTTCATGCGGCAGCCTTTTAGGAAAGCCTTACATTAATACAAAGAAATGCCATATGGTCAACTTTTGCATATGAAAAGGCATAATGCAGCGCATTTAACCACAGGTTTAAGGAAAATTTCTAATATTTATGCTAGGATTATCCGATTACATTTCATCCTTTGACTTGATGCCGCAGGCATTGAGTCCCATTTGTGTCGCGTTAGCGGCACAAATGAAGTATGAAAGGCTTGCCTTTCATACTTGTTTCAAATGGACAGGCTGATACACTTTGTTTGCTCTGAAAGGGGGGGAAGCCATGATCAACAGTGAATGGGAAGAGTTCTTTGGAATTGAAACAGCATACGATTCCTGGGAAGAGGCGGCAGCTCCGCTTTCAGGGACGAAAAAGGACGCCGTTTCCGCTCTTTTGGAAAGCATTAATACGAAGGGCTGCGTGGATATCGCCTGGATGCGCGAAGCCAGCGGGCTTTCCCACGATGAGCTGACAAATGCCCTGGAGGGGGCCATATTCCAGGATCCCGAAAAATATGACATTAACCATTCCATGGATCAGGGATGGCTTTTGAGACCGCAATACCTTTCGGGAAACATCAAGGCAAAGCTGGAAACAGCGGAGGATCTGAACAGGAAATACCGCGGGCTTTTCGAAGCAAACATCCTTGCCCTGAAATCCATAATGCCGGAAAAGATTGATATCGGGATGATCGGCTTCAGCCTCGGGAGCTCCTGGGTGCCCGAGCTCTACTATGCGCAGTTCGCGAAGGAGCTTCTTGGGCTCCGCATTCGGCCGGATATCCACTATTCCAGCGCCCTGGGAAGATGGAAAGTCAAGATTTCCACAAAACGCAGGTATTCAGTCCAGAATGTCTACACCTATGGAACGAGCCGCGTTACCGCCCTGCAAATTCTGGAAACCACCCTGAACGGAGGAACGGTAAAGATCTACGATGATGTGCCGCGCCCGGATCTTCCGAGCGGATCCGCAAAAATCCTGAACAAGGCCGAGACACTGGCGGCCCAGGAAAAGCAGGACCTCCTCCAGAAGGCCTTCCAGGAGTGGGTCAGAAATGACAAAAAGCTCGTAAAGCTCCTGGAGGACATCTTCTACAACACCTATGCCTGCACCGTTTCCGGGCGCTATAACGGCTCCTTCCTGGAGCTCCCGGATCTTGACAAGGGGCATTTTGACCCCTACCCCCACCAGAAAAACGCCGTGGCACGCATTATTCTGGAAAAAGACGTGCTGCTGAATCACAAGGTGGGGACGGGAAAGACGGGAATCATCATCATGGGCATGCACGAACGGAAGCGCATCGGGCTTTCCGAAAAAAACCTCGTCGTCGTCCCGAACAACGTGCTGGAGGCCTTTGAGCGGACCCACAGGCAGATTTATCCGGACGACAGGATCCTTGTGATAAGCCCTAAGGATTTCGGACCGAAACATCGGATGGAAGCCCTCGCAAAGATCAGGGACGGCGATTATACCGCGATATACATGGCCTTTTCTTCCTTCGAAATGATCAGGATGAGCTGGAACTACAAGCTCGGGCAGCAGGAGGATCGGATCCGGGACTGCAAGCGAAAAGCCGAACAATCCACGGATATCTGGGAGAGGGACCGCCTGAGGAGCAAGGCGGCGCGTTTAAAGGGGAAGCTCAAGGAGATGAAGGAGAAGCCCCGGAAGGACGAATATATCCCTTTTGAAGAACTGGGAATTACGAGCCTTGTCATCGACGAAGCCCACAACTTCAAGAATGTTTCAATCGAAAGCCATGCGGATTACGTGGTCGGCATGAACGCAAGCGGAAGCAGCAAGTGCAATGAAACGCTGGAAAAGGTACAGTTTGTCCGCTCCCATGGCGGCGGTGTGATTTTCTCTACCGGGACGCCGCTTACCAATTCCATATCGGACCTTTATGTCCTGCAGCATTACCTGCAGCCCGAGCAGCTTGAATTCCTCCGCCTGGATCATTTCGATGAATGGATCAACAATTTCGCGACCCGGCAGACCGGCTTTGAGGTGGACGTTGACTCGCAGAACTACCGCGTCCGCACCAGGTTTTCAAGCTTCCACAACATCCCTGAGCTGACCAGCCTGTTCTCCTGCGTCTGTGACTTTTACAGCGGCAGCCAGGATGTCATGGATCTCCCGGAAAGCGAGGGCTACGAGGACGTGATCGTGCCAAAGTCGGCAGAACAGAGGCTTTATATCAAGGAGCTTGTGGAACGAACGGAAGGAATTCGCCAGCGGCAGGTACGAAGCAAGGACGACAACCTCCTGAAGGTCACAAATGACGGCCGGGCAGCCGCGTTGGACATACGCCTCGCCAATCCGGAGGCAAAGCCGTATAAACAGAGCACGAAGGTTTACGCCTGCGCCGAAAAAGTTTATAATCTTTGGAAAAGCTTTCCGGGCACCTCCCAGCTCATCTTCAGCGACATAGGGACGCCGAAGGACGGCTTCAACGTATATGACGAACTGAAAACAACGCTGATCCGGATGGGCGTGCCCGAGGCCGAAATTTCCTTTGTCCATAACGCCCAGTCGGAGGAACAGAAGCGGCGGCTCTTCAAGGCCGTCAATGAGGCTTCCGTAAGGATCCTGATCGGCAGCACCTCGAAGCTCGGGACCGGCGTCAATGTGCAGGAGCACCTCATCGCCATTCATCATCTGGACATCCCTTGGAAGCCCGCGGACATCATGCAGAGGGAGGGACGCCTGATCCGGCAGGGAAATACGAATGCCAGGGTGTTCCGCTTCCGCTACATTACCGCCGGCACCTTTGACGCGTATTCCTGGCAGCTTCTCGAAAACAAGCAGCGCTTCATTTCGCAGTTCATGAGCAACAGCCTGGCCTGCAGGGACGCGCGGGATATCGATGACACGGTCCTTAGCTATGCGGAGATCAAGGCCCTTTCGGTGGGGGACCCCCTCCTGAAGGATCGCATCGACACCTCCAATGAGCTGGAACGCCTGAGAATCCATTGCCGAAAGAGGGATCAGGAGCTTAGGAAGCTCGAGTCCGTCATAACGGATACCCCATCCCTCCTGAACAGGCTGGAGGAACAAATACGCTGCCTTGAGCAGGATCAAAGGCATTACCAGGACAGGAAAGAGAAGCTAACGAAGCCGGAACGGATTTCCTTCGGGGAGGAGGCCCTGGCGGCGTTGGAGGAAAACATTTTCAGGGAAGCCGACCGCTTGTTTGATAATGTCCATGGCTTCGACATCCTGCTCCCTGCCTATATGAAGAAGGAGAAGCCTTACCTCCTGATCAACGGCATTTCGGGAAAACAGTACCATGCCGACATGAAGGATGCCGTGGCCGCCGGCTGCATACAGCGCATCGAGCATGTCCTCTCCCATCTTGATGAACAGGTGGCGGAAGCGCGGGGAGAAATTGACAGGGCGAAGGCGCAGGCAAGCTATGCCGAAGCGGAGCTCGGAAAAGGCAACAGCTATACAGAGCAGGTCGCAAATGTTTCCAAAAAGCTCCTAGACATCGATGCGGAGCTGAACCGCAGGGCCAACGAGGGAAATGACGCGTCCTAAGCCGGCCAGGCGCCCTGAGCCTTGACTCACTTTGCGGCGATTGTCCAGAAACGCGCCAGCACCCGCAGGGCGCCCTGAACAAAATGCCTTTCCGACGCGGTGCCGCATCATTTGTAACATAATCGGCGCGTTTAAAAACACTCTGACCGGATAGAAAGGAGGAGCCGACATGGCAGACAGCTATAATATCCCGGGCATTACGGCAGGAGAAATTGCCCGACAGCTCACGGAGCTTTTCAGTACGGCCTACAGGCAGGGGATGCTTTCGGACATCCCCTCCGTCTCCCTCTGGGGTCCCATGGGGGTCGGCAAATCCACCGCCGTCAGAGAGATGGCCAGGCTGCTTTCCCGGGAAATCCATGAACAGGTAGACGTGACGGATATCCGTCTTCTGAACTTTTCGCCAATCGACCTCCGGGGCATTCCCTTTGCCGACGCGGAAAAGGAATTCACGGTCTGGCTGAAGCCGAAGCTTTTCGACCTGCCGACGGACAGGGTACATATCCTTTTTCTGGATGAGATATCCGCCGCGCCCCAGTCCCTCCAGGCCGCGGCATACCAGATCGCGCTGGACAAACGGATTGGCGAATTCCTTCTGCCGGAGAACTGCATCGTCATCTGCGCGGGCAACCGCACCACGGACAAATCCGTGGCGTACCGTATGCCCAAGGCATTAGCCAACCGGCTGATTCATTTCGAGATCGTGGCTGAATTTGACAGTTGGTATGAATGGGCAGTTCGAAACGGGATTGACGAACGGGTAATCGGCTATCTTTCCTTTGACAACAGCCGCCTGAATACCGAGCCCGGCATCGAGGACCTGGCCTTCCCCACCCCGAGGAGCTGGGAATTCGTCAGCCGCCTGCTAAAGACCAGCGGAAAAAAGCCCGACGAGATTCACGGGCTGATTTCCGGCTGCATCGGCACCTCAAACGCCCTTGAATTCGAAGCCTGGTGCAAGATCTACCGGAAGCTTCCGAAGACATCGGACATCCTGGAGGGAAAATGTACGGAAAGGCCCACGGGGCCGGATGTGATCTATGCCCTGATCTCCTCCCTCCTCTCCGCGGTTTCAAGCCGAAAGGACAGCATCTCGAATACTGAGCTCGAGAATATATGCTCCTACGCCGGACAGTTCCCCCCTGACTTTTCCAGCATGTTCTTCCGGGGCCTGACCGTCATGGATGGCATGAACATGAAGCTTGCGAAGATACCGTCCTTCACCGTCTGGATGAAAAAGAACCGAAGGTTTCTGTAAGTCTGGAAAGGCAAGCTCTGAAAAGCAATCGGAAGGAATTAAGCAATGGATCAGTTAATGGTGAAAAAGACCGTCAGCCGCATGACGGAAGCGCGGGCCACGCTAATAAAGAATTATCCATTTTTCGGGCACCTGTCCATGGGCCTGCAGCTTGCCTGCGCCCCCTGCGAGACAGCCTGCACCGATGGCGACCGCCTGATCTTCGACCCTGAATTCGCGGAGCGCCTGTCCGATACGGAATTACAGTTTGTGACGCTCCACGAGCTTCTCCACTGCGTTCTCGACCACTGCCTGAGGGGGAAAAACCTCCATTCCTTCCTCTATAACATTGCCTGCGATATCGTGGTCAATTCAACCATTCTGGAAATGTGGGGCTTACATACCATCCGGATAGATGGGGAAGAGGCGATACATCTCACCCCGGAAGGCAAAGAAGGCCGCCTTTACAGCGCGGACGAGGTCTATCTCATGCTCCTCCGTGACCGGAAACGACGCGTCAAAAAGAATGACGACGCGTCAAAAAAAGGCCATACCTCCTCCCCCGATCAGGGAAATAAAGACATGGCACAGGAAAAAGAAGATGACGGCGAGGATTCGGCCAATGAAAATCGGCGAGGAAATCGACGCAGGAATCAGCGCAGGGATACCGCCGATGAGAATCAAGGTGGTAATAGCAAGGCTGTCCCCTCCTTCGACAGGCATGATCTGTGGCGGGGGATTTATAATGGTGCCCAGCTTCATGACAATTGGAACCGGAAGATAAAGGAAGCCCTGGAGGCCTGCGGCAGCCTCGCGGGAATGCCTCAGGTCATACGCAGGCTGGCCAATGAGCTTGCGGAGCGATCGAGGCTGGACTGGAAGCAGCTGCTCCATGACTTCATCCAATTTGACAGCTTCGATTACAACTTCCTCCCCCCGGACAGACGATTCGCGGGATCGGATTTCCTGCTGCCTGCCTTTAACATCGATGAAGATCAAGGGTCCGTCAATGACATCTGGGTTTTAGTGGATACCTCCGCCTCCATTACAGACAAGGAGCTGGCCTCCGCAATGGCGGAAATCCTGGATGCCATGCGCCAGGCGGGTCTCAAAGGGAAAATATCCTTCTTTGACAGCAGCCTTAGCGAACCGCAGCCCTTCGAAACAATGGTCGATTTTCAGAAGATAACCCCCCTCGGGGGCGGCGGCACCAGCTTCCAAATTATTTTTGATTACCTTAAGGAAAAGCTGTATGACGACCCTCCCAAGGCCATGCTGATCTTTACCGATGGGTACGCACCCTGGCCCCGGGAGGAGGACGCCCTGTCCGTGCCCGTGCTCTGGCTCATTACCAGGGATGGCCGGGACAGCGTTCCCTGGGGGCGGGTGGTGAAACTGTAGGAAGAGTATTTGACACAAGTCGCCGTCATGGAGACAGGCGATATCCCGTCAGGCCGGGTGTGAAACTGCAAGAAGATCCTATGACTCCTTTAGTCTCAGGAGATCCCTCTCCTGCTCATCTGACAACAGCCGTTTTATACTCTCTGCCTGTTGTTCTATAAACGAAAAAGGCTTAGGCGGTTTCTAAGTCCATAACTTTGAAATATCAAATTTTTCCACCTGTACGGTTGCTCATCCAAAGCGATATTTTAATTACGGTAAACCGTATCAAAATATCGCTTTGGATGGCAACCGTACAGGTGGAATTAATTTCTCTTTATATCCCCACAGTACAAAAGCATAAAATCAATCGCCGGATACGGCGTTATGGGTTCGAAGCCACTCCTTTCAGCCTCCTTTCACTATCAAACTGAAAGGAGTGGCTTCATTGATACAGAAACAGGAAATCATCATAAAACACCAGGAAGGTGTGAGTAACAGGCAGATCGCAATATTTGTCACCGCATATGGAAATCATAGGCTTGCCGAACCGGAACCGCTTTGAGTCTTTCCTTCGTCATCCTCCTGATAATCTATTTTCTCAAGATTTAAATCCCCATCAGCAAAGCGCCAGAGCTGGTCGGAAGCATCTTCCCAGATACCCTTCCTCCCCTTTTTTTCCAAAACATCCCCTTTTTTCCGGAGAATAACATTTCCAATCGGGAAACGGTAATATTCTGTCCCTTCGTTCATTGCCAAAGAACCTCCCATGATAATTCCGTGATAATGCCTGAACAATACCCTGATGTCCTGAACATCATTTCAAGAAAAAGCCGCCACTCAGAAATACTCAAGATATACTCAATATGAGATATCCAGCGCGCCTTCTGGTACCGGCACTGCCATGTTTGCCAAACGATTCCTGACCATGGCCATTGCTTTCTCTACAGCCGTTGAGGAAACGCTTCGAATGATCTCATAATCCTCATGCGTCTTGTTCTGTTTCGTATCATAGGATTCCGGCGTATGGAACTGAAGCTCGAAAATATACGCATCCGGCGTGATCAAGTTCATGTTGATTCCTTTGTAGTCCGGTGAATCCCAGGTATTCTTCAGCTTATAAACAGAATACCCGTTTTCAATGCATGCATCTATAATCTGCTTCGTCATAGCAGTATACTCTTCATCCTCAATAACATATGTATAACGCAGAGCATCCCGGATACTTCCCCTCGCTTCGGCCACAGATACCTCCATATCAAGCGCATTGGTAAGAAGCTTACGGGCAATGCTCTCCTTTGTCTTCAAACGGTAATCAAGGCCCTCCA
Organism: uncultured Oribacterium sp.; assembly: GCA_946413525.1. Taxonomy (GTDB): domain Bacteria; phylum Bacillota; class Clostridia; order Lachnospirales; family Lachnospiraceae; genus Oribacterium. The sequence goes on from CAMKKZ010000011.1 coordinate 85,775, forward strand.
TATGGGCCTTGTCCGACTCGAATGATTTGAGAAAAGCCGTAACCGAAGCTTCGGCAGCCTCCGCTTCCGCATAGATTTCGTCAGCAATCGCAGCCGCAGCAACAGCCTCATCAACAGGACCAAGGAGGCTGTCGGTCCCTTCATTGCCGGAATCAGCCTCTTTCACTCCTTCTTTGTCTTCTGCTGATTCCGCAGCGGAATCGGCGGTTTCGTCTTCTCCCACTACCTCCTCCGCGGCTTCGTCCCCTTTCTCTTCCGCGGTATCCGCCGTTTCGTCGCCTTTCTCCTCCGCAGCATCCGCGGCTTCGTCCCCTTTCTCCTCCGCGGCATTCGCAGTTTCGTCGCCTTTCTCCTCCGCGGCATCCGCAGTTTCATCGCCTTTCTCTTCCGCGGCATTCGCGGCTTCGTCTCCTTTCTCCTCCGCGGCATTCGCAGTTTCGTCGCCTTTCTCCTCCGCGGCATCCGCAGTTTCGTCGCCTTTCTCCTCCACCGCTTCCTTCTCGTCATTTGCGGCCTCGTCCGCTTCTGCCACCGCTTCCTCACCATTTTCAGCGTTCAAAATCAAATCCTGCATGGACGTAATTCCATCAGGAAAATAGCTCCTTACAACACCTCCAATCAGATTGTAAAACTCCCTCCAGTTCTCTTCATCACCCAAAAATTCCCGGGCCTTTTCCTGCAGGCTTTCCGCGCCGGTGGCTGCGGGGCTGTCTTCCTCCGCAAAGGCCGTAATGCAGCCCGTCCCGAAAAGCAGCGCGCATGATAAATACAATAAAACGACGGATGAGTGCAATCTTCTTTTCATAATCATATCCCTTCTCTTTCTTCAGAAATTTGTATCGTATTATGATTATACAACGATGCGTTGATAAAACACAAGACACGAGAATTGGGATAATTTTTAGCTAAACGTTTAAATTTCTTCCTAAAAGAGTATTACTCAATTCCAAACAAGGCAAGCATGGCAGAAGGTGATCGATTGAATGCTGTTTCAAAGCGTTCAAGTCACTCTTGAAAGCTGTTTACAGACCACGTTTTCCCTGTCATGTCGTAAATCATCACCATAATCTAACACTTTTAATACACCCAGGTACATAATCTATCCTGTATAACGTGTAGCTAACCGGAAGATTTAATGTTTTTGCAGAAACTATAATTTGATTTTTAAAACCGCAAATCACATGATCTATCTTCTCTTTATCTAACACATCATAATTATCAATCAGTAATAACTCAGCTTCACTAATATCAGACGGCAAAATAAATCTATAGTCAATATGACACACCGTCTGTTTCCTTTCGAAAAATATATCGGCTATTAACTTAAAGAGATATGTTTTACCGGTTGCCGCGTTATCAAATAACAAATAACACTTATCAACAAAATCAACATCAACAAGAGTATCATTTATCTTCTCATATAACTTCACACAAAGCCTCTTTGAATCTTTCTTTTAACTCACATAAATCAGAAACCTGCACGCCATCCAGGTATACCTCAGTTATTGTATCGGGAGCATCTTCTCCTAAAATATAACGACGCAATACTGCGTGCCCTGCATGAAAATTCAATAAACAATCGATTGCATTATCACCACGCTCGACATCAGTTAAAACTAATTTGACATACTCATTATCTTCTAATATAGTGTGTAGATCGAAATAGTTATCATTGTATTTAACAAAAATAATGTTATCTGGTATGTTATACTCACTAGTACATCGAATAATTAATTATTCATACTTTGACTTAATGACTGCGGCATCAAGTCAAAGTATGAATGGGATCTTTTATGATCCTTTGTGGATCCAGGCTCCATGACCGCAAGTATGAAAGGCAAGCCTTTCATACTTCATTTGTGTCGCTGGCGCGACACAAATGGGACTCAACGCCTGCGGCATTAAGTCAAAGTATGAGGACATATCTATCAAACTCATCGAGAATTCTTGCTTATTGAGAAAGGTAATATTGATATTATGATAGACTCGCATATTCATCTGTCAGACAAGCGATATAATCAGAATTTTCCATTTGTTAAAAGAGTCAATGAAACCTATACAATAGAGTACGGCAACAGGGATCAGCTTATATTACTGGCAAAGGAAGCAGGTGTCACATGCTGCATTGAACCGGCTATTGATGTGGATTCAAACAGACTTCTGCTTAACCTTGCAGCGAAATATCCTGGGTTTGTGTATCCGGCGGTGGGGAATCATCCGACAAGATGCATTCAATCCCATATAAGAGATTTCAGACGGGTAAAAGAATTCGCCAGTAATAAAAACGTGATCGCAATCGGGGAAACGGGGCTGGATTATCACTATGAACGGAAAGAACAGCATAGGATCAGGCAGAAGATATGGTTCAGATGGCAGATTGGGCTTGCTGACAAATTGAGGCTCCCCCTGATTCTTCATATCCGCATGGCTCATGATGACGCTATAAAGATCCTCAGGAAGAACAGGGCGAAACTTCATGGCGGCGTATGTCATTGCTTTGTTGGAGACGCATCAGTTGCAAGGATTTATACTGAGGAACTTGGCTTATGCCTGGGAATCGGCGGCTCACTTTTAATGAGGCCAAAGATAAGTGAACCGTTGTGTGAAGCGGTTAAGGAGACTCCGGCGAAGTATTTGCTATTGGAAACAGACGGACCGTTTGTGAAGCCAATGAGACCAGAGAATATAATCAGGAAAAAATGGGAGAAGGCTCGTAATACAAGCCTGATCCTTCCCTCCGTGGCAAATAGGATTGCAGAACTTAAGAATTTACCAGTTGAAGATGTTCTGAGAATTACGGAAGAGAATACGAAAAGAGTATTCAGCCTGGGACAGGTGTAAGGGAGCGGCATCTGCACCACGTATTTTGCAAAATGATTCGCACACTTTATGAAGCATGTCCACATAATGGATAAAGTTCTTCTTTCATGTTATTAACCGTGTATTATAAATGCAAACAGGGGCATTTGAAACCGAACCTCCATGCCCCCGGCATACGAAGATGCCAGGTTTTTTGCAGCAGGGAAAAACACTTGTTAAGCCCTATTGTTGACTATGACAATGAACGCTAAATCATGTTACAAATAAGTCTATAATCAATATATCATTACCTTAAACCATAACAAAAACCAGATCACAATCCGATTTACATTCGGTATGATATGTAATTCAACCTGCCGCACGGAAAACTTATGATTCCAGGCATCCCCGGTCTATGATTCCAGGGCATGTCCGGCCTGCTAAAGGAAGCTTGTCAGCGCCTTATATATCGATATTGATATCGAGGTCAAGGTCAACATCTATATCAATCTCCACAGTCTGATTGTATTTGTCAAGAGCAAGCTGCATGGCGGTTATCTCCGCCTCCACCCTCTTGTACTCATCTCCGACGAGCGTCAGATCGTAATTCGTATAGCGGTATTCCGGGGAAGTTTTTCTTGATGAAAACACGTTGGTTTCCAGCCTGGTTTTGGGCTGCCTCTTCCGCATTTCGTCAAGCACGGCAAGACGCCTGTTCAACTGTGCCATCCTGATCAGGATGATATCTATTGTCATCGTCCTGTCATTAACCCGTACCTCATTGCTGCTGTTAGATATGTTCATGGCATGCTTGATCCTGACGATCCGGTCATCGATCTCAGCCAGATGCCCCCTCACCTCTTCGAAATCGTATTCAGGTATGACGGGCTCCTCTTCAACGGATGCCACGTAAACGCATCTTTCCTCCTCCAGGGAAATCCAGTAGCTCTTTTCCTCATTCAGCTTTTTGATCAGTTTTGCCGCATACGCGGATGTCATTTTCACCATATTCGTCCTTCCTTCACTCCCCCCCTGTCAGAACCCCCCTGTCAGAACGGTCCCGGACACTCTGATTTTGTGACGTAACGAAGCTCTTTATAAGGCAAACCGGCAGCTCCGTCAAAGTGGTTTTTGAATCATTTTAATTCTTAATTCCTGTAATTCCCGATAAACAGCAGCGGTATCGAGTACATAAGATCTTCTATTAAAGTGGTTTTGACCGCTTTAATTCCTGACAGACATCTGCGGTATCGCAAACTACATGACTCCTCAACACTCACCGATACACTTATGATAATTCAAACCATCAAATAAATCAATCAACCAATGGTTTATTGTCATTCTTGAAAAGGGGAAGCCCTTCCGGACTGGTTCATGGTGGAGGTCGTCAGGGACCTTCCTCGGCTCGTTTCCAACAAATAGGCCCCGCCTTACAGGTATTATTCATGCCCATAATTCATACAAAATACTACTACGATGAAGAAAAACGCCCCATCGGGGAACGTCTTCTCGTTGAAGGATTCAAACATATCATTTCCCATCCGTTTTTCGAAAACCTGAAAGGGGACATCTATATCAAAGATAAGGAATTGCTCGAAAAGGACGGGATCTGTATCGTTGACGGGAAGGGAAGCATTTACGTGAACACGTCCCACAGGCTGAGCAGCGGGCAATGGGCCTTTGCCCTCGCACACTGCCTGCTCCATCTCGCCTTCGGGCATTTTGACGAGGAAAAGATGCCCAGGGGATCTGATACCCCCTTCTTCCCGAAGCTCTGGAACAAGGCATGCGATATCTATGTCACAAGATTCCTGTACGACATTCATTTTGAGGAGCCCATCTGCCCCGACCCGGGGAGCGAATACCGCATAAAGCTGGATGACGAGGAAAAGATTTACGGACACCTTCTCTACGCCGGGGAGGTTGGCGACCGGAATATTTATGGCACGAATACGGCGGATTCCGCGGATATGTCAGGGCTGCAGCACCCGATCCGGTACAGAAATAATGAGCAAAACGAATTTTCCGCTGCCTTCTATACCGCGCTCCGCAACTCCGTCACCGGGGCGGTAAGCACCGCGGGCGGGCATAAATGGAATTCGGAAAAGGAAACCCCTGTACGGAAGGCTGCTGAATGGTTCCTTACACATTATCCCCTTCTGGGCGGAATGGCCTCCTCCTTCCGGATCATCGAGGATAATGAGCTCTGCCGGAAATACGAGATAAGCATAGCGGCGGTGGATGCCTCCCTGGGAGAAATCTATATAAATCCGGCTGCGGGACTGTCCGTGGAGGAATGGGAGTTCGTCCTGGCGCACGAGTACCTCCATGCGGGCCTGATGCACCATAAAAGGGCCGCCGGCAGGGACAGGTACCTTTGGAACGTGGCCTGCGACTACGTTGTGAACGGCTGGCTTGTGGAAATGGAAGTGGGCTCCATGCCCGGAGACGGCCTCCTCTATGACAAGGAGCTCGCCGGCCTTTCCGCCGAGGCCATCTACGACCTCATCATAAAGGAAATGAGAAAGTTCCGAAAGCATGCCACCTTCCGCGGTTTCGGGAAAGGCGACATCATGTCCGACCCGCTGCCGAAGTTTGGGGGGCTGAAAAAACAGACGGGCGGCATGACGCTGGATGAGTTTTTCCGGAACGCCCTCCGGGAGGGGCTGGACTTCCACAGCGCGAACGGGCGCGGGTACCTTCCGGCCGGACTCGTGGAGGAGATCCGCGCCCTGACCTCCCCGCCCATCCCCTGGGACGTGGAACTCGGGCACTGGTTTGATGTCATGTTCCCACCGCTTGAAAAGCACAGGAGCTATGCAAGGCCTTCCAGAAGGCAGGGCTCCACCCCGGACATCCCGAGGCCCCGTTATGTCATAAATGAGAAGGACCTTTTTGACAGGACCTTCGGCGTAATTGTTGATACCTCCGGATCCGTTTCCGAGAAGCAGCTCGGCCAGTCCCTCGGCGCCATCGCAAGCTATGCCGCCTCCAAGGATGTCTCCCGCGTACGGGTTGTGTTCAATGACGCGGACGCCCACGACGCGGGCTACCTTTCCGCGGAGGAGCTTGCGGGAAGGGTCCGGGTGACCGGAAGGGGCGGAACCGTGCTCCAGCCCGGGGTCACCCTGCTGGAAAAGGCAAAAGATTTCCCGGCGGATGGACCGATCCTCATTATCACCGACGGCTTTATCGAGAACAGGCTCTACATCCACAGGGAGCATGCGTACCTGCTGCCGAAAGGGAACCGCCTTCCGTTTGCTCCGAAAGGGAAGGTATTTTATTTCTGATCATTCAGCGCCCTCCGGATTTCAGGGAATTTCATATTATACTCGTTAACGCAGGCTTTTGCCTATGCCGATTTTACAGTTCTGCGAAACTCAGAAGGCTCTACGCAGTAGTTTGGAATAGAAACGTTAACTAGGGTTGGTACAGGAACCTTACTCCTTTTCACTATTGTCATTAACCGCTCCCCATCGTGTTTTCACATAAGGCTCCAGTACTCCTATTAGCTGTTCCGCCTTCTCGATCTGGTTTCTGGCATCGTCTTTTGCAACGACAAAGAAATCTTCATAATCCGCTTTTTCCCTGAGACGAAATGCCGAATCAACAATTTTGGAAAAGCTCTTGTCAAAAATGCCGGTCTTAACATAATGCTGGTTCACATAGGCAATAATGCCGGAATGCTTGCCTGAATCAAACTGATCCAGTGCAGTGATTGCCCTGAGCGCATGAAAAATGGCATAGTAGGATCGATTTACAGAAGCCCTGTAACTGCCTTCGTTGAGATTATCCCTGGCTGTTTTCAGATCATCCTTTGCTCTTTCCAGCCTGTACCTTGACAGATCTACTACGCTGCCTTCCATAAAACAATCCCTTCTTTATCCACATTCTGGTAAAACGGCGTAACATTCTTCCATTTACTATATACTGAATTATCAATATCAATAACAGAGAAGACCTTATTATACTTAAGATTCAAATCTACAACAACATCCGACAGCCGGTCTTCAGCAGCGGGATCCAGCCTTGCAGGAACAAAAACAGCTATGTCCACATCTGAATCCGATGCATCTGTTCTTCTGGCCACAGATCCATATAAAACAATACGTATCACTTGCCCATTTAATGCGCCAAGAATTCCCTCTACAAGCTCGGAGAATGCTTCATTGTTCACGAAATCCGGAACAGATACTTTAAAACCTGTTGTCATTTCGTCAAGCCTGATATCTGCCATTTCACACCTCCTTGTTTAGCCTCTCTTTTTTTAATTCTATCATGTTATCCCGCCTTTCTCAACGCACAATTACACATGCAATTCTACGGAACTCCATATAAAAAGTCGTTCCCCAAACAGACAACCGAAAGTTGACCACGAGACAACTATCAATATAAATGCATCAAAAAAGGATCTCCGAAGAGATCCTTAAACCGCATGGGTTTTATTCAGTTCTTATCTTTACCTTTTTCCCTGAGAATGCTATCCCAAATTTAATGATATAAGCTACACCCTCCTCACGCATTTCTGTGTCATACCCTTTCTCATTGATCTGATCAAGAGCCTCTACAGATAAAGCATCCAGTTCCTCATCGCTCAGATCTTTATCCCATTTTAATTCCATGATCATCCCCGGGTATTTATTTTCCCTCGGGAACATACTGATATCATATCGTCCATCGCCGGACTCTCTGTTTGACCTGATCCGATACTGATTATCCATCAAAGCAATAAGCCCAAGAACCAGCCCATGATAAAACCCTTCCGCTCCGGCTTCATAGAAGCTGATACTCTTTTTTAAGTATTCTCCTATTCCGTCCTGTAGTTTCTTTGTATCCTGTGCATAAAGACTCTCAGCGATCTTATTGGCTGTAGCTCTTCCCATTGCACCTATCTGCATCAGATGCGAGAGGATCTCACTCTTATATACTGCAGCTATCTCACGATTCGGTATCGAAACCTCACAAAGCCATGCTCCATCACCCTGAAGTTCCTTCCTGGGCGTCTTCAGATATCCGGCGACCAAAAGCAGACTGTAGATATTTGCCGGATCCTCTGCCAATGATCGGTATACTACATTCTGATCGATCCTGGCAATGACACGCTCTCCCTGAAGAAGGGAATACAGTTTCTCAGTGATATCATCCGTTGCTGTCTTCAGTACATCTTCCAGCACTTCGTTTTTTCCGGTGTTCACCCAGTATGCCTGCGGCAGGCATCCCTTTGACAGATAATTGATCACTGACCACGGGTTATATATTTCCTTTTTCCCGAAGAAATATCCATCATACCAGTTCCGAAGTTCCTCCCCCTTATCGGATGCTCCGTAGTAAGCAAGCATTTCAACCACTTCGGATTCCGTAAAGCCAAAGAAACCATCGTACTCCTCGTCCATCACTGAATTAACCGTAAGATTATTTAAACCGCTGAAAATGCTCTCCTGCGCTATCCGTAAAATTCCGGTCATGAAACCATATGACAGATTACTGTTATCCTTGAACGCCCCGGAAAAAAAGTTCCTCATGAATCCGATGATCTCATCATAGAACTCTTTCGAATACCCTTCCTGGATCGGAGTATCATACTC
>CAMKKZ010000012.1 GCA_946413525.1 uncultured Oribacterium sp.
GGGACTTATCTGCAGTACTCCAAGAATCATTTGAACGAAGCATACTTGAAAGGGAATGTCCGGGGGGCAATCCTGGAGATCATGGAGAAGGTGCATTTGGAAGAATGAGGGCGGAATAGAGTATTCTCCGCCTTCAATTGATTTCCATGAAAAGACGGAACTTTAATTATTAGCGGGACTGAGAATCAATAAAATCAGTCGTTAAAGCGAGATGAGGCAATGTCAATGAACGGATCGAATCAGTTTGCCTCTCTGGATGAATACAAGGAATATCTTGATATAGTTGCAGAATCTAATAAAAAAGTAGGTGATGCTTCGGCAAGACTCCTTCGTAGTGATAAGAATATAGAATCCGTAATGGCGGACAAGAATATCGACCAACTTTATCAGATAGACTCATAAAAATGTCGGGTAACAGAATGGTAACGGCCTCAGTAGCAGGCTGAGTAACACCCGCTTGTCAGTATAGCCAGGGCAAAAACAACAGGACGAACGGGTTGTCTTCTGTCAGGAAGGGAGATCCTGTCAGACTGCTATGATGTCACAAACAAAAAGGAACTCCTTGGGCATATAGGAAAAGCTTCGGGAAAGTAACTGCTCAGGCTTCTTCGATTATCCGATTTATGAAACAAATAAACCAGGCAATAATAATGATGGGCATGGTGTCCTCAGAAGCTTCCAGCCCCGCAAAGACCGAAACCATAGCTGCCGGGCTTTGCGGGGCTGGAAGTTTCTGCGTTTTAGAATAATAGGATTATTTCTTCCTGAGGGCATCTAACTCAGCCTGAAGAAGGCTCAGTTTATCCTGCAGACGGGTTGCCAGATCCTCAGTGGCATCAGCGTGGGCAGATTCCCGCAGAGCTTCCTTGCGGCCTTCTTCCAAACCTTCCTTGCGACCTTCTTCCCGGCCTTCCTTGCGGCCCTCTTCCCTCATTCGTTCATCTCTTTCCAGAAGAGTCATATATTCCTTCCTCCATTCAATATGCGCCAGGGCTTTTTGCACCTCATCGTCAAGACGCGACGTTAGTTCAGATTCGGGCTTGTTTCCAGCGATATAAGCGAGAAACGCCCTCAATTATTTTATTTTTTTTCTGAAGAGAGTCTGAATCGAATCCGGGAAGCTGTTCCTGATTCGCGGCACGCGGCTATGCTTACGCAAGTCGGATTTTGTGAACCGCAGGTAGATAGACAAGGCGGATTGTCAAGGAATAAAATAAATTGAACAAGGAAGCGTTGAAATAATGAAGCCATAATTCCCGCATATTAACTACATCTGATAAATAGTTAATACAAGCATATTTAACGTGTTTGCCAAAATAAACTTTTTACAAATTCTAATTGACAAAAATAGGGGGGGTAGTAAAAAAATAGATATGTGTTGATAAACGCGGCATCCGTTCGCGGACTTTTTCCGGAAATGGGAGATGGAGTGGGCGCAGGGAAAAGGTGGGCTTTTCCGCGGCACAAGAAGGAAAGCCGCGGAAAAATCCGAACAAAATGAGCCGTGAGGCAAATTTTGTTCAGACGCATCCCTCATTGCCGTGTAGCCAGACTCAATCTGGCCTTGCCAGATTATGTCATGTCCCTGTGGGATGCGCCAAATACGGTATTGACTATGCCTGATGCTTGGTTAATACCTGCGTGAAAGAAAGCAGGCATCGGATGTGTGAAAGGTGACTGCGGCCTTCGGCTGCAGTCAGCAAGTGTCAGTAGGTGTCGGCAGATGTTAGCAGATGTCGGCAGATGTCAGCAGATGTCAGGGATAATTGGAAAGGAGAAGCTCGTCTGATGAAAATGGTTATGGAGAAGAAAAAGGTGATGAAAAGGAGATTAAAGGGAAGGGCGTTTCCGAAAAGACTTATGGCCGTGGGAATTAGTTTGTTCCTGGCTATGCCATGGGCGGCTCTTTCATTCGCGGGGACAGAGCAGGACGGTTATCCGCAGGCTGAAATCGATTCGGACATTCAGGATGAGGATGGAATGGAGGCTTCCCCGGATGCTTACGCACTGATTTCGGATGGGGATGCTGAGGAGCAGGAAAATGCTGACGCAGTCTTGTATGAAGCGGAAGAAGGTCTTGATGATTCCGGGAATGACGATGAGGCAGATGGCAGGCAAGGGGGAAATGATGAGTCGGAATCTGATTTTGAGGATGAGGATACAGAGGAATTCGGGGAAGTCGAAGAAACAGGGGACACAGGAAGATCGGGAGATGAAGAAGTAACAGAAGGAGCGGGAGAAGAAGTAGAAGGAAGGGGAGAAACTGGAGCCGAAAGCGAAGACAGTTATTTCGAGACCGGCAGTGAGCATGAGGGTGAAGAAGGGAATTTTGAAAACGGAAACGTAACAGAGGACGGGATCGGTTCTGAAGATGAAGGTGAAGCTGGTTCGGACGGAATCGATTTTGGAGATGAAGGTGAAGCTGGTTCGGAGGAAATCGGCTCAGGAGATGAAGGTGAAGCCGGGTCAGACGGAATTGATTCTGGAAATGAAGTTGCGTCAAATGCGGATGGAATCAATTTTGGAGATGAAGCATTGCCTGATGCGGACGGAGTCGATTTTGAAAACGGAAATGTGACAGGGGATGGAATTGATCCTGAGAATGAAAACGGGCCTGAGGGAGAGTATGACAACGAAGAGGTTGGTGAAGCGGATAATGGTGAATCCGTGGAGGCCAGGGACACTGACCTGATTGGTGAAGATGAAAGACCTGACGGTGCCGGCAGCGGGGACGGTCCGAAGGATGCGGTAAACGCGCAGGAAATGCAGGATGCAGAGGATGCAGAGACTGTGCAGGATATTCAGGACGTTCAGGAAATCCGGGACGAAACATCGGAAGATGGAGAACCGAAACCGGAAGATGAATCATATGAGGGGGATGGATTATATGAAGTGGGTGAAGGAAGTAATGGAGCCGAATCCTTCGAGGATGCATCCTTTGAAGATGGGATTTCAGGAAAGGAATTAAATTTTGAGGCAGAGAGCAGCCCGGATACCGATGAAACAGAATTCTCAGGAGCGGGGGATTTTCCTGACGGGCGGGAAGATGAAGACGCTGGAGAAGAGACAGAATTTGAAAATCCGGATGCACCTGCAGAATCAGGCGCGGGTGAAGAGACCGATAATAGTGTAATTACAGGGGAGTCGGATGAATACGGGGCTGCTGATGAAAATGACGGGGCAGAAGGAGGCGATTCCCGGGATGAGTGGGAAACAGGCGTCCGGGATGCTGACGAAGGATCAGGCGCAGACGTAGGATCAGAAACAGATCAGGAGACAGATGGAAAAATGGATGGGGATTCGGAAGATAATTCCGGGCAAATAGATGAGGAAGAAAAGCCGTCTGATCCCGATGCTTCAGGACTGGGGGGAGAAGAGGAAGAAGCAGCGCTGATGGAGACGAAGACGGTAGCGTATGCTTATCCATCGGATTTCAACCGTAAGATGAAGACGCTTGCAAATGGGAAATATAAGTATTACTATAGTGATTATGATTATATTATTGACTTCAGAAATTGTGGCTATGAAGATTCAAGAATCACGTCCTTTGAAAAAGCGAGCCTGCAAGATTGGAATAACTGGAGTGGTACTTACTATGATGCAACGAGAGACAGCAAGGATAATGATAGAGGAATCAGCGATTATCCGATATATGTCTGGATGGATGGCGAGACAATAAAATGGTATTCACCCGCTGATAAGATATCCTTTATTGCAGAAACTATTCACTATACTGGAGGAGATCCTGATGAAAATGAGTATCCTCTGTTTTTTAATTGCCGGGGCCTCAAGAAGGTGGATTTTGAAGGTATTGATACAAGTAATTTAACAGGTCTACGTTCTATGTTTTATGGCTGCAGCAGTCTGGAGAGTGTTGACCTGAGCGGTTTTGATACAAGAAAAGTCACGGACATGAATTATATGTTCTATGGTTGTGAAAACTTGAAAAGTCTGGATCTGAGCATGTTGAATACTGCAAGCGTAAAAAATACCCAATATATGTTTTCTGGCTGTAGCAATCTGGAAAGCCTGAACCTGGAGGGCATGAAGACGGCGAAGGTCACGGATATGTCGTATATGTTTGATGGTTGCAGTAATCTTAAGAGTTTGGATGTCAGCAGTTTCAAGACGTCAAAGGTGACGAACATGGAATCTATGTTTCATGGTTGCAGCAGCCTGAGGAGTCTGGATGTCAGCGGATTTGATACATCGAAAGTCTCAGACATGAGTGAGATGTTCTCAGGCTGCGGCAGCCTGAAAAGCCTGAACGTGAACGGTTTTGATACGTCAAATGTTATAAATATGTCTAAGATGTTTTATGAGTGCGGCAGTCTGACGAGCCTGAACTTGAGAAGTTTTGAAACGAAAAATGTCACAAGTTTTGAAGATATGTTTTCATTCAGCAGCAAGCTGAAGACGATTTATGCCGGGGACGGCTTTGTGACGGATTCGGAGGCCGATTCCAGCAAGGATATGTTCCTGGATTGTGAGGCGCTCGTGGGCGGGAACGGGACGGCTTACGACGCGGACTACATTGGCTCAGGCTATGCCCGAATTGACGCAAAGGGGACGCCCGGGTATTTCACGAAATACGGTGTAACGAAGGTCACCGGTGTTTCTCTGTCAAAAACGACGCTTTCCCTGACTGTGGGAAAGAGCGTTGCTTTGACGGCAACGGTCAGCCCGGCAAAGGCCACGAACAAGGGCGTGACATGGAAGAGCGGAAATAGCTCGGTCGCCACGGTGAAGGACGGGAAGGTGACGGCGGTCGCGCCGGGGACGGCGAAGATTACCGTGAAGACATCGGATGGCGGCAAGACGGCGGTTTGTACCGTGACGGTGAAGGCACCGATTTCAAAGGCTTCCGTGAGCCTTTCGAAGACAAGCTATGTTTATAATGGGAAGGAAATAAAGCCGGGAGTCACCGTGAAATACGGTGGCGAGAAGCTTCAGCAGGATACAGATTTCACGGTCTCCTATTCCGAAAACGTGAACGCTGGAACGGCGAAGGTAATGATTACCGGGAAGAAGTATTACGCAGGGACGAAGAATGTCACCTTCCAGATCAAGAAGGCAGCCCAGGACCTGAGCATCACGAAACCGGCGGAGGGCGCGGCTTTGCCGGTAGGCAGCAGTAGCGCTATTGCCGTAAGCGGGGCCGAGGGCGCGCTTTCTTATCAAAGCGGCAATACGGCTGTTATGACGGTGACGGATGGCGGCGTGGTCACGGCGAAAAAGGTGGGAACGGCGGAAATTGTGCTTACGGCCTCCGCAACGGATAACTACAAGGCGGCGTCCATCACGCTGCTTCTCAAGGCCACGCCGGCAAAGACCGCGAAGCTTACGCTGAAGAATACCTCAAACGGCGTGAAGCTCAACTGGAAGAAGGTGGCCGGAGCCACAGGCTACTACATCTATCGGAACGGAAAGAAGCTTGCCACCATAAAGAAAGCCTCCACGGTAGCCTATACGGACAAAAAGGCGAAGAGCAATGGCGCGAAGTACAGGTATCAGGTCTATGCCTATGCGAATACGGGACGTGGCGCGGCTTCCGCAAAGAAGACAATGTATTACATGGCGGCGCCGAAGATTTCCAGCGTGAAGAATTCCGCCTCGAAGAAGATCGTCGTCCAGTGGAAGAAGAATGCCAAAGCCTCAGGCTACGAAGTGAAATATGTGCTGGGCAGCAGCACAAAGACGAAGACCATCAGCAAGGCGGCTACGGTGAAGGCGACGCTCTCCGGACTTAAGAAGGGCAAGACTTACAAGGTATCGGTCAGGAGCTTCAAGACTGTTGGGAAAACGAAGTATTACTCCCCCTGGTCCGCCGCGAAGAGCGTGAAGGTGAAGAAATAAGGCTTGAGTCAGCAAGGTCAAAGAAAACACCCTGTGGGGTTCGCCAAGTACGGACATGAATGTTCCTGAAGGCACATTCATGTCCTCTGGAATTTCACGGGGGCTTTGAATAAAAATGATGTATGGCAAATAGAAGCCAGAGAGCTATTTTTGGAAAGGTGGATAAAATGAGCAGGTTATCAAAAGCAATTACGGTCTTTTTGTCAGCAGTGATGATTATTGGTTCTGTGTCTTATGCCGGTCAGTGGCGCACGGCTAGTCTTGGTTATTATGGTGACATCATTCAATATTGGTATCAGGATGATGATGGGGGATATCCCAGAAATGAGTGGAGATTGATTGACGGAAGCTGGTATTATTTTGATGGCGATGGATATATGATGCATGACTGCTGGATACAAAATATGTATTATATGGGCGAAAACGGAGCTATGATTTCCGGGACGATCACCCCGGATGGATTTTATGTGGATGAAAGCGGCAGATATGTGCCGGGAAGTGGAAATAGAATTGACGGAGAATATGTATTATCCCATATTGACGCTTATTCATATGATGGTAGTTATAAACAGCTTAAAAGGAATTCCGCGTGCCAGATCACCCGTCAAAACGATCAATGTATAAAAGCAAAAACAATAACTGAGGGGTATTCAGATGATGGGACTTACATTAGGAGACAGGGTGAAAACAGATATTCAGGTGAATACGACCAGGAAGTATCAATCTGGTTTTCGGGAAATTACCTAGTGATGAGTTCTGATGGCGCAGATCCCATGGACTGGTACTATGTGAAAGTTTCCTGACGACTGTCTCATGGGGGACGATAGGTGAAAAGAGAAGGTCATGAGGAAATTGGTTGTGATCTTGTCGGTTAGGACCTGACTTATGATATGCTGAAAGACGGATGCTGACGAACATTTTGAAATGATGGCATTGTATGGTGACATGGGGAGGATGATGTCTCGTTTCCAGCAAGTGCTATATGGTTTTATACGAAAGGCTGCCGTATAAATGTTGCGAGGTGGTGTTTTAGGAATATAGGGTGTGAAAAAGTTATAGCGGTGTCATTCACAGTAAGGGAAAGTTTGACAGTCCTCTTTTGCGACAAGTTGCTGAATGAAGGGGGGTGTAAGTGACAATGAGGAAAAGGGTAATGGCAATCCTGTTTGCCTGGCTTGTGGCGGCTGCCTCTTTTGCCATCCCGGTCTTGGCCGGGCAGTGGATGCGGGACGGCTCCGGCTGGTGGTACCGGGAGGATGATGGGTCGTGGCCGGCGGCGAAATGGAGGGAGATTGGCGGGAAATGGTATTATTTTGATGGCAGCGGGTATATGGCGGCGAACCGCTGGATCGACAGCCTGTATTACGTGGGCGCGGATGGAGCGATGCTTGCGGATGCTGTGACCCCGGATGGCTACGGGGTGGGGGCGGACGGGAGGTGGATTCCCCAGGGAGGCGCGGCCACCGGAACATCCCTTGGGAATGCGGGCGCTTTAGACTGGAACAGCCTGGGACGGGCATACCAGGAAAAGATTCAGGATGAAATCCGTCAGGGAATGGCGGATTATTATGATGAAGGATCAAGAGGAGGCTATCAGTTTACGCTTTTATATTTTGACGGGGATGATACTCCTGAAATGGCGCTTTGGTATGATTATAAGACGCAAGACGGCAGTTTGTATGGCTATAAAAATGGGAAAGCCTTCCTGATTGATGGCATTAACGGCTATCTGTCCTATGTTCCCGGGAAGAATTATATGGAAGCTGGTGATTATCGGGAACTTACTACTGCCGGCTATAAAAGGCGGGATATTTTTTCCTGACAATCAACAAATTGCAAAAAAGACCATTGCGGGGCATTTTCTAATTAACTCCGCAATGGCTTCTGTGAAAATCGAAGTTATCATCGTCATGGACAATCAGGCAATTTGGAGTTCATCTCCGGGCAGCCAGCGCAGCCATTTCGGCTTGGAATTCCGTCTGGGAGAGGTTCGCCCTGCTTGCCGCATCCGATATTGTCAGCATCCCATCTTCCACAAGGCCGGCTAACGCGTTAAGGAAGCCTTCCTTTATTCCTTCCTCTTTCCCCTCCTTCAGACCTTCCTCTTTTCCTTCCTTCCGACCTTCCTCTTTCCCTTCCTTCAGACCTTCTTCTTTCCCCTCCTTCAGACCTTCCTCTTTTCCTTCCTTCCTCTCCGTTCTCAACGCCTTCCTCATCGCGGTTTCCTGATCCATAAATTTATACATAATCGCAGACACCCCCTCCTTCTCCAAATAATCGTTCAGTATGTTCCTTTCCCGGCAAATCCGCAGGGTCTCATCTATCGTCTTCTGGGTTTTCCCATATAATTTGTACTGTTCTGTGAAAATTTTTGAAAACTCTATATACTGGCTCAGGATGTCCCCCTCTGCGCTCTCATAAATGACCTTCACTTCGACGTGAACCGGGCAGCCCTCCATCCCGGGGATGTTCTTCCTGAAGGAAATCGTTTCCGGATGCTCCTTTCTCTTCCCAGTGAACACCATGTAGAATTCCGGCCTCGGGAGCTCCATCGTCGTGGTCGAATATTCGTCCAGATCGTTCCGGTCAATATATCTCCGATAGGTTTCCGCTATATAGATCAGAATTCTGACAATTATATTGTAAGAAAAACTGCTTTGCTCCTCCACCAGGACGATGAGCGTGTTCCCGCGCATGAAGCCCAGGTCATTGTAAATCCCTTTCAGGAACACGCTGGACAATGTCACGATCGTCAGGTCCTCTTCCCTTGTCTTTTTATCCTCCGGATGAAGGACCCCATAGAGCTGCATGAGGTATTCCTGCCTGCCGAACAAGTCGCAGAACACGCTGTCCTTCGCGTTTCTGTTTACATTCGGATCCTTTTGAAGGAGCGTCCTCTCCGCCATCGCCTTCCGCTTCCTTTTGGACACTGAAGGCTTCTTCCTCCTCATGCCCATGACATAATCCCCCTCCTCATCGTCAGCACCCGGCAGGGCCCGGGATTGGCGGACAGCATCTTGCAGAACATGAAGTCGTCCGCAAGGGTCAGTTCTTCGTAACGTTTTGCCATGTAATCAGTCCTCCTTTTCCGGTTCCTTCATTCATTACTTTGTGATGCATTGCAATACAATGTAACGGAATGCATTGCAATCTGATGTAATGCAATCGAATGTATTACAACGCAATCTGATGCAATGAAGGGTTCCGCAGTGCGGAGGCGCTGAATCCTGTCCTGACGGAATCCGCACCCCGCTGTGTAAATAATGTAAATCGTTTTCAGCAAGGGAAAAGCGGAGAATACCGCATGAGACGGCAGAAAAACTGCCGAAGGATATTGACTTGCTATGGATAGCATAGCACGTGCGGCAAAATCTGGCAAGCGCAAATAAATTTCTGCCAAACGCATATTCCGTATTTGATTCACCCGTCAAAAGTCATTTGCCATACAAAATCCTGATTTCGCAAGCATGCTACAAACGCTTTATACTGTATGTATCGATACTTTTGACCGGAGAATCATATATTATAAGATTCTCGATGGTCTTATCTGCCCCGTTCCGCCTTATTCGGAGCGTTACTTGAATATGACGGCAAGTCTGGCGAATTCAGTCTGGCAAATACGGATGGATATAAGGGAAGAAAATAGCTGATATTCGAAAAGATACACCCTCTGCTGGCCGGAGGGTGTATTTTGGCAGGACGCACCTAACGTGATAGACAGAAGATTTTCACAGGGAGTCATAATTATGATATTCATAGCGTTGATTTTATGACCTGGAAGGTGTATAATACCATCAGGAGGCGAAAGGAGGATTTGCTATGGCTGCAATTAATGAGAAATTGAAAATGATGAGAGAAAAAGCAGGCTTACGGCAGGGTCAAATTGCGGACTATCTAGGAGTGACACAGACGTTCATTTCAAAGGTTGAGACCGGTGAGAGGAATCTCACTGTTGAACAACTGGAAAGCGTTGTGAACCTATATGGTTATAGTCTTGCATCGTTTGCGAGCATGGAACAAGATGCGCATCCTATTCAATTTGCGTTTAGAGCACAAGATGTAAGCCAAGATGATCTGCGCATTATTGCTGATATTGGTAAGATTGCAATAAACAGTAGATTCATGGCCAAAGTACTGGAGGAATCGAATGTTGGATAAACTGGATCTAAGCACAAAAGCGCAAGAACTACGAGAGTTGCTTGGAGGAGACGCCAATTCCCCGGTTGACATCTTTTCGCTTGTCAATCAAATCGATGGGCTTACACTTGTGTTTTATCCTCTTGGAGAAAACATCAGTGGCATGTGTGTCAGGGATAATGAAATACGACTGATAGCGATTAACTCGACGATGTCCTATGGACGACAGAGATTCTCTCTCGCCCATGAGCTATATCACCTGTATTATGATGACGAATCCGGGTTTAATGTTTGCTCAACGAAACTTAATCCCAAAAGTGAGAACGAAAAGTGCGCGGATCAGTTTGCCTCTTTCTTCCTCGCGCCATACAAATCATTAAGGACAGCAATTAAGAAGTTCGCGGAAAAAAGCCCTCTTTCCATCCAGCACGTAATTGCACTGGAACAATACTTTGGAATGAGTCATCTGGCGATGTTCTGGAGATTAGTTTCGGAAGGATATCTCTCATCGGAAAAACTTGACGACTATAGCTACGGTGTTATTTCCGCAGCAAGAAGCCTTGGATATGATGATAAGCTGTACAAACCGACTCCTGTTAATTACCAAAGACGAACGTATGGATACTATTTGAAACAGGTTGAAGAATTGAGGAAAAAAGCGTTGGTTTCATCCGGAAAGATTGATGAACTGCTGCTTGATGCTTTCCGTGATGATATTGCATTTGGATTGGATGAAGAGAATCATGGAGGAGAGGTAATTGATTGAGAAGTATTTCTTTGATACTGATTGCCTCTCGGCTTTTCTTTGGGTTCGAGAGGAAAGCATTTTGGCAACACTATACCCCGGCAGTATAATCCTGCCCGCGCAAGTATATAACGAGCTTCAGAAAGTTCCTCATTTACAGGCTAAGGTTGATTCACTAAAGAATCGCGGAGCTCTTTATATTGAAAGTATGGAAGCTGGATCGGTAGAATATAGCGATTATCTGCAGATGACAACATTCCCCGAGGATGGGACGCGAATAATTGGTAGAGGGGAAGCCGCAGGGATCGCTATGGCAAAACACAGAAATGGTACGCTTGCCAGTAATAATCTTTGTGATATCCGTCCATATGTTGAGAAGTACGCAATTTCGCATATTACGACAGGAGATATTCTAATTGAAGCAATGGATGCTGGGATCATCACAGAAACAGAAGGAAACCGCATTTGGGCAGATATGATACAAAAACGGCGCATGCTTCCAACTACTTCATTTTCGGATTATTTATCAAGCTATCCGAATTAGATAATAGCAGTAAAAAGGCAGGACGTTGCAGGCAATGCTTCTTTGCTGAGGCAATGCCGAAGGGGGGGTGGCGTTCCAAAAATAAATGCAACTATTCAGCGCCCTATTCGCAGTCGCCTTTGGCGACTGCTCATGTGGGCGTTCAGAGGCGCTCCGCGCCTTGTCCGCCCTCTGGATTTCCGAGAATTCCAAATGAAAAGCAAGCTTTCCATTTGGAATTCTCGGAAATCCAGAGGGCGCTGAATAGTTACAAATAAATATAATATGGAAGGATCGTGTGAGATTTATAAACTGAATTTTTTTAATTCAGTGAAAAAATTGTAAGAAATTTGTAAAAAAATGGAATGAAATAGAGGGTAAGAATCGGAAATTCAGTTTTTTAAGCTGTTTACAAAAGGAAGGAAAGGGATTATAATTTAATCCGTATATGTAAAAATAGGAACAAGCTGCGGGATAGGGAGGACAGGGAAGGTCCTAAATGTATTCCGTAGCATTGCTGTGAGTATGGGGAAAGGAAGGACTTATGCTTATGATGAGAGAGTCAATCAAAAAGCTGTCCGGGAAGGCACTTGCCGTGCTGCTGTCATTCTCCATGCTGGGGAATTCCGTGGTATTTGCAGCCGAGCTTTCCGACAGGGATGTAACGGGTGGAACGAATATTGAGGAAGTTTCCCAGACTGTGACAGAGGACGGGCTTTCCGAGGAAGAAAAAAAGCTGCTTTTGCTGCAGGAGGATGGGGGGCTTCTGTCTGAGGATGAGGAAACAGCGGAAGAAGGGATTATTTCTGAAGATGCAGAGGAATTCGGGAATTCCGAGGTTTCAGAGGGATTGGAAGGTTCTGACAGTTCTGAAGGCACTGATGACTCCGGCGAGGAGGGCAGCGGAGATGATGAATTCCTGCCAGAGAATGAAGAGGAATCGTCAGAAACTTCTGAAGAGGATTTGACGGGCCAGGATGCCGGTGAGGCTTATGGGTCATCTTCGGAAGAGGAAGATCCCACGGAAGGCAGCGTTGAGTCGGGTAATGCTGAATCGGGTGAGGCTATATCAGAAGATGATCCGCTTAATGCATCAGGCTCAGAGAACGCGGGAGATAATGCCGGTCAAACAGGAGAAGGCATATCGAACGAGGGCACCGAATCAGAAGGACAGCCTGAAGAGACTGTTTCCGATGCCTCCGGAGATTCTGAAAATGCCGGAAACCAGGCTGTTTCTGATGGCCTGCCTCAGGAAGAGACTGCAGCTTCCGATTCAAATGGACAGGAAGGAAATGAAACTGGACTAGAGAGCTGGGTCGTCATTGAAGATTCGGCTAACAATTCCCAAGATGGAAACGGCGGAGAAGAGATTCTCAGTGAGACCGGTGATTCCGACAACCCGGTTAATTCTGATAATTCAGAAGTGGAATCGGAGACGGACAGTGCGATTGGTGAAGCTGTCTCTGAAGGGGCCGGGAACGAAGATCTCGAGAGCGTTACATCTGATGATAACGGGGAATCTGCCGGAGAAGAGACAGAATCAGTAGAAGCGGATGCGCAGGAAGCTGATGGGACTCTTTCCGAGGGAGAGAATGTCAGCACTGAGGATTCTGGACTTGGGGATGCTCTTGGCGAAGATGAATCAATGGACGATGCCGCGTCTGATGACGAGAGCACGGAGGAGGCATCGGATTATTCGGATGAGTTGATTGAGGATAGCCTTTCGGATGATTCTGCCGGGGAACCGGATGAGTCTGGATCCGCGGAAGAGTCGGATGGCTATGATGACGCGGCGGAAGACAGTAATGAGGATCTGACGGAATCTGTTGAGGAAGAGGTCGAGATTTCGGACGGAGAAACAGAGAGTCAGGAAGATAGCGTGGTTTCGGAGGAATCTGCGGAAGCATCTCAGGAGCAGATGAGCGAGAGCCAGACGGAAGAAACGCAGGAAAGCCTTGCGGAAAGCTCTGAGGCAGAAACAGAGGGAACCCTATCGGAGAGCCTGGTCGATGAAAGTCTGGCGGCGGAAGCCGAATCCAAGGCTGCTGCAGAGCTTCTGGAAGAGGAAGCCGCGCTGCAGGCGGGAGAAAAGATCCTTCTGGACAAGTCCAGTCTGATCGTGGCGTTGGACAATCAAAAGCTGGAAAAGCTGACAGCAAAGCTTTACCTCGGTGAGGACGAGCCGGTTCCGGAAATTACCTGGACATCCGACGCCCCCGAAGTTGCGAATGTGAACAGCGCCAAGGGAACAAGTAACACCATCAAGCCTCTGAAGCCGGGCACGGCTACGATTACGGCAAGGATTGGTCAAGGCGTAGGTGAATATGCAAGCTGCAAAGTAACTGTGTATAGCCTTGAAATCATACTGGATCCGAACATTACTAATACTGATCTTAAGGGGCTGTATATCGATGACCGGGAAGTAACATTGATAGGCAGACTATATAAAGGTAACGAAGATCCGGTTAATTTGTACAGTGGACTCACATGGAATCCGAAGAATAAGAATGTGGTCGGCGGTATTAACGCGAATGGCGTCCTGACACTTTCAGGGGCCGGAGATTCGGATATTGAAGCCAGCTATACAACTGACGGCACCAAGCTTACGGCTAAGGTAACGGTAACTGTGAAGCCGCCAATCGAACTGGATACGCATAATCTTTCATTGGTCCGAGGCAGCTATCATGATTTTACAGCTACCTTTAACTTTAAAAACAGACCGGATCTTACTGTCAATGACCTTACGTGGACTTCCGAAAACACCCTGGTTGCCACGGTGGATGAAAACGGCAGACTGTATGCGGCAACGGCCCAACAGAAACCAATCAAGATCAAAGCAGAGGTAACGAAAGACAGTCAGTACTATGCTGAATGTCTGGTGAGAGTTACAGATTCATATGTAAAGGCGACTAATATAGATTTGACACCAGCCCCGATGAATATAACTGTGGGGAACACTCAGAAGATCGTTGCTGTGGTCCATCCTACAGATGCGACAAACCAGACGGTTGAATGGTCAAGCGCAAATACTGAAATTGCGTCAGTAAACACTAAAAATGGTGTTGTGACTGCTCTCAAGGCCGGGCAGACGAGTATTTTCGCAAAGGTCATAAATACATTACCGAATAACCAGACAGAAGAAGTGGTGGCAGAATGCAAGGTTTATGTTTCGGATGGTATTAAGCTTGACAAACAGTTTTTGTCGCTGGATTACCTGGGCAAACCCGACACTTTGACAGCGACGATTTCTCCCGAGTTCGTGGATGGATATGATATGCCGGTGTCCTGGGAGGTTGGAGACGAGGGAATCGTTAACATTGAGGAGGAAACTGAGGGCAATGACAAGGTAATGATTATAAGTCCCGCGGGACAGGGCGACACCTTCGTCAGGGCCTATAATGATATTGCGGGGCTTGACGCAATTTGCTATGTTCATGTGGAACCCTATGATCTTGCGAAAGCGACAATAAAACTGACACTACCGGATGATGGCTACACCTTCGCCATAGGAGAGGAAAAGAAGCCGCCCATTACCATTACGATTACGGACTATGCCAACCAGTCCGAGGAATATAATGTGACTGATGTTCCGGGAAGTTTCCTGC
This sequence comes from uncultured Oribacterium sp., assembly GCA_946413525.1. Lineage (GTDB taxonomy): Bacteria > Bacillota > Clostridia > Lachnospirales > Lachnospiraceae > Oribacterium. The sequence goes on from CAMKKZ010000012.1 coordinate 14,867, forward strand.
CACACTATGAAGATAATATAGATGCTTCCACACACGCAAAAGCCTGGGTAGAGGGGCAGGGGAACTTCAAGGGTACTACGGCAAAGTCTCACTTCACCATCAAGATGCTGAACCCGACCTTGACTTTGGCTTATAAGAATGGTTCAATCCTGACTCCGGGAGAAACCACAATCAATTCCTATTATACCGCCGAGCCGACTGCTTTCCAGTTTACTTATATAGGGGACAGCAAGGTGCAGGCAAAGATTACAGGAACGAACAAAGAAGGCCAGGAGATTGCGAAGGTCACGCAGCTTGATAATGATGCCGGAACCTTCCAGATTGAAATACTGCAGTATGGTGAGGCCACTTTGGAGTTGTCTTCGCCGGCTACGAACAATACCTATGCTATTGCCCCGGTCAAGTATTCACTGGTCGTAGCAAAGGCCGACTTTACGGATGCTACAAAAACGAAGATCGAGGTGTCGGGAGAGTATATTTTCAATACCCAGGAACAGGAGCCTACCTTGAAGGTTTACTACAATAATGTAGAGATGGTTGAAGGAAAGGATTTTACTGTTTCCTTTGAGAATAACCGGAACGCTTTCGTTAATAAGAGCAAGTCAAGCCGGAACAGTTCAACAGGAGCGCCAAGGATTATCGTTACAGGTATCGGAAGCTGCCAGAACAGGGCGGTACAGACCTTTGACATCCAGAAGAGGGACATTAATTACGACCAGGTAAAGGTCATCCTTAAGCCGAAGGAATTCGACTATACCGGTACGTCACAGGAACCGGGCGTTACGATCACCTACGAGGGTGAAACGCTGATCAACAGCAGGGATGATCCGAACAATGCGGATTACAGCTACTATTTTGACAGGAAGGAGACAATTTCCGGCGGTACGGTCACGGTCGTGATTCAGGCTACCACAAACAGCACGAACTATACCGGGAAGCGGGAAGTCAGCTATGTCATTAATCCGATTGCCGCGTCCATAGCGATTGAATCTGCGAACAAGCACTTTGACGGGAGCAAAACGATTACGATTCCGGCAAGGTCGCCCGGCATTTCACTGACGGTTGACTATCGCGGGGACGCTTCGCCTATCGCCACAATAAGTAAGAGCTATGCGGCATCCGTGACGCTGACCAGCAACACGAAGAAATCCGGAAGCAAAAAGGATGCCAACGTAAACGAGTCTAATGAGTACACGCTGACGATAGCGCCAAAGCGGACCGGGAAATATACGATCAAGCTGAGCGCGGGGGCCACAGCGAATTACAAGCCCTGTAGCAAGACTTACACCCTCATCATTACACCGGCTGATATGAGTTATGCCGAGGTGACGGTGGAGGATGTGATGTATACCGGCAAGGCATTGAAGCCGGATCCGGTTGTTGTCATAGACGGTCTTACGCTGATCAAGGGCGAGGATTACAGGTGCAGCTACAAGAATAACAAGAATGCAGGGACGGCGACGATCACCATAACCGGTATTGGAGCCTGTACCGGAACGACCAGCGCGACATTCACGATCAACAAAAAGCCTTTGAACGATAGGAAATTAAAGGTTACTGCGACGATGCCGGAAGGCCAGCTTTGGCAGTATGACGGTGTGACGGAGTGGAAGCCGGATCCCATCGTGGACGGGGGCAACTGCAAGAAGTACAATCCGAAGACCGGGAAGGGAGATTATTCCGCCCAGTACAAGTATACGAAGAATGTGAAGAAGGGCGTGACAACCTATCCTAATGACGATGTGCTGATTGATGCCGGAGCCGTTACTGTCTTCATATTCGCAACACCCGATGGAAACTATACCGGCAGCATACAGACGACCTACACCATTCTTCCGGCCTATCTTTCCGACGCGGTGGTAACGCTTGAAAAGGATAAATACACCTATACCGGAAAGAAGATTGAGCCGAAGGTGACATCGGTCACCGTTGGGAACCTTGTTCTGGAAGAGAATATCGACTACAAGATAAGCTACGGCGCAAATAAGGAAATCGGAAACGGGACGGTCACCGTTGCAGGGTTGAAGATTAAGAATATGCCTCAAAATATTGACGACAAGTCATCCATCACGGTTCCGTTCAAAATTGTGCCGAGGGAAAACAGCTCTTATAGTGGTGGCGGCTCAAGCGGCGGAGGTGGCGGCGGGGGCGGCGGCTCAAGCGGAGGCGGCTTCGGCTATGGAACCTATTCCTCCGGCATGCCTACTATACTGGGCGGCTTAAGCATTATGGGCGGCACGACCTATCTTGCGGATACGTTGGGTCACTGGACTCAGAATCCTGATGGCAGGTGGTTCTATAGGGACGACCAGAACAGGAACTGGACCGGTTGGATCGTTTCCAGCCATAACTGGTATTATCTCGGGCCGGATGGCAGTATGCTGACAGGCTGGCAGTACGTTAATGGAAAGTGGTATTATTTCCATACCATTTCCGATGGGTCCATGGGCAGGATGTATGTTGACACAATGACGCCTGATGGTTATCATGTGGGTATTGACGGATCTTGGGATGGTCTGGGAGTCGGAAATTAAGAGCCATTTTATTCCACGGGCAGTTTGACGGTCAGAACTCATTGTGGAAAAATTCGCTTTGAAGAATGAGAATGTGACTAGCGTTTAATCCTGCTGGATTTTGCCAGGCAGAGCAGGGCGGGCGTTCGGAGAAATCCGGACGCCCGTTTTGTTTATTCAATGAAACGCTGATTAAATCCACCTTTCCTTATGATGCACACGAAAATACAAAAGGAAATTTGCCGCTGCGCGGCACATTTACGACACTGGAAACGCGTAAATCGGCGTTTCCTTAAAACAAGAGATTAGCGGTCTTCAATGCATGAGGAAGCCATGACTTGAAGGAATGATAGCGATTACCTTCTGCTCAATTGAGAATATTTCTTTATTGACATCTGCCCATTACCATGGTAATGTTTAAAATAATTTGTTTAAAATCCTGACATTAATTATAGGATTGACAGAACAGGTTTATCCCCAGGTTTATCCGCAGCAAAAGGAATGCTGAGGATAAATCCAGAAAAATATGCTTAATTGCATTTTTTCAGGATGTCTCCCTCATGGCCGAATGGCTGGTTCTGATCTGGCTTTGCCAGTACAAGGCATATCCCTGCGGGAGTCGCCAAATACGGTATAAACTATGCTTGATGCATAGTTTATACCTGCATTTTTGCTGAAAGGAGCAGAGGATGAGAAAAAGGATAGCTTTATTTATGTCTCTTGTCATGGCTGTTTCACTGGCTGCTTGTGGTGGCAGCAGCAGTGGTTCGGGCAGCGGGTCCGGGAGTGCTGCCGAGGCAGGAAGCGGTTCCTCGCAGGATGCGGGCAGCGTGGCCCAGGCACAGGACGCAAAGGCTGAGAATGGGGCAGAGGATGCCGGCGGGGCAGGTGAGTATAAAAGCGAAATTATTATCGCCATGGCTGATGAGTTCACGGAGCCGGATCCGATGGAAACGACGGCTGAAACGAATCAGATCGTGCAGGACTGCACCCATGACCTTCTGACGGATACAAATCTGGATACGATGAAAAATGAAGGCGAGCTTCTGGATCACTGGGAGATGATCGATCCTACCCACTGGTCATTGACATTAAAGAAAGATGTCAAATTTCATGACGGCACCACGCTGGATACCGACGATGTTGAGTTCACGCTGATGGAAAGGGCTCCGAAGCACGGACCGACCTCTGCTTATGCCGAAAAGATCAAGAGCTTTAACAAAGTGGACGATCTTACCTTTGAGATTGAGCTGGTGAATGGCGATGTGGATTTCAACTATACTTTGGCAGCCAACTCCCTGGCCATCCTCTCCAAGGAGGCTTTCGAAACGATGCCGGAGGATGAGGCGGTAAAGATCGGGACGGGTCCCTGGATGTATTCGGAAATCGTGCCGGGCGACCATGTGACGCTGGTACGTTTTGACGACTGCACTTTGTATGATGTGCCGAATACCGAGAAGCTGACCTTCAAGATGATTCCGGAAGCATCTGCCCGCATGATTGCTCTTGAAAATGGCGAGGTGGATGTCATTATGTCCCCGTCCTCAACGGATTATAAGCGTTTGGAGGAGGATGAAAAGCTTCAGTTGGTAACGGAAGTGGGACGTGGACAGCATTTCATCGGCTTCAATCTGAAGAACGCGGATTCCATAGTTGCTAATCCGGATTTCCGGCGCGCTGTGGCGTATGCCGTAGACAAGGAGGAGATGATTCTTGCTGCATGGGACGGCTATGCGCAGGCGTCTACCAACTGGCATTGCAGGGACGTGGATTATTACAGCGAGATTGATGGTATCCCTTACGACCCGGACAAGGCTCAGGAACTCTTTGACAAGCTGGGAGTTGACGGCATGACCATCAACCTGGCCACTTCTGACGCTGATCACAGGATGAAGATGGCGACCAATCTTCAGTCCCAGCTTTCAAAATACGGCATTGATCTGAAAATAGAGACAATGCAGAATTCCGCTCTGACAGAGCTGAATACTTCGGATGGGACCACTTCAGGCGTGGAGATGACCATTACGTCCTGGACGCCGGGAAAGAATGCGGATTATATGTATCGGAATCCGGTCTATTCCACAGGAGGAAGGAATTACTGCCATGTGGACGACAGCCATGTGGATGAGCTGATTGATGAAGGAGCCGGGGAGACGGATTCCGCGAGGCGTCAGGAAATCTATACCGAGCTGCAGAAGATTCTGGTGGAGGACATGGTGGCGATGGTGCCGGTGGCTCAGGCTACGCTGACCCTTGGAACCAAAGCAGGCGTCACGGGCTGCAAGCTGCATCCGGGACTCGTACATCAGTTCAAGGAGGCGGAGCTTCGACTTGGCTGATGCACTGATGGCTGATACACTGATTTTTGCCATAGTTTCGGGATGAGCCGACTTGATGATTTGTAATTATCTCATGACAAAGCCTGAGAATCCATGTTGGTCTGTGTATCCGTGGCATTTTTGGCTGCATTTTCAGTTGGTTTAGCTGAGCGCTCTCGTGTTCACATGAGAAGATTATGTGAATCCCCAAAGGGATTCATCAAGTATAAAAGGCAAGCCTTCCATACTTGCGGTCATGGGGCTTGGCCCCAAAAAATCATAAAAGATTCTTTCATACTTGATTTGTGTCGCTGGCGCGTCACAAATGGGACTTAATGCCTGCGGCATTAAGTCAAAGTACGAGCACAGGGAGGAATTTGACGCGTATTTTCTGAGAGGGCGTTGAATTCCAGGATATCGGGCAGGGGGTTCTCCTCCTGCCCGTTTGCAAAGATTCTGTTGATGGAATATTCTATAGAAGGAGACTGCCTTGGCGCGTTATATTATCCGACGTTTGTTATTGATGATACCGGTTTTGATCTGCGTTTCCTTTGTCGTTTATTTCCTGATGGACCTGGCACCAGGCGACATTATTTCCCAAGTGGCTCCGGCGGACGCTACCGAAGCGCAGATTGCCATGCTGAGGGAACAGCTCGGGCTGAACGGCTCGGTATTTGAACGTTATGCCCGATACCTTTGGAACCTGCTCCACGGCGACATGGGAATGTCCCTTTCTCTCAAGCGTCCAGTAATCGAGGTCTTTATCGAGAGGCTGCCAAGAACGCTGATGTTGGCCTTTGCGGCAATCATCGTTGCCATTCTGATATCGATTCCCCTTGGGATTGCGGCGGCAACACATCACCGTTCCTGGATTGACGGCGCCAGCGTAGTCCTTTCCATGATCAGTGTATCCATGCCGGCATTCTGGCTTGGACTCCTTTTGATTTTCACATTTGCCTATCATTGGAAGATATTCCCTTCCGGCGGTTCGGAGGGGCTTATTCATCTTGTGCTGCCGGCGCTGACTTTGGGGACGGAGCAGGCGGGAAATCTGACCCGCATTACCAGATCATCCATGCTGGATGTTATCAGGCAGGATTATCTCCGTACGGCCAGAGCCAAAGGAGTCAGCGAGAAAAAGGTGATCAGGAAGCACGCCCTTCGAAATGCACTGATCCCTATTATTACCGTGCTTGGCTCTACGCTGGGCAATGCCTTTGGCGGGGCCGTGGCCATAGAGACGGTCTTTTCCTGGTCGGGTATCGGACGCCTTACCGTTGCCGCTATCAATTCCAGGGATATGACGCTGGCCACCGGCTGTATTTTCATGTTCACGCTTATGCTGAATATGACGCTGCTGCTTGTGGATATTGCCTATGCTTATGTGGATCCCAGGGTGAAAGCGCGTTATTCGAAGTGAAATCAGAAGGACTTTTCGGTTTTGGAAAAAGGAGGGGGAGGGTAGATGGAGCCTTACAGGAATGGCAAAGAATCTATCGGAGGGAAGATGGATGGGGCAGAGTCCGCATTGACAGGAAATGGAAATATTAATGGGAATATTGATGTGAACATTTATGGAAATATAAACGGAAATACTCACGGAAACATTAACGGAAGGATTTCAGCGGCAGAGCTTAAGAAGTACAAGAAAAGGAGCCTGTTTGCGGAGGTCTGGAGGAATTATAAAAAGAATCCCAGCGCAATGATCGCGCTGTTTGTCGTTCTCGCCATCATCGCCATTGCTATTGTTTCCCAGTTTGTGTTTGACTACAAGACGGATATCGTGCAGCAGAACATTCGCGAGAAGCTTCAACCGCCAAGCCTTGCGCATCCCTTTGGTACGGACAATTATGGCCGGGACGTGCTTGTAAGGGTGCTCTACGGGGCAAAATACTCACTGTCCGTGGGCGTAGTGGCCGTGATAATAAGCAGCGTGGTAGGAATCACGCTGGGGCTTGTGGCCGGTTATTATGGTGGGCTGGCAGAGGATTTGATTCTCCGCTTCTGCGAGATTTTTACCGGAATCCCAAGCATCCTTATGGGCGTGGCCCTGATGACCGCCTTTGGGCAGTCGCTGGGGGTGTTGATGATGGCGATCGGAATTGTTTATGCTCCTATGTACTGCAGGACGACGAGGGCCGCCGTGCTGCCCGTGCGGGATGAGGAATACATTGAGGCCGCCAGGGTGTCGGGCGTCAGCGACCTCCGTATCATGTTCAGTCATGTGCTTCCTAATGCATTATCGCCCATTATCGTGCAGATCACGATGGGCGTAGCCAGCGCCATCCTATGCGCTTCCGGGCTGAGCTTCCTGGGGCTCGGCGTGCCAATTCCCATGCCGGAGTGGGGATCGATGCTCTCCGAAGGTCGGGATTTCATGAGGGATTACATGTATCTGACTATCTTCCCAGGCCTCGCCATTATGATCACGGTGCTTTCATTCAACCTGATGGGTGACGGTCTCCGCGACGCCCTCGACCCAAAGCTGAAAGAGTGAAGAAGTTTGCATCAGGCAAACTTCGTAACGATATGGCGCAAATCGAAGATTTGCGTTCCGCGCAGCGGAATTGACCGACTGGCATCAAGCCAGGCGGTCAACCCTATGAAGTGGTTTGCATCAGGCCGGCGTTATAATGATTTTTGTTTGTTTCGAAATTAATAATATGAGGGAGGGGACGGGGCTTACATGGAGAATGATCTGATCCTGGATGTCAGAGATTTGGTCGTACGTTTTGAGACGGATGATGGCGTGGTGAGGGCAGTCAATGGGCTGGATCTTTCCATAAAAAGGGGAAGGGCAATTGGCCTTGTGGGGGAAACGGGCGCGGGGAAGACGACGACGGCGCTTTCGCTCCTCCGGCTGGTGCCGGATCCTCCCGGCGTAGTGGAATGTGAGAAAATAGAGCTGGATGGGAAGGATGTGCTGGCCATGAGTGTTTCCGAGCTGGAAGAGGTCAGGGGAAAGGATATTTCCATGATTTTTCAGGATCCCATGACGGCATTAAATCCTGTCTTTACGGTAGGTGAGCAGATCGCGGAAAGCATTTTTCTTCACGAGAATGTGAGCCGGCAGGAAGCTGATAAAAGGGCCGTGGAAATGCTTGAACTGGTAGGCATTCCCGGCGACAGGGCTGGGGAATATCCACACCAGTTTTCCGGAGGGATGAAGCAGAGGGTTGTCATCGCCATTGCGCTGGCCTGCCATCCGAAGCTCCTGATTGCGGACGAGCCGACGACGGCGCTTGACGTGACGATTCAGGCGCAGGTGCTGGATCTCATGAGAAGGCTGCGGGAGCAGTACAAGACCTCGCTTATTATGATCACTCATGACCTGGGAATCGTTGCGGAAATCTGTGACGACGTGGCTGTCATGTATGGCGGAAAAATTATCGAAAGAGGCACGCTGGAGGACATTTTCAATCACACCAGGCATCCGTATACTGAGGGGCTGTTCAATTCCATCCCGAACATCCATGACCGAAAGGCGAGGCTTACGCCAATCAGCGGATTGATGCCAGATCCCACAAACCTTCCTCCCGGATGCGCCTTTGCGCCACGTTGTCCTTATGCTGTGGCGGGCTGCGGCGGGCCTCAGGAGGAAATCGCGGTTTCGGATACGCACTTTGTAAGATGCTCCCGTTACAAGGAGGAGGGCTTCATTATCAGGAGAAGGGCGGCAGAAACGGCTTCAATGAGTATTCAGGAAGGGAAGGAGTCGGATAATGCGGGTGGAGGTTCATGGCCGCATTCCGCGAAGAGTCTCCAGGCAGAGGGGGAGTGAATGGGCGAAAAGATACTCGAGGTCAGGCATCTGGCCAAATTTTTCAAAACAGGGCGCGGAATGCTTCATGCCGTGGACGACATATCCTTTTCTTTGGAGAAGGGCAAGACATTGGGGCTTGTGGGGGAATCCGGCTGCGGAAAATCAACAACTGGCAGGGCACTGCTCCGACTGATTGAACCAACAGCGGGCGAAATTGTCTTTGAAGGCCGGGACATTACGCATCTTTCCCGGAGGAAGCTTAAGGAGGCGAGGAAGGATATGCAATTGATCTTTCAGGATCCTTATTCCTCCCTCGATCCCAGGAAGACCGTCAGCCAGATCATCGCAGAGCCGATTGAGGCATACCGTATATTGAAGAACAGGAACGAGATTCATGAAAGGGTTGCCGAGCTCATGTCCATCGTAGGCCTTGCGCCCCGCCTGTTCAATACCTACCCGCATGAGCTTGACGGAGGACGGCGGCAGCGTATAGGAATCGCGAGGGCCCTCGCCATGGAGCCTAAATTCATCGTTTGTGATGAACCTGTTTCGGCTCTTGATGTTTCCATTCAGGCGCAGATACTGAACCTTCTGCAGGAGCTTCGGGAAAAAATGGGGCTCACCTATATCTTCATTACCCACGACCTCTCGGTGGTGAATCATTTTTCCGATGAGATCGCGGTAATGTATCTGGGGAAAATTGTGGAGCAGGCTCCCTCGGAGGAGTTGTTCGCGAATCCGCTTCATCCTTATACGCAGGCATTGCTGTCCGCCATACCGATTCCGGACCTTTCCGTGCGCAAAAAGCGTATAATTCTGAAGGGTGAGATTACCTCTCCGATTGATCCAAAGGACGAATGTCGTTTTTACAAGCGCTGCAACTATGCCTGTGATGCCTGCCGGAAGCTGCCGGAGCTGCGGGAGACATCTCCGGGGCACCTGGTCGCCTGCAGCCGGATAGGGGAAATACCGAAGGCGGAGGGGCTTTTTTGAAATATTTCCACCTGTACGGTTGCCATCCAAAGCGATATTTTGATACGGTTTACCGTAATCAAAATATCGCTTTGGATGAGCAACCTACCCCTAAATGAGCAAAACGATTTGCGAAGCAAATCTTTAAGCACGCGAAGCGGGCGGTTTTGCGAATTTAGGGGTATTCAGAATGGCCTTTAGGCCATTCAACCGTACAGGTGGAAATATTTGGCTGTGGATTAGAACTGGGATGTGAAAAGGAGCAGCATAGATCGCGATGCGGTATCTGATTTGTCAGCAATTAATATGGCCAAAAAAACAGTTTGATAGAGGCATGTAGCCTGCGATACCGCAGTTGTTAGTCAGGAATTAAAGCGGCCATTAAACCATTTTAATAGAGGAGTTGTGTTATGGTTTTCGGACTGTTAAGGGATATTAAAGAAGGGGAGTACCGCGTGCTCCTGACGCCGCTTGAGGCAGCGGCCATGGTCGGCGCAGGGCATAGGGTCTTGTGCGAGAAGGATTGCGGGAAGCTGGCTGGCTTCCCTGATGAGGCTTATCAAAGGGCTGGCGCTGAAATTCTTGAGAGTCACGAGGAGGTTTTCGCGAAAGCCGACTTTGTGGCAAAAGTAAAGGAAATCATGCCGGAGGAGTACGGGCTTCTCAGGGAGGGGCAGATTGTATATTGCTGCATTCATCCGGCAGGTCATCCTGAGGAGGTTCAGGCACTGCTGGATTCGAAATGCATTGCAATCACGGCAGAGGATTCCCATCGGTGGGGGTCCCCGAACTGCGAGGCAGCCGGAAAGCAGGGAGCCCTCTTCGGCCTTGAGTCAATGCTTACAATCAACGGCGGCAAGGGGAAGTTTGTGGGCGGCTTTGCCGGCGCTCCGGGCATGAACGTGCTGATCCTTGGCGGCGGAGTTGTGGGACAGGCCGCTCTTTCCGTGCTTTATGCTCTCGGGGCGAACTGCACGGTAATGGACATTAACCCCGGGCTTTTGAGGAGGCTGCTTGACCAGTACCAGTCTCATATCCGGACCATGTTCTGCACGAAAGAGGCCATTGCCTCCATCCTGCCGCAAACGGATATGGTGCTGAACTGCGTGCGCTGGCCGAAGCAGAGGAAGGATTTCCTGATCACGCGGGAAATGCTCCGCACAATGGAGCCGGGCTCTGTGCTGGTCGATATATCCAATGATGATCCCGGGGCGATCGAGTCCAGCCATGAGACGCATCATGACAATCCCCGTTATGTGGACAGCGGCGTGGTACATTACTGCGTTTCAAATATACCTGGGGCAGTGGCGCATGACATTTCCGTCGCACTGGCGGCGGAGACTTTCCCCCTGCTCCTCAAGATTATGGATAATGGGGTAAGGGAGGCCTGTGTCCGGGATGGTTATATCCGGCGCTCCCTGACTACATATAGGGGCTACCTTACGCATGAGGAAACCTCCGGAATCCAGGGGAGGCCGTGGGTGCGGCCTGAACAGATCCTGGGGATTGACGGACGCGCGCTCGATCCCGCACCGGACGCGACCACCACGAAATCCACCAACTTCCTTTCGGATCATCCGGTGTTTTCGGATTAATGATTTATGGGGCGGCGGAACGGCGATTGAAATGACAGGGCAGGGCAGCCACCCCAACTCTGATAGGGAAGATGAAATATGAGGTACGAAACGACTTACAGGCTGGAGGACTTTATTCTCGGTTTAAGCTGGGAGGGTCTTCCGGGAGTTGTCAGGGAGAGGATCAAAGGCTGTTTGCTTGACCTTCTGGGCGCGCTGATCACGGGAAGCAGGAGCAGCCAGTTTGAGGCGGGTCGAAGGCTCGCCGCGAAGCTTTACGGCTATGGGAGCATCCCGGTGCCAGGCTGTAAGGAGAGGTTTGGCTTTATGGGCGCGTCAACGGCCATGGGGCATTCCTCCAATGCCTACGACATCGATGACGGACACAACCTGCTGCGGGCGCATCCGGGAACGGCGGTTGTGGGTCCCGTGCTTGCTGCGGCTTACGAAAAAAATGTTTCCAGGAATGAATTTCTCCTTGCGCTGCTCGCTGCATACGAAACCACCATACGTTCTGGGCTTGCTATCATGGAGCATTATTCAAACCCCCATTCCTCCGGCACGTTCGGCCCGGCCGGCATTGCCGCGGGAGTAGGGCGAATCTATGGCTTTTCGAGGCAGGCTTTGAATAATTGTATTTCAATTGCCGAATTCCATGCGCCGTTGGTGGATGGCTCGCGCAGCGTTTCGTACCCATCAATGAATAAGGACGGGGTGGCCTTTGGGGCAATGACGGGCGCTTTGGCTATTGAAGAGCATTTGGCAGGTTTCCGGGGAAATAAAAATCTTCTCGAGTCTGATCGTTACAGTCATTACCTTGACGACCTTGGGAAGCATTACATGGTAATGGATCTCTATTTCAAGCCATATACATGCTGCCGCTGGGCACATCCCGCAATTGATGCCTGCCTGAGCCTTCTGGATAGAGAGGTTTCCATGGCCGGAAAGGAAAGCAATGAGGACGGAGAGGCAGGCAGAAGGGGAGATTGCCCGCAATCTAAAAGAGGTCTTCGTCCGGAAGATATTGAGAAGGTGGTGATTGAAACTTTTCTGCAGGCTACCAGGCTTTCCAGGGTCATTCCGAAAAATACGGATGAAGCGCAGTACAATATTGCCTATCCGGTGGCAGCCGCCCTGGTGTATGGGGATTTCGGTATTGCCCAGTGCCATGAATCGAGGATTCCGGACAAAAGGGTCGTTAACATGATGCGGAGGCTTGAATTCAGGGAGGATCCCGAATTGAGCGCGCAGTTTCCGGCCCGGCGCGTATGCAGGGCTGTTATAACGGCAAAGGATGGAAGTATATACCGCTCGGATGACTGGGAACCCCGTGGAGAGGCTGCGGAACAGATTGGTTTTGAATGGCTGCAATCCAAGTTTCACAGGATTACCGCGCCGGTTTTTTCGGAAAAAGGCAGGGAAAAGGTGATTTCCATGGTCAGGGCCGAGGAGGATTACCCTGTAAGGGAACTTCTGGAAGAAATCAACCGGGAGGAATATTGGACAGGTATATGAGCTTCATTACATGATCCATCCGACATTAACAATTCCTATCTGGGGAACGTTGGTGATCAGATATAGGAACTTCATTTCAGTATGCCGACATCCTTTGGAAAAGTGGGGCAGGATAATGGGAGAGGACAGAGAAAGCGTGCCGAAGAGGAAAAGGGTGCGCCAATTGCGGAAGAGGGGGATCGATGATCGCTCCCTCTCCTTCGCACAGAATGATTTGGAAGGGCGGAGCCTTTTGCCGGGGAGGCGGAGGCTTCCGCAGGTGGAGGACAGGCTGGATGCCGTGCTTTCTATTATTTCGCTGACCTTGGGCTTTGCAATGACCTTGGGTCTCTTTTTTTATTTTTCCGGAAAAGGAGCCGGGGGCATATTGGCGCTCCTGGCTTTTTTGGGGATAATGCTGTGCGGAATAATTGACATCATTCGAAGGAAGAAGTCTGGAGGAAAGAATTCGAGGGAAGAAGTTCAGAGGAAGGATTGAGCATTTTGCTCTGAAATGTAAGTATTGGCCTTGACCCGCAGGCGGGTCGAGGCTAGCCGCCCGGCGACTGAGGGCAATGCCTTGACCCGCGAGCGGGTCGAGGCTAGCCGCCCGGCGACTGAGGGACGGAGAAAATGTTTGTCACTTTGATGCTCTGGGACTGCCATATAAAGTCAAAACAAGTAAATGATGAGTGAATGGTACCCGAATTTTTGTGTTTCATCAGAGTTTGTCCAAGCTATTCTTGAAAAAGCAATGTATATTTGATATGATTTATACAGATAAGCGTAGAGCATTAATGAGTATAAATGATAATGATTACAGTATTTTGGAGTGGCAAAAACGCCAATTCAAAATTCGTTAACTATATATTCCCATCCGTGTCGGCATCAGGGACGGTTGGTAATGTACCCGGGAGGAAAGAGGCGTGCAAAAAGAAGGGAAAAACAACTTTGTCATGTATGCGGCAGTCATGGGCATCGTGATTATCGTTATCGTTTTGGTTATAGGCACTTTCTGGACGGGACGCAGGGCCGGGGAGGATACGGAGGAGGCAGTCCGAAATGTCAGCTTGTTTTACCTGGACGAGTTGGCCGGGCGCAGGGAGCAGGTTCTCAATTCGAGGATGAAGGATTATTTCAATGATATGGGAATCGCCCTTGGAATGATGGAGAAGGAAGACCTTGAAAGCATGGAGGCGTTGCAGGCGTATCAGGCGAAGATGAAACAGCTTTACAGCCTGGAACGCTTTGCCTTCGTGGATGAGGATGGCCTGATTTATACATCAACCGGTACCCGCAGGGATATTGATCAGTATGATTTTGATCACAAGACAATTACAGGCCCACATATCTCCGTGAAATATCATGAGGACGGGGCAAAAAAGGTTGTCTTTGCCATGCCTGTGGACCGTCTTCCGTTTGATGGGAAATATCTGACGGTCTGTTTCATGGAAATGGACATGAGCCGTCTGCTCGAGGGTATTGCAATGCAGCAGGAAGGCAACACGACCACCTTCTGCAACATGTATTCGAAAGAGGGCTTGGCGCTGACAAATATCGTGCTGGGCGGGCTTTCCAGCGAGAAGAATATCCTTGGCGCCATGAAGAGGGCCGATTTTGAAAACGGCTATTCGCTGGATGGCCTGAAGAAGGATTTCCTGGAAGGCAGGGAGGGGTTCGTTTCTTTTACATATAATAATATTCAGGAAACGCTGTATTATGTTCCGGTCCGGGGCACGGACTGGATGCTGACCTACCTTATCCGTGAGAGCATGATCAGCAATCAGATTTCCAATATATCCAATGGCATTATCCGGAGGAACACGATGCAGACCGTAATGACGGCCTGCATGCTCCTTTTGATGTTCCTGTTTATGATCGTCCAGATGAGGAAGGCCAGCCGTATAAATCTGGAGAAGGAGGTTTCCGAGGCGGAAAACCGGGTGAGGCAGCAGGAGCTTGAGGAACAGTTGGCCATGCAGGAGGAGCTTCTGGCGCAGGAGAAACGGCGCGTACAGCAGGATTCCATGATCACGGCTCTGGCATCGGATTACCGCAGCGTATATTATGTGAATCTTGACAAGGATGAGGGCATCTGTTATCGGAACGCTCATCAGCAGGATAACGCGATTGCTGAGGGCGAGCATTTCTGTTTCAGCTCCTTTTTCCGTAACTATGCGGAAAAATATGTCGGGGAGGACTACAGGAAGGCTTTCCTGGATTTTATTGAGCCGGATACCATACGCAAAAAGCTACAGGACGGGGGTATTATTGCCTGTCGCTACCTTCTGCAAAAGGAAGGGAAGGAGAGTTATGAGATGCTCCGGATGGCTGGCGTGCGTCATGCCGAGGACCGGTCGGATCACCTGATCCACGCCATCGGAATCGGCTTTACGGATATTGACGCTGAAATGCGGGATTCCATGGCAAAAAATCAGGCCTTGAACGATGCCCTTCGCGCATCGGAGGAGGCCAACAAGGCGAAGACGGTCTTCCTGTCAAATATGAGCCATGAGATAAGGACGCCGATGAACGCGATCATCGGGCTGGACAGCCTGGCCCTGCATGAAAAGGAAATCTCCCCAAAGGTGAAGGATTATCTGGAGAAAATCGGAAGCTCCGCCCAGCACCTTTTGGGGCTGATTAATGATATTCTCGACATGTCCCGGATCGAGTCGGGAAGGATCAGTATACGGAACGAGGAATTCGCTTTCTTCAAGCTGATCGAGCAGATCAACACCCTGTTCAGCGGGCAGTGTGCGGAAAAGGGTCTGGAGTATAACTGTAGAATTAATGGTGAGCTGGATGATTACTATATCGGGGACGATACGAAGATTAAGCAGGTATTGATAAATATCCTGGGTAATGCGGTCAAGTTTACGCCATCCGGCGGCTCCGTTGATTTTGTGGTAGAGAAGACGGCGACGTATGAAAACAGATCCACGCTCTGCTTCATTATCCGGGACGACGGCATCGGGATGAGCAGCGATTTCCTGCCGAAGCTTTTTGATACCTTCAGCCAGGAGGATTCGATGGCGGCCAACAAATACGGGAGTTCCGGGCTGGGCATGGCCATTACGAAGAATATCGTGGAAATGATGAACGGCAGGATCGAGGTGGAGAGCAAGAAGGGACTCGGAACCACCTTCCAGGTATATATAACGCTCCTTCATTCAGAAAGGAGGTCTGACAACGAGGGGGATGTGGAGATCCGTCCTCAGGAGATGTCTGTTCTGGTCATTGACGATGATCCAATTGCCTGTGAACACGCGAAGCTCGTGCTGGAAAAGGTTGGTATTGCTTCGGAGGCCGCGTTGTCCGGACGGGATGCTGTAGAGATGGTACGTCTCCGTCACGCGCGACAGGATGCGTATAACCTGATCATCGTGGACTGGAAAATGCCGGACATGGACGGAGTGGAGACGACGCGTCAGATCCGATCAATTATTGGTAATGAATCCGCAATCATCATACTGACGGCGTATAACTGGGATGATGTGCTGGAAGAAGCGATTCAGGCGGGAGTGGACAGCTTCATCTCGAAGCCGCTATTTTCCGGGAGCCTGCTGGACGAGCTGAAGAGCGCGCTGCGCAGGAAGAACAGCTCGATGGCAAAGGCCGTGAAGCTGGCTGATCTGAACGGGCGGAGGATCTTGCTGGCGGAGGATGTTGAAATTAACGCTCAGATTATTATGAACATTCTGGAAATGAAGGGCATGGTGACGGAGCATGCGGAGAACGGAAGGATCGCCGTGTCCATGTTCGCGTCGCGTCCGGTAGGCTATTATGACGCAATCCTTATGGACATGCGCATGCCGGAGATGAACGGGCTGGAGGCTACGGAAGCTATCCGCGACATGGACAGGCCGGACGCCAAAACGATGCCGATCATCGCCCTTACCGCCAATGCCTTTGATGAGGATGTGCAGCGCAGTCTTCAGGCCGGATTGAACGCCCATCTGAGCAAGCCTGTGCAGCCTGATGTGATTTTTGAGACGCTGGGGAAATTGATTCATGATTAAAAGAGCCGCGATGTCTCGTCCTTTGACTTGATGCCGCATTGCTTTGCCATAAAATCAGAGTGCCAAAAGCCGCTTTGATTGGAGAGAGGGGCAGGAAAGTGGAAATTGCTGAGATTGGCCGCCTTGCGGAATTGTCATTGCCTGGCGGGCGCAGGATCTGGAGATTGCTTTGCGGCTTCTTTGCTTTGCTGGTCCTTCTTTTTGTCGGCTTTTATGTGAACCGGTACATAAGGATTGAAGGGCTGTATATGGATGATCTGTATATGTGGTCCTGCTATGGTGAGCAGCCGTATCTCCAGTTCGCCTTCCCGTTCCGGACATCCACCCGCTTCCGTCCCGTCTATTGGAGCCTGACGTATCTTGAGATGATGGTTGTGAGGAACCATCCCTCCCTTTTTGTTCCGGTCAACATTTTGCTTAATATAGGAGTTGCTTTCACAATTTATCTTTTTTCAAGAAAGCTTTCCGGGGAGAACGAGGCGGTCGCCCTTATCTGTGGATGCCTGTATCTTGCCTCCCACTTCTCCTATTATCAGATTGGGCAGGCTCTGGGGCTTCTGGAAACCATGTCTTTATGGATGGCGCTGCGGATCTTATGGCTGCTGTATGATTTCATATCCGGTGGATCCGACCGACTTTTTTATCAGGCAAACCTTTGGTATTTTCTCCTTGCCTTCAGCCATGAGCGCTTTATCGGGCTTTTGCCTCTGTTTTACGTAGCTGTTTTTTTCCAGCACCTTGTTGTGAAAGAGCGGAAAATCGGCAGGACGGAGCGGGCCAGGCATGCCGGCAGGGCCAGACGGGTTAATGAGGGTCTTATGAATAGGCTTGTTTTGCCTGCCCTGAATTTTGCGTTGATTTTTGCCATACGGAAAATCATGATTGGCAGCGCGATTCCGGCGGGTACGGGCGGGACGGAAGTGACAGAGACCTTTTCCCTTCCGCAGGCAATGGGATTCGCGTGCGAGCAGGTGGCCTATCTGTTTTCCCTGAACCCGGGGCCTGAGCACCTTTCCGGCATTACGTGGGAGGATGTGGCTCCAAATATCAGGATGCTTGTCTGTCTTTCCTGGATTCCACTTTTTCTTATCGTTTTTTCCTATTTTTACCTGAGCCTTTTGCCGCGGCGTTCGGAACAGGGGAAAAAGGGTGAAGGGAATAAGTCCGTGAATTCAGGGGATACAAAGAGGGATTCCGCTGCCAAAGGCTCTGTCCGGGCCAGACGTGCTGCCTGTGCGGGAAATAAATGGGGAGAGTCCCGTTTCCTAGGTCATAATGTGCTTTTCCTTTCTTTTATTGCTCTTTGCATTGGCTGCTCCTCCGTAACGATTAGGGTCGAGATGCGCTGGATTTATGTGAGCTATGCCGCCGCGCTTTTGTATCTTTCCTATATGATTTCCGTTACGGCACACCTTTCCGGGGAATATTTTTCCCGGAAAATGTATATACGTGCAGAAAGGGGGGGCTCTGAAAATGGCGGGCAGGGCGGAGGAAGGAGAATTATCCCGCTGTCGGGGCGGCGTGAGCGAAAGGCCTGGGGCCGGAGGCTGTCCAGGCGTTTTGCCTGGATTCTGACGATTTTTTTTCTCGCTTACGCAGCTCTTGTGCTGCCTGTTGAAAAGTATTACCGCAGCCATTATGGGAATATTTATTTTTGGGAAAACCAGCAGAGGATGAATTCCCTGGCGGAGGAAACGGTTCTGAAATACGGGATTGGGGAGGTTTTGGGGCGCCAGGTTTATATTCTGGAAAACAAGTATGGAATGAGCGATTTCTACGGAGATACCTTTTTCAAGGTTTACGACCCGGAAAAGACCGGACAGGGCACCAGAATTCATTTTATTCAGGATGTTTCGGAGCTTTTGCCTGGTTCGGGGCCGGAAAATACGATCATCCTCCGGGAGGTTCCCGAAAAGAAAGGTTATCAGGATGTCACGGAAGAAATCTTTGGAATCGGATAAAAGGCAGCCGGCGGGGCGTTCCATCGCGTTCCCGCCTGCTGTCTTGTTTTGTTTTTCCGCCGTGCTGACGGGCCTTCTTTTTTCTTTCTTCCTCATCTGGTATGTCAAAAACGGCTCCGCGGATGTGGCGTATTCCGACTACATACGCATTATCAATTCCTACCTGCCGGACGCGCTTGATCCGGGAAAGTTTTTTGTCCCGGATATCCTGACCAGGATTCCGCTCACCTATTTTTGCAGATGGCTGAATATGCGCTTTTTTTCTTACAGCCTGAGCTTTGACCGGTTGCTCGGCATACTAGGGCTGACCCTTTCACTGATCCCCATAGCGGCTTATGTCAGGAGGAGGGGCATGGGGATTCTGCCCCTTGTTTCCCTTTGCGTCGTGCTTTTCAGCCTGAACAAATGGGAAATGCTTCTGAATGGTTCCGGCTATGCCCATTTTCTGTCTTTTGCGCTATTCTACTGGCATTTCCTGCTTCTTGACGTCAGAAGAGGAAAAGACAGGAGCAGGTGGGAAAGAATTGTATGCCTTATGATTCCCTTTCTCTGCCTTCTTACGGCGGGTCCTTATGTGGCGGTATACCTTTGCTGCGTCATGCTGTGGAACATTTGGGAAATATGGAATGCCGGGAAGGCGGCTTTGTCAGAGGGAAGGGGAATGGAGGTGCTCGCGGCCCTTGCGGCGCTTCTTCTGTATCTTCTGAGCAACCATTTTGCTGTTTATGAATATGCCGGGGTTTTCGATATCTCTCTGTTTGATCTTTTCAAAGAGCGTCCCGGCTTTGCTCCGGGCTTCCTTTTGAATGGACTGGCCTCGATGTTGCTGGGAGGGGAGATCCTTGACGGAATATTGGCCCGTTTTGGAGATGATGGCCGCTTATTGGTGTATGCCATGGGATTATTGGTTTCCTTGATGTATGCTGTTTCTATCTTCCTCTTTGTCCGGAAAGGGCTTTTCCGGCAGGCCGCGTTCCCCTTTCTTCTTGTACTCTATGGTCTCGGTAGCCACTTCATTGTTTTTCTATCCAGGTACACTTTTTTGAGAGAAAGCTATGCATGGCAAAGCCGTTATGCCCTGCAGTATCAAAGCGGCATCCTTGGCATCCTGCTGATCCTTTGGGAGTTGTTCAGAAGAGAGCCGATTTGCCCTGCAAGCGGCTCGACAGGTCAGAATCCAGAGCAGCTAAAACCTGCACTGGCAGATGAACCGATTTGCCCTGCAGATGGTTTGACAGGTCAGAATCCAGATCGGCCAAAACCCGCTTTGACAGATGAAGAGAAAGGAGATATGCCGAAACGGTGCCCGACATTGATTGGGAGGCTCGCTGCCGCGGGCGCCATAGGCATTATCCTGCTTGGAAACATATATACCTCTTTGGAAGAGATCAGAAAAATGCCTTACAGAGAGGAAAGGTACGAGGCTATGGCGGAGGCAGCCATAAGGCTGGAGGATTACGCCGATGAAGAACTGGAAGGGATATTTGAATACCGGCATGGCGGCGAGCGCATACGGAGGGCCTTCGGCATACTAAAAGAAAACAGGCTGAATGTTTATAAAGGTATGTGAAGCGCAATTTTGACAATTGCTTTCTTGGAACGTTTTGGATGATATGCTATAATAAAATGGATTTTTGCTCAAACAAAAGTGAATTTTTGGGATTTTAAAAGCGCAAATCATGAAACTGCTGAAAATGCTGAATATAATGAAATAACAGAAATGATGGGGATACAATGGAAATAAAGGAAATGATAGAAAAAGTTCAGGGGGTTCAGAAAGTACGGGAAGTGAAAAAAGTGCGGAGGGCGAATAAGCCAAAATATGGTATTCGGAAGCCGGCCGCTTTTCTTCGCCGCGTTTCCGTGCTTGTTCTTTTGCTTTTATCGCCTGTTTTTCAGGGCAGCGTTTTTGCCACATTAAGTTCTGAGATAGCGAACTGCCCGCGGGACAAATCAGCCCATCTATCGGATCAGGCATTTGCTGCCCTGAGTTCTGACATAGTGAGCTGCCTGCAGGGCAATTTGAACCCGGTCATGACGGTCTTTGCTGAGGAAGCGGTGGAGAGTGCGGGAGAGCAGGTGGAAATCGGTCCCGGGGTGATGCTGAAGGAAATATACAAACAGCGGGAACAGGGTGAAACGAGCGAGGAAACGACCGGTGAAACGAAAAGCCATGATGCGGCAATGGATGCGGCGCTTCAAGTTCGGGAGACACGGCAGGCTACGGAGGAGGAAATCAATACGTATTTTTCTAACGCCGTGTTTGTCGGAGATTCAATTATGGAAGGTTTCCAGACTTATTGCCTTGGGAGGAGGTCGAACCCTTTCCTTGCCCAGTTTAATTTCCTTTGCAGGGTGAGCTTTAGCCTGCATAATGCATTCTGGCCAATTTCATCGAAGACGAAGCATCCGATTTATCAGGGAACTCAGCGATACATATGGGATTCCGTGCAGATGGTGGGGGCGCGCCAGGTATATATGATGTTCGGTCAGAACGATCTGGACATGGGAAATGACAGCGTTGAGAAATACTGTCAGTTGATCGCGAAAATCAAAGAGCAGTCCCCGGAAGCGAGTTTCGTCATTATGAGCATGACCTATACTCTGGCAGGAAAGGGAAAGGGACCGATCAATAATGACAATATCCGCGTCTTCAACACAGAGATGCAGCGGGTGGCAGCAGAGAATGGATGGGATTTCATCGATATGACGACGCCGCTTTCTGACGGGAACGGAAATCTGCGTCCGGATTATTGCAGCGATCATTATGTGCATTTGACAAATGCGGCTTATGGGACATGGGCCGGTGTGCTGAGGGAATACGCTGCAAGAAAGATTGCGGAGGGATAGGAGATTACAGGGAGGTGGAGAACAGAAAAATAAAAATTGTGAAGGAGCGGAAATTAACGGAGGGATAGGGTATGAAAGAATCCAAAACCGCAATATTTCTTCCAGGCATAGGTTATCATAATGACAAACCCTTGCTTTATTACACCAGGATGCTGGCGCAGAGTCACGGATACCGCGTGATTGAAATCAGTTTCACCGGCTTCGACCGGGGGATTAAGGGAAATGCGGAAAAGATGAG
Source organism: uncultured Oribacterium sp. (assembly GCA_946413525.1). Taxonomy (GTDB): domain Bacteria; phylum Bacillota; class Clostridia; order Lachnospirales; family Lachnospiraceae; genus Oribacterium. The sequence continues at coordinate 36,572 of CAMKKZ010000012.1, forward strand.
GGCGGCGGCAGACCTGGCCGCGAGGCAGACGGAAGAGTTTCTGCGCGGGGAGGAAATCGGGCACAATGTCTTGTTTGTGTCAAAAAGCATAGGCACTGTGGCGGCAGCGGTTTTCCAGAAAGAACATGGAATTAATGGGCGTAATATTTTTTTCACGCCGTTAGAGGACACCTTCCGAGTTCTTGCCCATTCCGGGGATATCAGCAATTATTATAGTTCCTTAAAATCTGCTCATCCCACGGATTCCAGTTATTCCGATAATTTCGGTCGTTCCGGGGAAGCTGATTTTCCACCGGGCCTTTCCGACCAGGAAAAGGAAGCTGCCGTCCCGGTTTCAGGCATTGCCGCTCATGAAATGGTCGCTCATGAAACCCATGAAATGGAAGCCATAGATCCGGATTCGAGTCTTTCCGCCCGGGAAAGAGAAATCACCGTCCCGGTTTCAGGCATTGCCTTTCACGGGACGGGAGATCCGTGGGCTGAAACGGAAGTCATCAAAGAAGGCTGCGCAAGGGCGGGCATTACGCTTTATATCACGGAAGAGGCCAATCATTCGATGGAGACGAGGGATGCGCTTCGGGATATCCATATCCTTCAGGAAGTTATCGGAAAATGTGAGGAGTACCTGAACTCAATACAATAATGCATTTTAATATGAAAGGCAAGACTTTCAGACTTCCAGTCATGAGGCCATGCCCCACAAAGGATTATGAAAGATTCCTTTCGTCCTTCATTTGTGCCGATGTCGCGACACAAATGGGACTTAATTCCTGCGGCATCAAGTTAAAGTATAGGTCATGAATAGCCATAAAGGCTTTTCATGACCGTACTTGGCGAATCCCGCAGGGATTTTGACGCGCATCTCCTTGGAGCGCGTCAAAACCTATGCTTTATGAGGACAAGGCCTGGCAATGTCTTATGGCTTTCAGGAAGCTTTCCGCGTTGCGGCTTGCAATCAGTTCCTCCGGGAAACTGATCTCTTCCAGGAGCCGGATGCTGTGGGTGAGCTTTCCGATGCTGGCGGAAATATGCGCATCGCTTGATACAGAGACAGGTACTTCCAGTTCGGCACAGCGTTCGGCGATATGGCGGCATTTGTCCCAGCAATCCGTATTGCCCCCGTAGGAGTGTTCGTTGATTTCAATCAGGCAATGCTTTGCCTTCGCGGCGAGCAGTATCTCGTCCACGTTGACGGGGAGGCCGGAGCGGCCTATGTGCCCAATAATCAGGACCTTTGGATTGTCCATGGCACGGATATACATTTCCGTGCACTCCGTTTCCGTAGCGTTCCGGGCGAAGTACTTCCCGTGTACGGAGGCAATGACATAATCCATCCGATTGGTAACATGCGTATAAAGGCTGCGCGGACTGCCGTATGTGAAGGGGTCGCCGGTGATGGAATGATCCACCTCGATATCCCACCCGAAGAGGTGTCCGTCCATGTCAACGATATCGGCCTCGCAGCCCTTTAGGATTCTGATTCCCATCCATTCGTTCGGTATGAGATGGCAGTTGAAAAGGTATTGATAATGCCGTAGTTCCTGAAAATCCGGATAGAGGATTGAAGAGAAATGATCTGTGGTTCCCAGAAGCGAGAGGCCCTGTTCCCGGGCGGCGCGCACGTTTTCTTCTATCGTTGAAAAAGCATGCCTGGAATACAGGGTATGTGTATGGACGTCGCATTGAAGCGTTAAGGACATAAATACTCCTTTCAGATGGTATTTGTTTTTGCTTTTTTGGTTAAGATATGGAATCACCAGTTTTTGCGGCATTCCTTGTGCCGCAGAAAAACCCAGGTATTAACATGCATCAAGCATATTTTGACTTAATGCCGCAGGCGTTGAGTCCCGTTTGTGCCTGGCCAGCGGCACAAATGAAGTATGAAAGGCTTGCCTAACGCGTAGTATAATGACGGTAAGCTTAAAAGTAAAGTTATAATAATCCAGGGGAGCAGCTATTGTAAAAAAGATACAAAGACAAAGAAAAGGAGAAGCGGATGGAGGAATTGTTTGATGTGATTGTCATCGGAGGCGGCGTGGTGGGCTGCGCAATTGCGCGGGAGCTTTCACGCTACAAGCTCCGCATTGGCGTGCTGGAGAAAAACCCGGATGTGGGCTATGAAACGAGCGCAAGGAATACGGGGGTGTGCCACGGTGGCTTTGCCTATGATCCGGGAACCCTGAAGGCGCGTATGTGCGTCGAGGGCAACAAGGAAATGGGACGGCTTTCGGAGGAACTGGATTTCAAATTCCGGCGCTGCGGAAAGGTGCTGGTCGGAAATACCGAGGAGGAAAGGGCAAGGCTTTTGGAGGTCATACGCCAGGGCGAGATGAATGGCGCAAGCGGCCTGAGGATGATTGAAAAAGAAGAACTTCACCGCCTGGTCCCCTCAGTGCTTGGGGAATTTGCCCTGCTTTCTGAAAACAGCGGCATTATAGACCCTTTCATGATGACCATTGCGCTGGCGGAAAACGCGGTTCATAACGGGGCCGAATTTTTCCTGCAGAGGGAGGTCGAGGCCATCCGGCGCGATGAAGAAGGAAACTGGGTGATTACGGCGCGTACGTGGCCATTTGGAGGCAAGGTGTCCCATGCTGAAAGGGAATCAGGGGAGCAGGCTTCCGTCAAGGCAGAGGCGTCCGGTGGGCGTAATCCCGTTTCCGGCGATCAGGAATCCGCCGGGCAGGCGCCCGGTACTGTCAGGGAGGAGTTCCGCACGCGCTGGGTGGTGAACAGCGCCGGCCTATCCTGCGGGAAAATATCGGACATGCTCGGAATAAAGGGTTACAAAATCATTTATTCCAAGGATGATTACATTATCCTCGACAACCGTCTGGGTTCCATGGTACCCATGCCGATCTATACCGTTCCCTCCAATACTTACATGGGAATCCATGTAACCGTCACGACGGACGGAAACGTTCTCCTGGGTCCTACGGCTGAGGATATAGACAAGCCGTCCGGATATGGTGTGGAGCAGAAGAATATAGATTATCTTTATGATGCCGCCATGGCGATCTGGCCCCACGTGAAGAGGGGGGATTACATTCGCACCTATTGCGGCATCCTGCCGAAATGGGTGGATGAAAAAGGAGTGATTCAGGATTTCAAGATCGAGATCAGGGACGATATCGCCCCGAGGGCGGTAAACCTTGTAGGGATGGAGTCTCCCGCGCTTACGGGCGCGCCGGCCATTGCGAGATACGTGGTGGGAATGATGCTGGAGCGGGAGGAATTCCCGGAGAACGCGGACTTTGACCCGGTCAGAAAGGGGATTCCAAAGTTCTCTGAGCTTCCGGAGGAGGAGCAGGAAAGGCTGATTGCAATGGACGCTGATTTTGGGGAGCTGGTCTGCCGGTGCCAGAAGGTTACAAAGGCGGAAATCCTCGCCGCGATCCGGAACCCTCTTGGCGCGCAGACCATGGTCGCCGTGAAATACAGGACAAGGGCCATGATGGGGCGCTGCCAGGGGGGCTACTGCCAGATGAGGATCGCGGAAATGCTTGAACAGGAAACCGGGGCGAGGCCCGAGGAAATCACCTATGCCCGCCAGGGGTCGAATATCTTTTACGGAAAGGTCAGGGAAGCATAATGGAAATAAAACAGCTTGATGTCCTGGTCGTGGGCGGCGGGCCCGCGGGATTGGCCGCCGCCGTGGAGCTTTATCGCAAGGGAATAAAGGATATCCTGGTGGTGGAGCGGGAGAAGCATCTCGGTGGCATTCTCCGGCAGTGCATACACGATGGTTTTGGCCTGACGCGCTTTGGAAGCACGATGAGCGGTCCCGAATATGCGGAGCGATTTATCCATGAAGCGCGGGAGATGGGCATTCCCTGCATCGTCAATGCGGCTGTGACGGAAATAACGAATGACAAGGTGGTAACGGTTGTCACCCGGGACGGAATACGGAAGTATCAGGCGAAAGCAGTCGTGCTTGCGATGGGCTGCCGGGAGAGGACCAGGGGCGCGCTGGCCATTCCGGGCGAGCGGCCCGCAGGCGTTTTCACGGCGGGTGTGGCGCAGGCTTATATGAATCTCTATAACCGCATGCCCGCAAAGGAAGTGGTCATCCTTGGATCCGGCGACATTGGCATGATCATGGCGAGGCGGCTGACGCTGGAGGGGGCTCATGTCAAGGCCGTATTCGAAATCCAGCCGTATCCGTCAGGCCTTCCGAGAAATATAGAGCAGTGCCTGAAGGATTATGGCATTCCTCTTTATTTAAGCCGTACGGTCACGAATGTTCATGGGGATGTACGGCTTCAGGGCGTAACGGTTTCCGAGGTGGATGAACATATGCGCCCAATCCCAGGGACGGAGAAATATTATGAATGCGATACCCTGATTCTGTCCGTGGGCCTGATTCCGGAGAACGAGCTTTCCATTGATGCCGGGGTGCAGTTGGACGGCCGGACGCGTGGCGCGAGGGTGAACGAGTTTTTCGAAACAAATGTGCCCGGGATCTTCTCCGCGGGCAATGTGCTTCATGTACATGACCTTGTGGATTTTGTTTCTTTGGAGGCGGAGAGCCTTGCGGATGCCGCCGCGGAATATGTGCAGGAGGGCCGTTTGCCGGCCTGTCCCATTGAGATCGTTTATGACAAGAATGTCAATCATACGGTTCCCATGGCTGTTTCCGGAACCAGGCCCTTCCGCATATCCATGCGCGTGAACAGGCCGATGAAGGACGTCCGGGTGGTGCTGAGGCAGGATGGAAGGGAAGTGGCATCGAAGAAGATGAAGAAGGCGATTCCTGCGGAAATGATTCAGTTCACGGTAGACGCGGAAAAGCTGGAAGGAAGCGGAAAGCTGGAGGTGAGCGTGGAATGAAAAGGGAGTTTACCTGTATCGTCTGTCCCAATGGCTGCGAGATCGAAGCAGAATATGAAATGAAGAATGATGCCGTGGAGCTTGTTAATGTCAGCGGCAACCTGTGCAAAAGAGGCGCGGAGTATGTTCGGCAGGAGCTTGTGAATCCGGAACGGACGATCGCGTCCTCCGTGCTGGTTTCAGGGGGAGAGCTGCCCCTTTGCAGCGTGCGTCTGAACAGGCCTGTTCCTAAGGGGAAGATATTTGACGTGATGAAGGAAATCAAAGAACTAAAGCTTTCAGCACCGGTCAGTGCGGGCACGGTGCTGATTCATGATGTGCTTGGGCTTGGTTCGGATGTTGTCGTTACGAAGAGCGTGGAAAAGGCTCTATGAGACTGCGAGGCAACTGTTCAGCCGGCTGTACAGATGCCTTTTGAAAGTAGTGGTGCGGGCGCATTTTCGACGCCGGAAACGCTTAAATCAGCGTTTCCTTATTATTAATAGAAGTGCTATGGAACGAAGCCGGCACTCTCGCGAGCGGTCAGGGTCAGGCGACAGGAAGAACGGGGGATATGTATGCTCGGGAAAAACCAGATACTGAAAATATACGGGACGGAATATGAGGCGATGACAAAGGAGCTGCTTTCTGCCGCGGGCCTGGCCGCGCTGATCGGAGACCGGGAGAAAAGGATTTGCATAAAGCCAAACCTGGTCTGCCCGGTGCCGGCGGAGCTTGGCGCGACGACGCATACGGAGGTGGTCGCCGGCATCCTTTCCTATCTGCAGGAGAATGGATTTCACCGGATCGTGATTGCAGAGGGCTCCTGGGTGGGAGACAGAACCAGCGAAGCCTTTGATGTCTGCGGTTACAGGGAGCTGGCAGCTCAATTTGACGTCCCGCTGATCGACACACAGAAATCCAAAGGACACGAGGCAGACGCGGACGGCATGAAGATTCAAATTACGGATGTGGTGGATCAGACGGATTTCCTTATCAATGTGCCGGTGCTCAAAGGCCATTGCCAGACAAAGATGACCTGTGCCTTGAAAAATTTAAAAGGCCTTCTTCCGAATGCCGAGAAATCCAGGTTTCACCGGCTTGGCCTTCATAAACCGATTGCCTATATGCAAAAGGTGATCCGACAGGACTTCATCGTTGTAGATCATATCTCCGGAGACCTTGATTTCGAGGAGGGTGGAAATCCGGTGGTGAAGAACTGCGTCATGGCGGCACGGGATCCGGTATTGACGGACAGCTATGCGTGCCGAATCCTTGGTTATTCCCCGGACGATGTTCCCTATGTCAGGCTGGCGGAGAAACTGGGAGTCGGCAGCGCCGACATAGACGCGGCGGAGATTCAGACAATCGGGAGAAGGCCGGCTCCGGGCGGTGATGAGATTTTTTCAGAAGAAAGGCATCAGAGAATGCTCGATGTCTCCTATGCCGTGGAGGAGGTGGATTCCTGCAGTGCCTGCTATAGTATGCTGATCGCCGCGCTGTCGAGGCTTTCGGATGAGGGTTTGCTTACGAAACTGCATGAACGCATCGGCATAGGGCAGGGGATGCGGGGAAGGAAGGGGACGCTGGGCATTGGCAAGTGTACAAAGGATTTCGACTATTGCATTATGGGCTGTCCTCCGGATGAAGATAAAATTTATCATGAGCTCAGGAAGTATATAACTGCCCGATCAGGCTGAGTCGTCATGAAACAGATATGGCTGTGCAAATTTTGCAAACAATGGCTTGTGGACTAAAGGTATTTCTTATATAATGTAATTTTAATAAAAAAGAGGGCAGGGAGCCGGTTTGCCTGACAGGGCGGTTCGGTATATCATGTAATCGGAGTGGTAAAACGCTGCTCCAATAGGTGGGAAAATGGGCGAGGAAGGAAACGGTAGTAATATTGTGGCCGGCAATGGCGATCAAAAGGCGTCCGGGGGCGGGCAAAAGGAGGCGGCCAAGGGCAGCCGGTTTCAAAGGAAGCTTCGGGAAGCATTGCTGGACAAGCTGAAGGAGTCATTTTCATCGGCTATGCCCGTGGCGGCATTGGTGCTTCTTATTTATGTCACTCCCTTTGCTACGCTGAGCTTCAAAGAACTCTTGGTTTTTTTGATTTCAACCGTGTTTCTGATTGGCGGCATAGCGACCTTCAATCTGGGGGCGGACATGGCAATGACCCCAATGGGAGAACACATTGGTACCGGTCTTACGAAATCGCGGCAGCTCCTGATCCTGCTGTCGGTATCTTTCCTGATGGGGCTTTTTATTACCGTGGCCGAGCCGGATCTGTCCGTTCTGGCCAGCCAGGTCAGCGGCGTCATTGATTCAACAATGCTGATCATGACCATAGGGTTCGGGGTCGGTTTTTTCCTTCTTCTTGGCGTGATCAAAATCGTATTCAAAAAAGACCAGGCATCCCTCCTTCTCTTTTTTTATATGATGATATTCGCCCTGGTGGCGGTGATGTTTGAGAAGGAAAAGAGCGTTTTCCTCCCCTTGTCCTTTGATTCCGGCGGAGTCACGACGGGACCGATTACCGTGCCGTTCCTCATGGCGCTGGGCGTAGGGATATCCAGCTCGATCGGCGGGAAAAATGCTCAGGAAAACAGCTTCGGGCTGGTGGCCCTTTGCTCCATTGGCCCTGTTTTGTCCATGATCGCGCTGTCCATGCTGGCGAATGGGACCTTCACCTACGAGGTTCCTGAATATTCTATAGACGCCCATCTGGGCATTCACCTTCTGGAAGCAATTCTGGATACATTCAAGGAGGTTTCCATCGCCCTTGGGCTTGTGGTCTTTTTCTTCCTTGTGCTTCAGGTAACCGTCTTGAAGCTTAGTCGGCAAAGCCTCTTGCAGATCTTTTTCGGACTGATTTATACGCTCGTTGGCCTTGTGGTGTTTCTGACGGCTGTCACGGTGGGCTATATGCCCGTGGGTTACACAATCGGGAGGGCTCTTTCGGAAAACAGCCGTACGGTAGCCGTCGCGTTCTGTTTTGTCCTTGGGATGGCCACGGTTCTGGCCGAGCCGGCGATCCACGTCCTGAACCATCAGGTGGAGGAGGTGACGGACGGCAATGTGAGCCGCCGGCAGATGATGACTGCGCTCTCTATTGGAGTGGGCCTATCTGTGGGTCTTTCGGCATTGCGCGCGGTCATGGGTTTTTCCGTTCTTTATTACCTTGTGCCCGGATATCTTCTGTCCCTTGGGCTGTCCTTTTTTGTGCCGAAGCTGTATACAGCCATTGCCTTTGATTCGGGCGGCGTGGCCAGCGGCCCTCTGACATCCAGCTTCGTCCTGCCCTTGATTGTCGGCATCTGTGTGGCTGCCCGGGGAGAAGACGCAGTGCTTGAGGCGGCTTTCGGCATGGTGGCCATGGTGGCCATGACGCCTCTGATTGCCATTCAGATGCTGGGCTTCCGTGCCATTGTGGCAAGGCGAGCCAGGGAGAAAAGGGCGATGCGCCGTATTTTCTCCGCGGCGGATGAACAGATTATCTATTTTGACTGGGAGGATCTGGATTGATGGACAATAGCTATTTGGACGATGTCAGTGGTGTAGCAGGACATTCCTCCGATCATTCTTCCGATTCCGGGTCTCACGAAGCATCAGGCGGTATCTCTGAGCGTGAAAAAAAGGAGAACGGCGGATCGAAAAACAGGGAATACGTACGGCAGGTCATGGAGGAGACCAGGCAGAATATAGAGCTTTGGCAGGGAATAGCGGAAGCGGCAGCCGCCGCGAAGGAAAACGGACGGGAGCTTGCAAAGAGGCAAAGGCAAGTCGCCCCTGTCCGGCTGGAGCTTCTTGTGACAATCGTGGACAGGAAAAAAGCTGATTTTTATGCTGATCTGCTCCAGTCTTTTGATATCAATATGCAGATGATCGTGGCGGCGAAGGGGACGGCAGGGGAAAAAATGCTGGAATACCTTGGCCTTGCGGATAATGACAGGGCGATTATTTTCAGCGCGGTAAGAGAGGACCGTCTGGATGACATTGAAGAGGCATTATCGGAAAAGTTCCGAACCGTCAAGGATGGCAAGGGAGTGGCGGCGTCAATCCCGATGAGCAGCATCATGGGCGCGGCTTCTTTTGGATTTTTCAGTAATGAACGGGAGATGTTCAAGGGGGATAATGCATGAAGAACGCGGATTACCAGATGATTTTCTGTATCGTAAACGCCGGATATTCGCAGGTTGTCATGGAAGCGGCCAAGGAGGCCGGCGCAAGGGGCGGTACGGTCATCCATGGGAGGGGGACGGCCAACAGGGAAGCGGAGGACATTTTTCATATCGTGATCCAGCCGGATAAGGAGATTCTTATGATTCTGGTGAAGAAGGATGTCAAGGATGACGTGCTGACGGCTTTGAACCAGGCCGGCGGCCTTTCCACGGCGGGACAGGGAATCGCTTTTTCCATGCCGGTAGACAGGGTGATTGGAATTAGCTGATGTTTGCTGCGCGACAGCTTGGGCGGCATAACCGTCTTTCACAGGAAAGGGTAATTGGAATTCGCTGATGCCTGGCGCGCGGCAGTCTGGATGGCATAATCGGTTTTTACAGGACGGGGTGGTCGGGATTTGTTGATACCTGAAAGCGAAGGGCTGCTTGCACGGGGAATCAGGGCAGTCACGGGAAGGGATGGATTGGACAGGTGGAAAAGACTGGCAGAAGAAAAATCAATTACAAAAGGCCAAACCTGGCTGTATTCGCTTCTTATATTCGTCCTCACTGGCGGACCTTCGCTCTGGACATGCTGCTTTCGGTCATTATTGCTCTGGTAGACCTTGTTTTCCCCTTTGTTTCCAGATGGTCAATGCAGAGGCTTCTTCCGAACCGCCTGTTTGGCACATTCTTCCTTTTGATGGGGTTGATCTTTCTTTCCTATCTGATGAGGGCTTTCTTTCAGTATCTCGTCACCGTGATTGGGCATGGTATGGGAACGCTGGTGGAAGCGGACATGAGGCGGGATGTATTCACCCATATGCAGGAGCTTTCCTACAGCTTTTTCGACCATCACAGGACCGGCGTGCTTTTGGCGAGGGTGACCAACGACCTGTTTGAAATCGTGGAGCTCGCGCATCACGGACCGGAAAATATTCTGACCTGCTCCCTGACCATCTTTGGTTCCCTTGCCGTACTTCTGTTTATAAACTGGAAGCTGAGCCTGATCCTTCTCCTGCTCATGCCTGTCTGCCTTGTCCTTGGCATGAGGCAGAGGATGGAAATGCAGCGGGCGAACAAAGAAGTCAAAAAAAAGACAGGTGAGATCAATGCGGCGATTGAAAGCGGGATTTCCGGTATCCGTACATCCAAGGCCTTTGCGAATGAAGAGGCAGAGGATGAGAAATTTCGTGTGGCAAATGAAGCCTTCAAGCGAAGCAAGGTGAAATATTATCAGGCCATGGGGCGCTTCAACGCGGGCGTGGAAGCTATCGTTGGCATCATGCAGGTGGCGGTAATCAGTTTCGGCGGCTTCCTTATCATGCGCGGTGAGATGAATTATATCGACCTTGTCACCTTCACGCTTTATGTTTCAACCTTTACCACCCCTGTCAGGAAGTTCATGCAGTTCATGGAAATTTATACTCAGGGAATGGCCGGTTTTGAGCGTTTTCTGGAACTGATGAGGACGGAGCCGGAGATTTCGGACAGCCCGGACGCAAAGGAGCTTAAGGATGTTAGGGGCGAGATACGCTTTGAGCATGTGGATTTTTCTTATGATGACGGGACGAAGGTATTGGAGGATATCAATCTCACGATAAACCCGGGGGAAACCTTTGCGCTGGTTGGCTCATCGGGCGGCGGGAAGACGACGATGTGTCACCTCATCCCAAGGTTTTATGACGTCAGCGGCGGAAGGATTCTTGTGGATGGTCAGGATGTACGGGACCTTACCCAGGAAAGTCTGCGGAAAAATATCGGCATTATCCAGCAGGATGTTTTCCTGTTCGCAGGCAGCGTAATGGATAATATACGTTATGGCAAGCCTGACGCCTCGGACGAGGAAATCTATCAGGCGGCAAAGAACGCGCGCATTCATGAGGACATACTCAAGATGCCCGAAGGATACAGGACCTTTGTCGGGGAACGCGGCATTGTCTTGTCGGGAGGGCAGAAGCAGCGCATTTCGATTGCCCGGGTCTTTTTGAAAAACCCGCCTATCCTCATCCTTGATGAGGCCACGAGCGCGTTGGACAGCGTGACGGAGGCGGAGATTCAGGAAAGCCTGAACAGGCTGAGCAGAGGGAAGACCTGTATTGTCATTGCCCACAGGCTTTCCACGGTGCGGGCGGCGGATCAGATCGCAGTGGTGGAAGAGAGAAGGATCGCTGAGCAGGGCAGCAGGCAGGAGCTTTTGGAATTGGAAGGCATCTACAGCGGGCTTGAAAAAGCGCAGCAGTTAAGTCACGACTGAAATTTCGACTGGTGTTTTCACGACTCTTTTAAGATTTGTAATGCTTTGGAAAACGATTATAGCTGTTCAGTCGGGCTTCTTTCATACTGCTTTGAAGCAAGTTTGGGGCTAAATGAATAGTTGTAAACGAGATAGTTACAAACGATTGCTATTAGTAGAGTGTGTCCCGGTCGCTTTGATCAGTAACAAAGCGCAAGGGGATTGTGTTAAAAAAGCTTCCCCTATCAGAGAGGGTTTTTGACAGGTAGGATCATGTATGAAAAAGGTTCTTATTGTAGATGATGTCATGGTTTCGCTTCTAATGACGGAGAATATTCTGGCATCGGAATATGAGACCGTGACGGCCTCTTCCGGTGAAGAGGCTATTGAGGTATTTCATAAGGAACATCCGGACTTGGTGCTTTCAGACTTGAGGATGCCCGGTATTTCCGGTTTTGAACTGCAGAGAGTTCTTCAGGACGAGGTACAGGAAACTATCCCGTTCATGTTCATGACCGCCGATCAGGCAGAGGAAACGGAGAGTACCGGTTTTGAAAACGGAGCCATGGATTTTATACGAAAGCCTTTCCGGGCAGATGTGCTGCTCCGCAGGGTCAGAAATATTATCCAGAATGTCTCCCAGATTCAGGATCTTCGTAAAACGGCGAGTACAGATCCCCTTACCGGCCTTTTGAACAAGGCAAGCTCTCAGATGGAGATTGATGAGTGCTGCAAGAAAAATGTGGGCGCCCTGCTTATGATCGACCTTGACAGTTTCAAGCTGGTCAATGACCTGTACGGCCATGGCATGGGGGATAAGCTGCTGGTTGGATTTTCAAAAATTATTCGTAATTCCCTGCGTTCCACAGATATTGTAGGCAGGATTGGCGGAGATGAATTTGTGGCATACTGCCTTGATCTGAAAGAAGAGATGGTTGTCGCGAACATGTCCTATGAGATCAATACCCGCCTTGTGAAGTACGCCAAAGAGATAATGGGAGAGGATATGTCGATTCCATTGGGCGCGTCGATTGGATGCGCCTTCGCGCCGGAGGATGGCGAGAGCTATTCCGAGCTTTACAATAATGCGGACAAGGCATTGTATTCCGTGAAGCAGGGGGGCAAGCATGGTTACAAGCTGTACAGCGGCACGGCCAGGCAGAAAAAAGAAGGTCTGTCCGGGTTGTCCACCATTAGCATGATTTTTGGTGAAAGGAACAAGGAACAAAAGGCCCTGCTTTTGAACAGCGAGGGCTTCCGGGTTATCTACCAGTTCATGGGCAGAAGGGTGTCCGATGACAGCCGGCCCGCATGCGTGGTTCTCCTGACAGTGCAGAAGGAGAGGGGGTGTGGTCTGACAGGAGACGAAGCAATCGCCCAGTTCGTAGGCATTTTGCGGGAATCGCTGCGAAGCAGCGACGTGGTGACGCAGAGCGGAGACAACCAGTTTATTTTGCTTCTTTCGGAAATTGAACAAAGCTTTGTCCCTTCCGTCATCCAGAGAATAAAGGAGAACCTTCGGAGGTCTGAGCTGGAAGGGAAGCTGAGTATTACCTGCGAATATGACCAGTTGCATTAACCATATCTTGCCGTATCTTTAAAACCAGAAACGACAAAAAACGCTGAGAACCCGCATAAACAGCGGGTTCTCAGCGTTCTTACATTATTTGTACACGCCTCCTTATATGCATCGAATCACTGATTCGCCCGGGGCTCTTTTCCTTCCCTGAAGGCTATCATCATCTCATGGGTAAGGCTGAAATCAACGGGTTGTCCGATGATTTCTTCTCTTTTGACCCATATGGCTTCTTTAAGCTCCTGTCTGTCGAGACGGATCGTGGGATCCCCGTCTACATCGCAATAGAAGCCGGCCAATATATCGTCCACGATTCCCCATGGCTGGGATTTGTAGTAACGGATGTTCTTTACCTTTAATCCGACCTCTTCCATGACTTCCCGCCGCACGGTATCTTCGAGGCTTTCGCCGATTTCATTGAAGCCCGCAACCAGGGCGAAAAAGGATAAGGGTCTGTCAGCGTATTTTGTAAGGATCATCCGGTCGCCGTCCGTCACGCCGACGATGACGGCAGGAAGTATCCTGGGATAAATCTTCCGCTTGCATTCCGGACAGAAAATGGCTCTTTCATCATGGTCGGGATGTGTCGGTTTCCCGCATCTTCCGCAGAAACGGTTGTCCCTGTACCAGTTGGACAGTTGGAAAGCGGTATAGGCCGCAAAAATAAGGTGACGTACATCGCCGGATAGATTCATTTCCCTGAGCGAACGAACCGGCAGGTATCTGTGATTCTCCGGGAGCGGGAAATTGTCTTCCGTGCAGAGGAAAAATTCTTCCCTGTCCAATGTGAAAAGATACTGGCAGGCCGGCTCCAAAGGAAGCTCATCCCTTCGAAAATAGCTAAGGCTTTCAGCCGTTTTGCAGAGAATTCCGCCGTTTCGGAAATGCAGCATTATGCTGTCCGGTCCGGGGAATTTGTCAGGATGAAACTGATTAAAGAGCCTGTGGGGGTAAATGTCCTGTATCATGGTTCTGCCTTTCGCGTTCGCTCAATGAATCGTTGCCTGGAATCATCCAATCGGTTCAGATACTGTATCTCACTTTTCAGCCCTGGAAAGAGTCAATGAATCGTTGCCCGGAATCATCCAATCGGTTCATTACTCAGGATCTCGCTGGCAGGTCCGTCGACCTGGGAGCCGGTATTGGCCGGCGCCGTAGTGCTTGTCGGCGCTGTTGTACCCGCCGAAGCTGAGGTATTGTTTTCAGCGTTGTTTTCGGAATTCAGGATTGAAATCATTTCACGGATCATTTCCTCATCCTTCAGGTGGAAATTGAAATCCACGCGACGGGAAGCTGCCATATCCACGTTGCCGTTCGCATCGTAAACCGGATTGGAGTAGGAACGTCCGGCTGTGGCCACCACGGAGCGGAAAGCTTCCAGGGAAGCGGCATCAAGTATCATGCTGTTATCCGCCAGACAGTATTCCGCAACGGAATAGGCTCGCTTCTGTGACAGGTCAAGGTTGAAGAGGTAGTCGCCTTCCAGATCCGTATGCCCTTCAATAAGCACCTCAGAAACATAATCCCTGTATTTTTCTCCCATCAGTATGTTGACATATCTTTGCAGGAACTCGGAGAGGAAAACCTTTCCGGTGTCTTTCAGCTCAAACTTGTTGTAGTCAAACAGGATGCTGGCATCGAAGGTTATGGCTCCGGTCTGCGCGTCCACGGCGATATGGAGGTTTGAGTCATTGAACTCGGCTTTTAAGGCTTCAATCAAATCGCTGCGGACACCGATGATATTGTCAAGCTTTGCCTGCTGCTGGGCCATGAGTTCCTCGAACTGTGATAGCAGTTCATGCTGCTCCCGAAGGGTTTTCTCCTGCAGGGCAATCTGCTCCCCCTGCTCCGCAAGGGCGGCTTCCTGGGCGTTCAACTGTTTCTGCTGGGAATCAAGAATGGCCCTTTGAGCGGCTACGGTCGCCCTTTCCTCATCCAGAATGCCGGCCTGAACCACCAGCTCCTGTTCCTTGCCCAGAAGCTGCTCCTGCTTTTCGTCAAATTGCAGCTTTGCGTGCAGCACTGTCAGGGAGATGATCAGTACAAAGGCGAGAAGAAGTCCCGCCATCATATCAGAGTAAGAAAGCCAATAAGTGACTTCCTCGTCTCTTGTCCTTTCATTTCTACGCATCATTTACCTCTTCCTGCTTATGCAAGCGGTTACTATTTTTTATTTGCCCGTATCTGGTAACGGCGTTCGAGGATGGCAAGGGTCTCGCTGAGTTCGGCAATGGAAGCCGAGGTCTTTTCAAAGCCCTGTTCCACGCCCCGGTAACCATCCTGAATGGATTCCGTAAGCTGTTCGGTGGAGCTCTGCAGTCTCATGACGGTATTCTGGAAGTGGGATTCGATATCCTGCAAATCCTGGATGGTATTGCCAATCTGGGACTGCATTTTCTGCACCTCGTCCGTATATCTGTAAAGCTGCTCCATGAGATCCTTCGACTGCTGCCCGGAATCCAGCATGTTGCGGACGGTGGAACCGGTGAATTCGGAAATTTCGCGGAAATGCTTTTCATTATCCTGCTGAAGGGAAAGGGTGCTCTGCAGTACCTCTGAAAGGGAGGCGAATGAGCCCTCCAGGGAACGGTTCATTTCGGAAATGAACTTCTCTGTCACAAGCTGCAGCGCGTCCATCTGGTTCTTTGTCGCGATATTCGCGAAGCTCTTGAGCGTGCTGTCGAAATGGTTGAATTCCGGCGCCAGGAGATCCGACAGTTCCTTCGCGAACTTCTGAGGAGCGCTGGTGGAAAGGGAGTAGATCGCGTTCGTCTGCTGCTGCTGCAGCTCCATGAGACGGTTGATCCCGTCCGTGGTGGTATCCGGAAGCACATACTTCTTGTAAGCGGTCAGGAACCTCTGCACCGCCGATTCTGTATCATCCACTTTCCGTTTGAAGGCAAAGTTGAACACAAGGGAAATGGCCATGCCATAGATGGAGGTGTGGAAAGCAACCTTGATGCCGTCCATCAGCGGCTTGATGCTGTTCATGACCTCGTTCGTGGTCCCGGTGCTGAAGCTCTGCAGACCCATGGACAGGCCGATGAAGGTACCGAGGATGCCGAGGCCAGTCATGACGCCGGGCACCTGGTTCAGGAGGTTCCTGTGCATCACCGTGTCCACCAGGGAGTAGTTGATATAGTCCTCGATATCGCATTTGTAGTAGGAAGCCTTGTCCGAATGCTCGATCCGGTCCAGTTCATACTGGTAATCCTGGAAACGCTCCCAGAGGATCTGGTCGGTGAACAGGGGATCCTTTTCATCCTGATATTGTTTCCAGAGGAAATGATGTGAATTCATAGCATCCTTTTCGATTTTTTCCGTGACATTGGCAAGGTCGGCGGCCATCCGCCCGCCCGGGAAGAAACTTCCGATGTCGCTGGACAAGAGGATGATTCCGACAATGGCGAGCATTGCCCCGTTCACGATAATGCTTCCAAGCTGAATTGTCTCCCCGGAGAAGAAATTCAGGTAAGTAAAAACCCCCAGCATCCCGAAGTAGGTCAGTGTGATGAGCCATTCATACCATTTTTTGTAGCGCATACGATTTGCCTCTCTATACATTAAAACAGTGCAGCGTGATTACAGCCATTATAATATCATTAATATATTTTTTTTGCATCAGAAGTAGAAGAATTGTAAAGAAAAATTGTTATATTATATTTATCCGTGCTGTCAGGGTCATCTGTGCTGTCCGGGACCTCCATACTGTCCCGGACAACCGGTCGGTAAAAAGCGTCATTCAAACCTTTCGTCTATGACGCGCTTTGTCTTTTTCTCGCTCCGGGGCAAAAGGCCGAATTCTACGACCTTGACCAGCGGGGTGAAACCGATGACACTCTTGACCCTTGCGGCAATGCGGTTCGCGAGATCCAGGAAGTTCACGGAACCGTTCGTTTCCACATAGATTCGCATGGTGTCCTTGCCGTCCAGATGGGAAATGCGAATCTGGTATTCACTGGAGGTTTCCGGGAACTGCTTCAGGACTTCCTCGATCTGGCTGGGGAAGACATTAACGCCCTTGATCTTCATCATGTCGTCCGTGCGGCCCATGATGACATCCAGACGGGGGTGAGGGCTTCCGCAGGGGCAGTCTCCCGGGATAATGCGGGAGAGGTCGTGGGTCCGGTAACGGATCAGCGGGGCGCCCTCCTTTACCAGGGTGGTGATGACGATTTCGCCCTGGGTGCCGTCCGGCACGGGCTGCAGGCTTACGGGGTCAATGATCTCGATATAAATATAATCATCCCAGTAATGCATCCCTGTATTGTATTTGCAGTTGATGCCAATGCCTGGCCCGTATATTTCGGTCAGTCCGTAAATATCATAGAGCTCGATGCCCAGGGATTCTGAAATCCGCTGCCGCATTTTCTCGCTCCATCTCTCCGAACCGATGACGCCCTTTTTCAGGTGAATCCTGTCCTTGATTCCCCGCTTGTCAATCTCTTCCGCAAGCAGAAGGGCGTAGGATGAGGTGGAACAGAGCACGGTGCTTTTCATGTCCTGCATCATCTGGAGCTGTTTGTCCGTGTTTCCTGGTCCCATGGGAATGACCATGGCCCCAAGCTTTTCGGCGCCATTCTGGAAGCCGATGCCCGCGGTCCAGAGTCCGTAGCCGGGTGTGATTTGGATGCGGTCCATCTTCGTGATGCCGGCGTATTCGTAGCAGCGTTTGAACATGATAGCCCAGTCGTCCACGTCCTTTGCCGTATACGGGATAATGACGGGCAGCCCCGTGGTGCCGGAAGAGGAGTGGATCCGGACGACATCGCTTTCGGGAGCGGTCATAAGCCCCAGGGGATAGGCGTCACGGAGATCCTTCTTTTCCGAAAAGGGAAGGCGGACGAAATCCTCCGGCGAGCTTATGCTGTCAATGCCTGCCTCCTCCAGTTTTTTTCCGTAAAAGCTGCCGGCCTTTCGCAATGCGGCAATCTGTTTGTTCACTAATGCGAGCTGTTCATTTGAAATTTGCATATTGTTTTCCGATTTCCTTTCTTTTCATTTATCACGTTCATGCTTTGACCTGTTTGATGCACGCTGCGTTCATGCTTTGACCTGTTTGATGCACGCTGCGTTCATGCTTTGACCTGTTTGATGCATGCTGCGCTCATGCTTTGACCTGTTTGATGCATGCTGCGTTCATGCTTTGGCCTGTTTGATGCATGTTACGTTCATGCTTTGACCTGATGCCGCAGGCATCGATGTCCCATTTGTGGAGTCGCTAAACATGGTAAAACTATTTGGTATTAACTATTCTTGATGCATAGTTAATTTCTATGCTTTTTCGTAATAAGACAGTGCCCGGAAATTCAGCTCGTGAAGCTTCTCCGGGAGGAGGCGCCGCAGGGCTTCGCGGAGATCCTCGATGCCCAGTTCCATTTCTATTGCCGCTTCGTCCGCTTCGCCGGACATTCCTTCTGTTTTTTCTTCCGGCGCTTCTTCCGAGGTTTTTTGAATTTCTTTTGTGGCCTTTTTTAAGGTTTCCTTTGCTGCGGCTTCATCTACTTCTTTTTTTATTGCATCTTTGCCCGGTTCCTTGTTTGAAAAAGCGCCTGCCGAAAGGGCGGCTCCAAGGAGCAGGAGGTTCAGTACCCTGGAGGAACCCAGTGCGCGGAGGGCTTTTTCCGTATCAAGAAGAAGCAGCCGCTTCACGGATTTTTTCAGGTAATCCAGCATGGCTTCCCCGCTGTAGGATTGTCCGGACAGGGAGGCGCTAACGGGCATGACGGGACGCATCGAGACGACGGCAAGCCCGTCTTTTTTCAGAAAAGGCAGCATGCGCACCGCTTCGCCAGGCTCAAAGGCAAGCATCAGGTCAGCACTATGCCTGGAAATCATAGGCGAATAAAGCCCTCCTTTTCCGGGATTTGCGTATCTTATGTGGCTGAATACGCTGCCGCCCCTTTGCGCCATGCCGATGGTCTCGGCGCTCATGACATCAAAGCCTCTGTTCATTGCGGCTGCGGCAATTAGCTTTGCGCAAAGCACGGTACCCTGTCCGCCAACACCGCACAAAATGATGTTTTTGCAATTTTCCATGAATACACCCTGCTATTAAGTGATTATGTAGTAATTGTTCAGTTAGACTGAACCTATTAAGTGATTATGTAGTAATTGTTCAGTTAGACTGAACAATTACCGCATTCTATGAAACGTCCGATTCACCGCGTGCGTAATTATCCGGCAGGCAGATCCTTATGACTGACAATGGCATTGGATGGGCAGATTTGTCCGCACAAGCCGCAGCCGGTGCACAGAGAGGCGTCAATTGTCACCTTTTTCTGTTTTTGGATATTCCCTTCATTTCCCGTGTGTTCCCGGGAAGGGATGGGGGCCGCCGTCCGCGTCTCCTCTCCATTGTCCCTGGGCGTCCTGCTTTCGCCGGAAACAGGGACGAGGGCGGGGCATCCGATCTCCCGGACGCAATGCAGACAGCCGGTGCATTTGTCCGCGTCAATCGTTAGGCTTTGCTGTTTGAAAACCCCCTTGCTTTTGCCTGGCTTCATTAGCGCGATACAGGGATAGCGGAAGATAATGGCTTTCACACCCGGCTTCCCGGCCATTTGCCGCACGGTTTCTACGGACTTTTTGTGATCCATGGGATTGCAGCACTCCACTTCGCTAACTCCGATTCCTCGCAGGACCGCTTCGATATCTACGATCGGGGCTTCTTCGCCCATCAGGGTCCTTCCGGTGCCCGGATGCGGCTGGTGGCCCGTCATGGCCGTAGTGGAATTATCCAGGATGACCAGGGTGAATTCGGCTTTGTTATAGATGGCATTTACCACGCCGGGGATGGCGGAGGCAAAGAAGGTGGAGTCTCCGACAAAGGCAAAACAGTGCGTATCCGGTTCTGTATGGAAGATGCCCTGCGCGATGCCCAGGCCGGCACCCATGCAAAGGCAAGTATCCACCATATTGAGCGGGGCGGCATTACCCAGGGTATAGCAACCGATGTCTCCGCAAAAAACGCTCTTCTTGCCCTGCATGGCTTTTTTTACCGCGTAAAAGGAGGCACGGTGCGGGCAGCCGGCGCAGAGAACCGGGGGACGCACGGGAAGAGGGGGCGGAGAGATAGGGTTTTCGTCGCAGGCTTTAATATCTGCTGCAGTGTCGGCCTGAAGTCCAAGGAAATCCGCCATGGCATTTTTTACGGTGTCCCGGTCGTTTTCGCCGGAGGAAGGGATGTTTCCTGTAAGCTTTCCCAGAATGCGTACCTTCAGGCCATGCTTTCCGGCAATATAGGTTAGCTCCCGCTCAATGACAGGGTCCAGTTCTTCAATGCAGAGGACCTCCTGAAGGCCATCCAGAAATTCAAGGGCTTTTTTCTCCGGGAAAGGGAAAGGCGTGGAGACCTTCAAAAGGCGCGCCGATCCCGCGTTCCCATAAGCCTCCTGGAGTTCCCCGGCTGCCTCCATCACGTAGGTGAAGCTGATGCCGCCACTTGCGATGCCCTTCTGGCAGGTGGGATCCGGAGACGGATAGATCCTGTTTCCCTCATAGTCGGAGAAAACATCGGAAAGGAGAGCATTCCTTTCTTCTATCTTGCGGTGATTGGCATAAGAGAGCTTTGGGAAAATGACATAGCGTCCCGGATCCTTATGAAAGCCGTCCGGACGGTTTTTTTCATACTCGTCTTCGTCCTTAACGTCAATGGAGGCATAGGCGTGGGAAACGCGCGTGGTAGAACGAAGAAAGACCGGCGTGCCATATTCCTCCGAAAGCCGGAAGGCAAATTGTGTCATTTCATAGGCCTCCCGGGGCGTGGAGGGGTCCAGGCAGGGAACCTTGGAAAAAGACGCGAAATGGCGCGTGTCCTGTTCCGTCTGCGAGGAGATCGGCCCGGGGTCGTCGGCCACAAGCACCACGATCCCTCCTCTTGCGCCAATGTATTCCAGGCACATCAGGGGGTCGGCCGCCACATTAAGACCCATTTGCTTCATGGTGAGCAATACCCTGGCGCCGGCATAGGAGGCGCCGGCAGCAAGCTCCATTGCCGTTTTTTCGTTTACCGACCATTCCACATAAAGGTCATCCGGACGCCGCTTCGCGATCGTTTCCAGAACCTCCGTGGAAGGTGTGCCCGGATAACCCGCGGCAAGGTTCACACCGGCCGCAATGGCTCCCAGCGCGATTGCTTCATTTCCCATTAAAAATTCACGATGCATTTTCTTTTCCCCTTTTCCGCATGATGGAAAGCGCCTCCGCTGCCCCTGTGGCTTCGATATGATTTTGTAACTGCTCAGGTGTCCTGAGCAGTTACGGCAAAAGACGCGGCGCTTACGCGCATTCCCATGCGTCTTTTGCCTGCTTTTCGGCTTATGTGTACGCCGCTTGCAGCGAGTGCAAGCGGCTACCTGAGTAGTAACATGATTTTTTTCCCTTTTCCGCATGGTGGAAAGCGCCTCCGCTGCCCTTATGGCCTCGATCTGATTTTGCGTTTTTCCTTTTCCGCATGATAGCATGATAGAAGGCAGCTTCTTATTGTGCGGAAAACAACGATTGATTAAAATGATCATCAAAACTGACGAATCCGAATCCATACGATAAGAATCGATACAAGCGGATGGACTAAATAATAACAAGTTGTATAAATAAATAGAGTAGAAAACTGAAAGTAGCATAACAAAATATCTGCATTTGTCAAGGAACTTTGAAACGCGAAAAGCGCGTCGAACAAAGGAAAACAGTGGGGCGTACAAAACGGGGGAAACAGAGAGGCATACGAGACAGGGGAAACGGCGGGACATACGAAACAGGGGACGGGGGACGTCTGTTTCGCTCAGCCTCGTTTCGTTTGCCTTATCGCCCTGTCAATGATATAATCCTGAAAGGCTTGCCTTTCAATTATGATTTCAGGAGTGGGAATTTTGATGACAAAGTACTGCAATTATTTCATTATCTTTATGGTGAATACCGTGTCCATTATCCTTGAGCTGGTGGCCTCCAGGATCCTTTCACCGTTTTTCGGTTCCACCAATGATGTCTGGACGGTGGTGATCGGCATGATCCTGCTTTCGAGCAGCGTTGGCAATGTGCTGGGCGGGAGGCTTAAGCGCGGGCGTTACGTAAAAACCTTGCTGCTGTTGTCGCTTGCAGCAAGCATTATGCTGGTTCCGTTCTTTGCCACAGCGGTTATGACTTTCGCGAAAGACCTGACCGGAAGCCTCCGGATGGGCGCCATGGCCAGCGCGGTTTTGCTTTTTTTCATTCCATCGATGCTTTGCGGGATGTTTACGCCGGTTTTGCTTTCGGAAAACACGGAAAACATGGAGGAGCTGGGCCGTTCCTCTGGACTATATTACGCCGTTATCACCCTTGGAGGGCTGGCGGGCACCTTTGCCGGCGGCTTCTGGCTGATCCCGACCTTCGGCTCCATGCGGATCATCTGCATTCTGGCAGTGGTATGCGCTTTGCTCCCGCTGCTTGCCAGGGAAAAAACCTGGACAGTGTCCCTTGCCGTCGCGGCGGTTCTGGGGCTCTGCTCCTTTCCCGCCCTGCAGAGCCGCAGTTTTGCCAATGTGATCTATGAGGCGGACTCACAATACAATCATATCATGGTCTTTGAGGACGAGGTGAATGGGAACAAGGTGCGTTTTCTGAATCTGGGAAGCCAGAACAGCTTTATGACGGCGACGTACACGGATGAAAGAAGATTTCTCCCGTATTCGGCCTATCTGGCTCGTTATGAAGATGCCATTCCGAAGAGAAAGACAGAGGAGGACCGGCTCCGGTTCCTGATGCTTGGCGGGGGAGGGTATGGTTATCCGAAATGGTTCCTTTCGAGACAGGAACATGAGGCGGATCATATTGACGTGGTGGAGCTGGATCAGGGCGTGATCGATACCGCCAGGAAATACTTTTACCTGGATGAGGCACTGGAGCTTTTTGATCCGGGGAATGAGCGCTTTACAAATTATACCGGGGACGGACGGATCTTCCTGGAGGAGCAGGCGGAAGGGTATAATGTCATTATGAACGATACCTTCGCTGGCGGCGGTGTTCCGGCGAGGACACTGACAACTGTGGAATTCATGCGGGCGGCGTATGCCGCGCTGCGGGAGGATGGCGTGTTCGTGATCAATGTGATCGGTTCCCTGGAAGGCAGGCATTCCGCTTTCCTGCAGGCGGAATACAAAACCCTTTCGCAGGTTTTTCCCGAAACAGGTATTCTCCGGGTCCGTGATGTGGATAATGAAACGAGAACGAATTACCTTCTTGTCGGCGCGAAGACAGAACTTCCGGAAGGGGCGGAGAGGATGCCCGTGCGGGAGGACGCCATTCTTCTGACGGACGATTACTCGCCGGTTGACAGCCTTTTCCACTGAACCGGAGCGGCGGCACAAGGGGACGGTCCTTTTGTGCCGATGGAAATCATCTTCGATGTTATTTTAGGCTTGGGTGATGTATATGGAGCAGATAGTGAGAAAACACAAAAGGACCGTCCCCTTGTGCTTGGGGCTTGAGGAGATTCTTGCCCCGAAGGGAAGTATTGTCCTGAAGAAGGGGGAGGGGCGGTTATTGAAGGCGGGAGGCGCCTGGATTTTTGATAATGAGATTTCCGGGACATCGGAAGGCCTGTCGGACGGCGATATGGCGGCGGTGGAGGATTTTGACGGTTTCCTCCTGGGCTACGGCTTTTTCAATTCCCGTTCCCGGATCCGGGTGCGGATGCTGTCGCGTTACCGTAAGGAGCCGCCGGACGGGGAATTCCTGAGGGGCAGGGCAGGAGCAGCCTGGGAGTATCGGAAAATGATCATGGGCGGGGATATGGGATCCTGCCGCGTGGTATTCGGAGAGGCGGACTGGCTTCCCGGCCTTGTGGTTGACAAATATGAGGATGTCCTGGTTGTTGAATCCCTGTCATTGGGGATGGACCGGGTGAAGGAAGATGTGCTCGCCTTTCTGTGCGAAGCCATGGCGAAGGACGGAATTCGGATCCGGGGGATTTATGAGCGGTCAGACGCCCCGGTGTGCGGAAAAGAGGGGATGGAGCCGAGGAAGGGCTTCCTGGGGGATCCCTTCGATACCGATGTGGAAATCACGGAAAACGGCATCCGTTACCTGGTGGACGTGGCGGAAGGGCAGAAGACGGGATTTTTTCTGGATCAGAAATATAACAGGCTGGCTGTGCAAAGACTCGTAAAGGGGTTGGCAGAGGGGGCGGGAAGGGACATCCGTGTGCTGGACTGTTTCACACACATGGGGACATTCGCGTTAAACGCGGGGATTGCCGGCGCGGGGGATGTCCTCGGGCTGGATATTTCCGAAAAGGCGGTGGCGCAGGCCGGGGACAACGCTGCCCGGAACGGGCTCTCGGGACGTGTCCGATTTCGCAGGGCGGATGTGTTGGAGGAGCTTCCGAAAATGCAGTCGGAAGGGGAACGCTATGATCTTGTCATCCTGGATCCGCCGGCCTTTACGAAATCAAGGGAGGCGACAAAACGAGCAGTCCAGGGATATCGGGAAATCAACCGGCGCGGAATGGCCCTGGTAAGGGAGGGCGGTTTCCTCGCTACCTGCTCCTGCTCTCATTTTATGACGGAAGGATTGTTCATAAAGACACTGCAGGAGGCAGCCAGGGCGGCGAAGAAGCGCCTGCGCCTCGTGGAACAAAGATCCCAATCCCCCGACCACCCCGTTTTGCTTAATACGTCGCAATTCGAGGCGGAGGAGAATTCCCGTTACCTGAAATTTTTAATTTTCCAGGTGGTGACGGAGCTGTAGGGCATTCACGCTCCGTACTTCTCCTTGTAGGTATTGAACATTTTCCTAAAGCGGGGGTTGTCCAGTGTTTTGATCTGTCTCAAATACTCGTGGGGGTCAAAGGCGTCCGCGTCCGCCTCAAGGATGGCCACCGCGATATTTGAGCAATGGTCGGATATCCTTTCGTAATTGTTCAGAAGATCGGCAAGCACAAAGCCCCTTTCGATCGTGCAGTCGCCCTTTTGCAGGCGGTTGATGTGATTCAGCCGGATCGTCTCCGTGAGCATATCGATGACCTGTTCCAGCGGCTCTACCTTTTCCGCAAGGGGGATATTGGTCGTTTCGTAGGCCATCACGGTCATCTGTATGATTTCGGTAATTGCCTTCTCCAGATTGCCCAGTTCCGAAATGACCTCTTCGGACATTTCAATCTTCTTTTCATTGATTTCCCTGGAGGATTCGACCAGGTTCAGCGCATGGTCGCTGATCCTTTCAAAGTTCCCGATCGTGTGAAGCATTTTCGCGGTTTTCCTGTTGTCATTAACCGACAGGGAGCTTTGTGATAAACGAACGAGGTAGGATCCGATGTGGTCCTCATAGAGGTCGATCTCATCCTCCATCTTGTCGATGGATTCGCTCAATTCCACGGAATAATTGTGAAAATTCTCAATAGCTTTTTGAACCGAGGCCCCGGTCTTCTCCCCCATTTCGACAGACAGCTTGTAGCACTCCCTTACGGCGATGGACGGAGTCGCGAAGATCCTTTCGTCCAAAAAGGCGATCTGCTCCTCCGGCTTGGTCTTGATGATGAACGAGGCGATTTTCACCAATTGTTCGGAAAAGGGGAGGAGCAGCGCGGTTGTCCCTATGTTGAATATGCTGTGGCAGAGTGCGATTCCCGCGGGATTGATTCCGTGGCTGACAAACTGAAAATCAAAAATGGAATGCAGTGCGTAAAACAGCAGCAGGAATGCCGCGGTTCCGATCAGATTGAAGGAAAGGTGGATGACGGAAACCCTTTTCGCGTTGTTGCCAACGCCGATGCTGGAAAGCAGCGAGGTGGCGCAGGTGCCGATATTCTGGCCCATGATAATGGGAATTGCCATGCCATAGGTAATCCCGCCGGACATGGACAGGGCCTGCAGCATGCCCACCGAAGCTGCCGAGCTCTGGATAATGGCGGTAACCACGAGGCCGGCCAGGATTCCCAGGGCCGGGTTGTTGAACAGGAGGAGGATCTTTGAAAAAGCGGGGGAATTCGCAAGGGGAGCCACGGAGCCGCTCATCAGCATCATGCCGTACATTAATACGGCAAAGCCCAGCAGAGCGTTTCCGACGTCCTTCCTTTTCTGGGATTTTGAAAGCATCATCAGGGCGATACCGATAAAGGCAAGGACCGGGGAAAAGGACTCAGGCTTTAGCATGCGGACGAAGGGGTTGTCGCTTGAAAGCCCGACCAGGCTCATGATCCACGCCGTGATCGTTGTCCCGATGTTCGATCCCATGATGATGCCGATGGTGTTCCTGATGTCCATAAGGCCGGAATTCACAAGTCCGACAAGCATGACCGTGACGGCGGAAGAGCTTTGAATCGCTATGGTCAGGATGCAGCCCATGGCAAGTCCGATATACTTGTTTTTGGTAAGCTGATTTATAAAAACCTCCATCTTTTCACCGGCAATCTTTTCAAGGCTGCCTGACATCTGTCCCATCCCGTAAATGAAAAATGACAAGCCTCCAAGTAAAGTGAAAATATCAAAAATAGTCATATGAGCATTCTCCTTTTTTCTTAATTTCCCTTTGTAATACTTTTTAATACTTTTTTGATACTAATTTGACTATCTTTTTCTTTATTATCTTTTTTTACATTCCCTTTCTTTTCGTCTTTCTTTTCGTCTTTCTTGAGCAAGTCTAAGGGTTTTGACGCGCTCTAAGGAAAAGCGCGTCAAAATCCGCCTTTGGCAGACAAACTCCTTTGGGGTTCGCCAAGTACGGTTATGAAAAGCCTTGATGGCTTTTCATAACCTATGATATGATGAAATGGCGAAATTGACAAGCGGTGTTTGGGCGAGGGAAGGGGGATTATGGCAAGGAAACTGATTTCGTGGAATGTGAACGGGCTGCGGGCGGTCATGGGAAAGAATTTCATGGAGGATTTTCGGAAGCTGGACGCGGACGTGTTCTGCCTGCAGGAGACGAAGCTTTCGGAGGGGCAGTTGGAGCTGGAGGCTCCGGGCTATTTTCAGTACTGGAATTACGCGGAAAAGAAAGGTTACTCAGGTACGGCGATGCTCACGAAGGAGGAGCCGCTGGACGTTAGCTACGGGATCGGCATTCCTGAGCATGATCGTGAGGGCCGGGTGATCACGGCGGAATTTCCCGGCTGTTATGTGCTTACGGTCTATGTGCCGAATTCACAGAATGGGCTGAAAAGGCTCCCTTACCGGATGGAATGGGAAGACGCGTGGCGGGAATATATCCTTTCCCTTGAGGCAAAGAAACCGGTGCTGTATTGCGGGGACCTGAACGTGGCCCATGAGGAGATCGACCTCAAAAATCCGGATTCGAACCATATGAACGCGGGCTTCACGGATGAGGAAAGGGCGAAATTCTCAAGGCTCCTGGATTCCGGCTATGTGGATTCCTTCCGCTATTTTTACCCGGAAAAAACGGATGAATATAGTTGGTGGAGCTACCGCACCAAGGCCCGGGACCGGAACGTGGGGTGGCGTATTGACTATTTTGTCGTTTCAAAGAAGCTGCAAGACAGCATGCGGGGGGCTTCCATCCATCAGGAAATATTCGGGTCGGATCATTGCCCGATAGAGCTTGTAATGGAGAAACTGTAAGGCCGGATTCTGAACAGTTACGATATTTTCTCTTTTTCCTATACCGAAAAAGGAGTTCTATGCTATACTGTCTTTATGCAGCTATAAATGTCTTTATGGTACTGTGAGTCATATTTAAGGAAAAAGACATGTTAGGACTTAAAAAGGAGAATGGTATTTACATTTTCAAGGCTGTGGCCAGGACGGAAATGCTGTTTCTGAACCTTTACCGTAATGACAAAAGAGTCAGGCAGATTCCTTTTGACAGGGAACTGCGTATCGGGGATGTCTGGCGCCTTGAGATACCGGAGGACGCATATGGCGGGATAGAAGATCTGTGTTATGCGTATGAGGCCGACGGCAGTGTTTTCACGGATCCCAACGGGCCGGTTTTTTCCGGAAGGAAAAAATTCGGGAATCTGCGGGACGGGACAAAAATCCTGAAGACTCCGGTGGGCGAGGCTGTGGCGGTGCCGGAATATTCCGAGGAATGGAAAAAGGACAGGCCGGTCGGGATCCCTTATGATGAAATGATTATTTATCGGCTTCATGTGAGGGGGTTCACGGCACATTCATCTTCCGGGCTGCCGAAGGACAGGCGGGGCACCTTCCAGGGGATAATCGACAAGATCCCGTATCTTAAGGATCTCGGGATTAACGCGGTGGAGCTGATGCCTCCGTACGAATTTAATGAGGTCATGCTTCCAAATTATGGGAGGATCCCCGTCCCGAAGGAAGCGGCAAGGCCCACGGGAAGGATCAATTACTGGGGCTTTACCAGCGATGCCCTGCAGCTTGCCCCCAAGTCGGCCTTCACCAGCGACCACAGGAACCCGAAGAACGAATTCCAGAACCTGATCCTTAAGCTCCATGAGAACGGCATCGAGATCATTATCGACCTGTATTTTACGGACGAGATGCTGCCGGATTACGTGAACAGGGTCATGCGCTACTGGAGGGTCCGGTACCATGTGGACGGCATCCATATCGTCGGACGCGCCCCGTACGGGGTGATCGCCAGGGATCCGTACCTTTCCCGATTTAAAATCTGGGCGGACAGTTGGGAGGGGTGCGAAACGCAGGGGGCTTCGGGCATGCCGGGCCAGGCCGGACCGCCGATACGCTATCTCGCGGATTATAATGACGGCTTCCAGAACGACATGCGGAGGATTCTGAAGGGGGACGGCGATATGCTGTGGGCCCTGATGGCGAGAGTGCGGCAGAACCCCTCGGACAGGGCCTGTATCCAGTATATGGCTAATGTCTCCGGCATGACGATGATGGACATGGTGAGCTACGACCGGAAGCATAATGAGGATAATCAGGAGCAGAACAGGGACGGGACGGATGAAAATCATTCCTGGAACTGCGGGGAGGAAGGGAAGAGCCGGAAAAAAGCGGTGAATTCCCTGAGGAGGAGGATGCTGAGAAACGCCTTTGTCCTTCTCCTGCTTTCCCAGGGGACGCCCCTGATTTCCGCGGGAGACGAGTTCGGCCACAGCAAGCTGGGAAACAACAATTCTTACTGCCAGGACAATGGAATCAATTGGCTGGACTGGGATCTTGTCAGGAAGAACCGGGACATTTATGAATTCGTGAAATATATGATTCATTTCCGGCAGAAACACAAGGTATTCCATCAGGCCGCGGAGCTTCGAAATCTGGATTATAAAGGTTTTGGGATTCCGGATATAAGCTTTCACGGGGAGAATGCCTGGCGCGCGGACATGGAGAATTACCGAAGAGAGCTTGGGGTAATGTATGCCGGCGCGTATGCCGATGACGAAACGTTCCTGGTCCTTTATAATTTCCACTGGGAGAGGCATGATTTCGGTCTTCCTCATCCCCCCTCCGGAACGAAGTGGGAGGTTGTTATCGACACGGCGAGGGAGGATGTCAACGGAATTTGCAATTCGGAAGCTGTGGAGGCAAGCGGTGCCGCGGCTTCCGGACGGAAACGGGAGAGCCAGGAGGCCGCTTTGGAGAAAAGGCATCCACCCTCTGTTTTGTCGAAAGCGGAGGCAGACGATTTGCAAAGGCAGGCCGGACAGGCAGTACGCGATACGATGGCGGCAGACGGCGGAATGACCGGGGAGGCCGGAGAAGAAACAAAAGGCATTAACGGAGCAAGCAAGAAGGATTCTGACGGGGATAATCAAACAGGGCTTAACAGGGAAAAACAAAAGGATTATACCGATGGGGGGAATTCGCGTATCCCCTTCGTGGAGTCGTCCGATTGGGTCGGGAGAAGGCAGCAGGCAGTGGAACCCCGTTCCATTGTGGTCCTTCAGGCGGTTCCCGACGTGGATTTCCGACCGCCGAAAAAGCGCCGGCAGCGGGGCAGCGGCATTACAGCGTCAGCGAATGATAATACGGCGCGGGATGGCGATATTACAGCATCAGCGAATGATAATATGGCGCGGGACGGCATTACAGCGTCAGCGAATGATATTAGGGCGCGGGATGGCGATATTACAACGTCGGAGAATGATATTACGACGCAGGACTGCGGTATTACAGTATCGGAAAACGCCGGGACAATGCAGGGTAGTGGTATGGCTGCACCTGGACCGGCTGAGGAAATGTATGGGGCGGCATTAAGAGATGCCGGTACCGGGTTGAAAAGCGTGACAAGGGAATTTGAAGGCAGCGCGCGGCGGGAGAATTCTTTGGCAGCAGATGTTGTGCCGGACGGTAACAACAGCGGGCCGCAGGGCGCGGAGGGAGGAAACGATGACTGAGAAGCTGTACAATGTAATGAATTGGGCGGATGTGGAAGAGGTGACTTATGTGGAATCCGCGGAGCCGAAACGCATCCTGGGCCCCCATTTGATTGAAGAGGGACTTCTGATCCAGGCGTTTCTTCCAGGCGCGAAGGAAGTGTCCGCGCGTCTTGACGGGAAGGGGAGCTTCCCAATGGAGCTTGCCGATGAGGCTGGATTTTACGCGGTTTTGATTCCAAAAGAAGCAGGATGGAAAAAGAAGCTGCCGAGATATACGATAGCCGTTTCTTTTTCGGATGGGCGTGAGGAGAATTATTCAGACCCTTACGCATTCCCTTCCGTGTGGACGGATGAGGATTTGAAGAAATTCGGGGCAGGTATTCATTACGATGTTTACAGGAAGCTGGGGGCGCATCCCGGCACCTTCCAGGGAGAGGACGGAGTGCTCTTTTCCGTATGGGCGCCGAATGCCATGCGTGTTTCCGTGGTGGGGGATTTCAACCAATGGGATGGCCGCCGGCACATGATGCAGAAGGTTTCGGAGAGCGGTATATTTGAGCTTTTTGTTCCAGGCGCCCGGGAGGGCATGATGTACAAGTTTGAGATCCGGCGCAGAGGCTATGAAACCATGCTGAAAAGCGATCCCTATGCCTATGGTTTCGAAGCTCGCCCGAATTCCGCTTCGATCATTCGTTCGTTGGACGAATTTGCCTGGAAGGACGATGCGTGGCAGAAGGAAAAGGCGGGCCTTAAGCACGAAGAGAGGCCGATGTCCATTTTCGAAGTGCATCTGGGCACCTTCTATAGAAAGCAGAAGGAAATCAATGAGGACGGCACGCCGGTCAACAATTCCGAGTACTATAATTACCGGGAGCTTGCCGACCGTCTGGCCTCTTATGCAAAAAAGCAATCCTTCACCCATGTGGAGCTTCTTCCCGTCATGGAATTCCGGGATGACTCGACATTGGGGTATCAGAGCTGCGGCATTTACGCGCCTTCATCCCGTTTTGGGAATGTGGATGATTTCCGCTATCTTGTCAACAGGCTGCATAAGGATGGAATTGGCGTGATCCTTGACTGGAATCCGGCCGGCTTTGCGGGCGACGGTTCAGGCCTTTCCATGTTTGATGGAACGGCTCTTTATGAGAATCCGGATCCCAGCCGTATGTGCGACCCTGTTTCCGGCGCGTTCATGTATAACCACCAGCGCCTGGAGGTCACGAATTACCTGATTTCCAACGCCTTTTACTGGGCGGAGGAATATCACATTGACGGACTTCGGCTTACAGGTCTTGCGTCGATGCTGTATCTGGATTACGGGCGGCAGGAAAACGCGCCGAGGAATATGTTTGGCGGAAACGAAAACCTGGAGGCAATGGAATTCCTGAAGCATCTGAACAGCCAGTTCAAAAAGCATTTCCCCGGGGTGCTTCTGATCGCGGATGAAACCGCGGCGATCCCGAACATGACAGGAAAGGTAGAGGATGGCGGGCTGGGATTTGACATGAAATGGAACAGGGGCTGGACAGAAGACCTGCTTCTGTATATGAAAACGGATCCTTTTTTCCGCAAGAACAGCTTTGATCGCCTGACCGTGCCCATGGTTTATCAATATTCGGAGGATTTCATACTGGCTCTTTCCCATCGGGAGCTTTCCAATGGGAAGGGGAGCCTGCTCGCAAAGATGCCGGGGCAGAGCTTCGAGGAAAGGGCGCAGCACCTGCGTACGTTCTACGGTTATTTCTGGACACATCCTGGGAAAAAGCTCCTGTTCATGACGCAGGACTTCGGGCAGTATGATGAATGGACGGTCTGGAAGGAGGCGGAGTGGAACCTGCTGGATTACCCGGTTCACAAAGAACTCCAGGCTTATGTCAGGGACATGAACGAGGTTTACCGCTCGCATCCGGCCCTATGGAAACTGGATAATTATCCGGACGGTTTTGAATGGATCAATTGCACTTACCGGGATCTGTCCCTCCTCTTCTTTGTCCGGAAGACGGAAAAGCCGGAAGAGACACTGCTTGTCGTGCTCAACTTCGATAATATTGCCCATACCCGCTTCCGGGTAGGCGTGCCTTTTGCCTGCGCGGCCAAAGCGATCATTACGTCGGATGAAAAGAAATACGGCGGCTTCGGCATTGTACGGAAAGCGGAGATCAAGGCCAAAAAGCAGGAGTGGGACGAAAGGGAATACAGCATAGAAATCAATATTCCGGCGATGTCGGCCACGATTTACCAGCTTACGCCGGTCTCGATGGAGACGGAAGAGGGCAGGGGCAGGAAGAAAGCCGGCCAGAGCGGAAAGAACAAGGGCGTGCAGGAAGCGTCTGCCATGGAAGCGGCCGTGAAAGAAAATGCTGAATCGCAAACGCCAGAAGGCGAAAAGCCCGGGGATTCGGACGGCAAAGCCCAAAGGGGCCGGGCCAGGAAAGGGAGGCAGACGGAAAGCGGCAGGGCAAAGACGAGGAAGAGTCGGCTGAAGGAATCTGAGGAGAATACTGCCATTCCAACGGCTGGCGGAGATTCAGCGGCAACAGGCGGCACGGAGGGAAAGGCCGGAGCTTCCGATTCGTCCGGCGCGGCTGATTCCACTTCTTCGTTCGGAACTTCGCTTAAGGAGGATTCGTTTGGCGAGGAACTTATACATGCCCCGAAGACCGTGGCTTCGGACAATGCCGTAGGCACAACCGTCCCGGAAGTAGCGGCTTCGGACGGCGCTGTGGGCGCGGTTGTCCCGGAAACGATGGCTTCTGACGATGCCGGGGACACAGCCGATTCGAAAAAGGCGCCTTCAGATATTGCATCCGGAGCAGCCGATTCGGAAAAGGCAGCTTCCCTTGATGCCGGAAGCGAAACTGTTATGACCGCTGCCACAAGAGCCATGAGCGTAGTTGATGAATCTGACCTTAAGGACGATTCGGGTGAAGGACAGGCGGACGGTTCGCCTTCCGCGGACAACAACTCGAAAAAACGTACGCGTCGTTACGCGCCGGGATCCGGGGCTTCGGATAATAAGGGGAAGACGTCAGATGTTGATTCGCTGGCAGTCCACAAGAAGCCTGTATATGAGGGGGATGAAAAGAAGTCTGTCGCAAAGGTCATAGCATCGGTGGATCTGGAGTCTACCGCGAAGAACGCGGTCAAGGCTGTGCGGGAGGGGGCTGCGAAAAAGGCGGCCTCAGGCAAGGCGGCGATAGGAAAGGTCGTTGCCGAGGCGCCGGCCATGGTGAGGGACGGAATCCAGACGGTGCAGGAGGGGGTGCAAAACGGTCTCCAGACGGTGCAGGATGGCGTGCAGAGCGGCATCCAGACTGTACAGGACGGCATTCAGACTGTTCAGAATGGCATTCAGACCGTGCAGGATAAGATGTCAAAGGCCTCGGGCAAGGGCAGATCAAAGGGCGAGGGCAAGTCTTCCACGAGGTCCAAGGGCGATCAGAAAGCGGCAATCTCAAAAAGAAGAAAGGGGTGAGTTGGTATGAGACAGGCAGGAATGCTGCTTCCGGTATTTTCCCTTCCCGGAAAGTACGGCATTGGCACTTTGGGAAAGTCCGCCATGGATTTTGTAGACATCCTGGCAGATACGGGGAACCGTATCTGGCAGATGCTGCCCATGGGACCGACCGGGTTCGGAGATTCTCCGTATCAATCCTTCTCGGCATTTGCCGAAAATCCATATTTTCTGGATCTGGAGGAATTGATCGAGGACGGGCTTCTGGAAGAGGAGGATCTGGAGGAGCTGGATTTCGGCGATGATTCGGACAGGATTGATTATGGCAAAATCTATGTGGCGAAATTTTCGGCTTTGCGCCTGGCTTTCAAAAACTGGAAGAAGATAGACGGCAATTCCATAGATGAACTGATTGCCGGCACGAGGCGGGAAACATTGGAATACTGCGAGTTCATGGCCATCAAGAATTCTCTGAAGGGCGCGAGCTGGAATGTGTGGCCGGAGGAGCTCCGGGACAGGGATGAGGAGGCGTTGGAAAAATTCCGGAAGA
Organism: uncultured Oribacterium sp.; assembly: GCA_946413525.1. GTDB lineage: Bacteria > Bacillota > Clostridia > Lachnospirales > Lachnospiraceae > Oribacterium. The sequence goes on from CAMKKZ010000012.1 coordinate 70,617, forward strand.
AAAACAGGGATGAGATTGCCTTCTATGCTTTCATCCAGTTCAAATTGGATGAGCAATGGAAGAAGCTCAAGGAATATGCAGGGAAAAGGGGCATACTCCTGATGGGCGACATTCCGATTTACTGCGCTCCGGACAGCGCGGATGCCTGGGCGGAGAGGGAGCTTTTCCAGTTTGACGAGGAGGGCAACCCGAAGAGTGTCGCGGGGGTCCCGCCAGACGCGTTTTCCGCTACCGGGCAGCTTTGGGGAAATCCCCTTTATGACTGGGAGCAGCATCAAAAGAGCGGTTATGCCTGGTGGATGGACCGGATGGATTACTGCCTGAAACGCTATGACTATCTGAGGGTGGATCATTTCCGCGGCTTTGAAGCCTACTATTCCGTGCCCTTCGGGGATGAGACGGCTGTGAACGGCGAATGGGTAAAGGGGCCGGGGATGTCTCTATTTGAGGCAATGTATGAGCATTTTGGAAGCAGGGAGCTCCCGATCATTGCTGAGGATCTTGGCGTCATTACCGATGAGGTTCGGGCCCTGATGAAAGAAACCGGTTTCCCGGGCATGAAGATCCTGCAGTTCGCTTTTGATTCCGGTCCGGCAAATGCCTACCTCCCCCATAACTTTACATCCACGAACTGCATTTGCTATACGGGTACTCACGATAATGACACTCTCCGCCATTGGTTTGAGAACCTGCCGGGATGGCAGCGCGGGTATATCTATGATTACATGTCCAGGTCCGACACTGACTGGAAATTCATGACGGCTCTGATTATAAAGCTTGCCATGGGGACAATCGCGGATACTGTGATCATCCCCGTCACTGATTATCTTGAGTGCGGCGAAGAGGGGCGCATCAATCAGCCCGGAAAAACCGGGAGCAACTGGCAATGGAGGATGAAGGAGGGAGCTTTCACCGAGAAGAAAAAGGATTCGATCCGGAGGATTCTTGGAACGTATGGCCGCTACTTTGACGCGCCAAAGATTGAGAAGGAATCAGAAGAGGCTTCGGACGAAGAGGAATCGAAGGTGAAAAGCGAGGGCGAGAGCAAAACAGAACTCAAGGAATCGGAAACGGAGTAGCTCTTTGCCAAGATGAACCGTCATAGATTATTTTCACGTAACTGTTCAGTCAATCTGAACAGTTACGCCTCGGACGTGGCGCTTACGCGCATTCCGAGTACGCCCGAGGCTTGCTTTTCGGCACTTTCATACGCGCCTCGCGGCAAGCGCGAGGCGCTGACTGAATAGTTACATTTTTACATAAATGAAAGCGAAATCAAGACCCCGGGGAAACGCTCTGACGTTTTTCCCGGGGTCTCGGTTGTTTTTGGCTGTTTAGAAATCGTGAAAAGAGGGGCTTTTCATGATTGATTTTTGTCGCTGGCACATCATAAATAGCAGGTATCAACTATGCCTAAAGCGTAGTTGATACCGTATTTAGCTCATCCGCGGCATTCTTTGTGCCGGGGAAAAACCTGCCTCAATGCCTGCGGCATTAAGGTAAAGATAAAAAGGCATGAAAAATAATCTGCCTAACAGGGAAGGATTTGTTTGCCGCAAGCCTGTCAGTTTATGGTGAAGTTGCCGGTTATTTCATTGCCTGCCATATCGGACACGTGGACCTCGATGGTGGGCGATTTCAATGAAAAGGAAACAACGCCTGTGCTCGGATTGACTCCCGATGGTTTCACCCTGTCACCATCTCCATCAATGCCATAAATGGAATCAAAGTTTACACCGGACTGCACATCCTCCGTTTTGAACTCAAGATAGCCCGCCTCCAGGATAAGGGATTCCTGATCAATGTCCGGCGGAGATTCATCCAGGAGATTGACCTGAACGTGGGTCGAGTCAGTCATACCGTTCACGGAGGAAACGGTAAGGAGGAGGTTTCCGTTCTTGGTCACATTAGCAATATAGGAGCCGCCCTCCTTGGAAATATCTACGTTCACGCCCTCTATGGTGGCGCTGAAGTCTTTCAAGGGCAGGAGAGATTCGACAGAAATCTCTATGGAGGCATTCTTATAATCCCGGGTGTCCGGTTCGCCGGCGGTAATCTTTGGTTTTGCGATTACCAGGCAAAGTATTGTGCCGTTAATCAGCACGTAAGGGAACAGAAAACCAAACAAAAAACGGATAAAGCCGCTGGATGATCTGTTTTGCAGCGGCCTTCCATATGCATCATATTTCAGCTTTGGACGCTGAGAATTGGAATATTGTCTTGACATTTTCACCTGTCCTGTTTGTTGAAAGTTGAAAAGGCTTGTTTTAATAGGCTTGTTTCTATACGTGTAACTCCAGAGCCCTGTTCGCGGTCGCATTGTCGGCTTCATACGCGCGTTTAGAGGCGCTGTCTGATAGCATCACGCCCAAATACCCGTTTTGCCGTCGGCTTCATGCGCGCGTTTAGAGGCGCTGTCTGATAGCATCACGCCAAAATACCCGTTTTGCTGTCGGCTTCATGCGCGCGTTTAGAGGCGCTGTCTGATAGCATCACGCCAAAATGCCCGTTTTGCCGTCGGCTTCATGCGCGCGTTTACAGATGCTTCGCGTTTTGTCTGTCCTCTGGATTTCAGAGAATTCCGAATGAAAACAAGCTTTCTGTTCGGAATTTTCTGAAATCCAGAGGGTGCTGAAGAGTTACAAATAGGTTTCCCAAGTATAACAAAAAGAGGCTTGCGTTACAAGTGGGAACTTGTTATACTTATGGGGAATCAAAGTCAAAGTCTGATTCATTGTTTTCTGGAATATGTCAATTCTATAGCACAGTTATTTTGAATTTCTTTCCGCCGCGAAAGGGTCTGTGCTGCCGGATGGGCAGCATTCTGGTTTCAATATGACGCTCTGTCGAAGATTTTCAGAACTATCTATTTGAATCCCGTATTACAGGTCATGAGAATCCATCATGTTTTTTTCATGACCGTACATGGTCAAGCTCAGAGGACGGTCAAGGCGCGGCGTGCCTTTGAACGTCTATCCGGGCAGTCGCTTATGACGACTGCGAATAGGGCGCTGAACCGCCGCTGTTCTTATTGCCATCTGTTCAGCATGACCGAATAGTTGCAATTTTTAAAAACATCAAAGCAGATGATCTTGTGAATATATTTTAATTTATGGAGGAAAAGGCATGAGTGACGAGCAGGAGACGAAGGACCTTGAAGAAGTTCAGACAGATTCTTCGGAAACGGTTCTGACAGGTGCTCCGGCAAAAAGAACCCGTAAAAGCACGGGAAGAAGTACGGCGAGAAGCAGTAAAGTGATAAAGCAGGAGGACGAGGAATCGGAGGGTGAGGAAAAACCTGCCAGGGTGAGGAGGACAAGGACGGCGCGCCAGGCTGCCGGGGAAGATACGGCCGCTGAGGCTGTTGCCGTAAAGACGACCAGGACGCGTAAAACCAGGGTTCCAAGGGCATCCTCTCCGGAACCATCGGAAGAAGATAAATCTGAGGTGGAAGCTATGGCAGATATCGTTCAACGAGATGAATTGGCACCGATGGACGAGGGAAACGGAACCGGTGAAGATTACCCGGGGCGGACTTTGTTATCCCCGGAAAAGGAAGGGGAGGGAGTGTTGAATGCTTCCGGATCGGGAACCATGCCCTCAAGCGAGGGAGTATCCGGCGATGAAAAGACGTTTACAGTGGACGCGCGGAGCCTGGATGAGCCGGAGAATCGCGAGGGGGAGGCGGAAGCTTCATTTCCTGACCAGGGCATCCGGCAGGAGAGTCAGGACACGTTGAACGAGACGGAGGCATTGCCGGTATCGAATTCATTGAATGCATCTTTTGATCAGGAAAAACAGTTGGATGAAAACCTGAATCCTGCGGAAAAAGAGACAATGCAGAGGCCTGATGGTGCTGCGGACGCGGAAGATGCGGAGGTGTCCCCCGACCGGGCGGGGGGTACCGGCTCGATTTTGACAGGAAGAACGGAAAGGATGAATGAGGAGTCAGGCGGAGGCAGGCCCCGTTCGTCCGATAGTTCGCGATATGAAACAGGAGCTGTTCCCGCTTCCCCTGAGAGGAATGCAGGAGTTAAAGAAGGAACGGATTTTGCTGCCCTCGATTCAACAAGGGCATCCTGGCCCGCCAGGGCTGAAAGGACGGAAAACGGAGGGAGATCCACAGGCGGGGATTCCACGGGAGACAGGGGGGGCAGCAGCCTGACGTTTGGAAGCCGTCAGCAGGATACGGCCCCCAGGAGCACGGAAGAGGGAACGGTGATCCGGGATCCTGACGGAAAAGCGGTTCATGGCATTCTGGAGGTTATGCAGGACGGTTTCGGCTTTGTCCGTTCGGAGAATTTCCTTCCGGGGGACAGCGATGTCTACGTCAATCCGCAGATGATCAAGCGTTATAATCTGAAAACCGGAGATATGATTCAGGGCATTTCCAAATCCAGGAATCCGCAGGAACGCTACGGGGCGCTGATGTATATCGAAACGGTCAACTCCCTTCCGCTGGGACGTATTATCCGAAGGCCGGATTTTGACCGGCTTACACCGATCTTCCCCAATCAACGTCTTCATCTGGAAACGGAGGGGGTGAGGGCCGCTACATCCCTCCGCATATTGGATCTTCTGGCACCAATCGGGAAGGGACAGAGGGGGATGATCGTTTCTCCGCCCAAAGCCGGGAAGACCACGCTGCTGAAACAGGTTGCAAAAGCAATCGTAAGGAACGAGTCCAGGATGCACCTTCTGATTCTTTTGATTGACGAACGTCCCGAAGAGGTGACGGATATGAAGGAAGAAGTGGAGGGTGGCCTGGTGCAGGTTATTTATTCGACCTTCGATGAATTGCCGGAGCATCATAAGCGGGTGGCGGAAATGACGATTGAGAGGGCAAAACGGCTTGTGGAGCAGGGAGAGGATGTGACCATCCTCCTTGACTCTATTACCAGGCTTGCCAGGGCTTATAATCTTGTGGTGCCCGCGTCTGGCAGGACCTTGTCCGGCGGTCTGGATCCGGCAGCCTTGCATATGCCCAAGCGCTTTTTCGGTGCGGCCAGGAATATGAGGGAGGGCGGAAGCCTGACCATACTTGCCACGGCGCTTGTGGATACGGGATCCCGCATGGACGATGTGATTTATGAGGAGTTCAAAGGCACGGGCAATATGGAGCTTGTTTTGAATCGCGAGCTGCAGGAGCGGAGGATATTCCCGGCTATTGATATTTTGAAATCAGGAACCAGGAGGGACGATCTTCTGCTTTCGGGAATCGAACGGGAGACTTTGAACATTATCCATAAGGAGATCGGGGAGGAAAAGAAGAATTCCGTGGAGGAAGTTATCAATCTGTTCGAACGGTCTGTCTGCAATATGGATATTTGTGAATTTCTGGTGAATGGTCGACCCCTGCAGCAGCCGCGGCCGGTTGCTCCAACTCCTGCTCCCTCTCCGGCGCCCGCTTCCGCGAACACGGGCGGCGCGACAGCCCAGGGGAAGCTTTACAAGTTCAACAAGAGAGGATAGGGGAGGCTTGCAGGCGATGCAGCATCGGCATGTCATAAAATCCCTTGTCATACAATCAAAGCAGCCAATAGTCACTTTAGCAAGAAAGGATTAATACAATGTCGGAAAAAATTTTACCTGGTCTCGGAGGAGAACGCTATGTTCCTTATGGGGAACGGACGGGAAATGAATCTATTGTTTACTTCACCAGGGAGGTTTCTCCTGAAGGAATCAAAAAAGCTTACGAAAAAGTAAATGGCCGCATGTCCGGGAAGATTGCGATCAAGCTGCACACCGGAGAAAAGAACGGTCCCAATTTCATTCCCAGCGCATGGGTGAAGGAATTCATGGAAGGGGAGAAAGAGCTTGGCGACGCGGTTATTGTGGAGACCAACACATATTACGAGGGCGACCGCTATACTACGGAACAGCATCGCGAAACACTGGAAGTGAATGGATGGACCTTTGCCCCTGTGGACATTATGGATGAGGAAGGGACGATAACGCTGCCGATCAAAGGCGGGAAATGGATGAAGGAAATGTCCCATGGCTCCCATATGACGAGATATGATTCTTTGCTGGCCCTGACACACTTTAAAGGACATACCATGGGGGGCTTCGGGGGCTCCAACAAAAACATCGGGATAGGCTGCGCCGATGGCCGGATCGGAAAAAAATGGATTCACACGCATGAAGGGTCATCCGATATGTGGTCCGTCGTCGAAGAGGAGCTGATGGAACGTATTACGGAGTCCACGAAAGCAACGATTGATTATTTTGGGCCGAAGGTATGCTATGTTAATGTCATGAGAAATATGTCGGTTTCCTGTGACTGCGAGGGGCTGGCTGCTGAACCGGTGGTGACTCCGAATGTAGGCATACTTTCTTCCACGGATATTCTCGCCATTGACCAGGCCTCGGTGGATTTGATCTATGCCATGAGTGAAAAGGATCACAAAGCCATGCTGGAGCGGATTGAGACCAGGCATGGACATCGTCAGCTCTCATATATGAAGGAATTGGGAATGGGTAACAATCGCTATATCCTGATCGATCTGGACAATGGGGAGTCAAGAATCGATCCGAAAAAAGCAGTGGAAGGTGTAAAACCGTTCAAGCCCCTGACCATGATACCGTAAGCAAGCCCCCAAAAATAAAAAAATTCAAAAAAAATTAGCACTCAACACTTGACAGTGCTAACAAAAGGTGGTATAACATAGCCAGAACAAAGGAACAGAGAAAATTCTGAAGAGGAATTCGAGGAATTCGAGGAATTCAAAAGCTCCTTCCCTTGCTCATAAAACTTGTAAAAGGAATGCTTGATTATTTCGTTATTAAAATGAAGCTTGTTCACTTTGAATGAATGATTTCAAGCAATCAACATTCCATGGAAATCATTTTTGTGAGAAGGAGGAATGACTTATGTTTATGCCCAGTATTTTTGGTGAGAACCTGTTGGATGACTGGATGGATTTTGGAAATTTCGGAAATTTTGGCAACATTGATCGCCAGCTTTATGGCAAGCATGCAGCCCAGGTGATGAAGACGGATGTTCATGAACTGGAGGATGGCTTCGAGGTCGATATTGATCTTCCAGGCTTCAAGAAGGATGAAATCAAGCTTTCATTGGAGAACGGATATCTGTCGGTAAGTGCCGCAAAGGGGCTTAACAAGGATGAGAAGGACAAGAAAGGACGGCTGATCCGTCAGGAACGTTATTCCGGCTCAATGCAGAGAAGCTTCTATGTGGGTGATGCTGTCAGAGAAGAGGATATCAAGGCCAGATTTGAGGACGGCGTTTTGAAGCTGAATGTACCGAAAAAGGATGCTGCCAAGATTCCGGAGAAAAGGGTGATTGCCATCGAGGGATGATGAGCTGATTTTGCCATATAGGAAATCAGAGTGGAATAATACCTTGCTTTGCATGGTAATATGAAAGCAGGACAGGAAAGTCATCCCTTTCCTGTCCTGCTTGTTTTAAGAGAAAAGTTCTTAACAGCAATAATCCGTATAATAGGGGAATCATCTATCCGGTTCCGGCGGCAAGGTCATGGGCCGGTATAGAGGCTGCCCGCAAACAGCAATATCTGCTCGTAAGATACGGCGAGGTTTAAGTTCTGGCCGCTGTCAATACCGGCTGTACTGATTCCGATCAGCTCGCCCTGCATGTTTAAAACGGCGCCACCTGAGCTCCCGGCTGAAATCGGGGCAGTGAACTGAATCATGTTCACATCGTTGATTGTACGGAATCCGGAGATGATTCCATCGGAGACGGAATTGAAAAGTCCAAGGGGGCTGCCGATTGCGACCACGCGCTGACCTCGAAGCAGTTTTCTGGCTCCGCGGTAGATGGGAAGCGGAGACAGCCTTTTCTGGATTCGCAGGATTGCCAGATCAAGATGTTCATTATACTTGATCAGTTCCGTTGATGAATAGGTCTGCTCATCTTCCTCGATTCTTATGGCGTAAATCCTTCCGCGGGAGGCGACATGGTAGTTGGTCAGTATATATCCCCCTTCCCCTATCATGATGCCTGACCCTGTACCGAGTCTCGTGCCGCTGTCGTCATGAACCGATATCATGACAATGGATGCAGCAAGTCTGGCGAGTTCCTCAAAGCTTTTTTCAGAACCCGGATTCATATAGGAGGCGTTCGCGCGTGAAGCGTTCCCGTAGGAGGCGTTCGCGCGTGAAGCGTTCCCATAGGAGGCGTTCGCACGGGAAGCATTCCCATAGGAAGCATTCCCATAGGAGGCGTTCGCGCGTGAAACATTCCCATAGGTGGCATTTTCGGAAGAAGGACTCCTGAACGGGGTATTTCCAAAACCGGAATTTCCAGATGCGGTATTTTCAGCCGCATTTCTGCCGGATGCCGCAAGGGGCGCGGGGCTTTGGTTCGGAAGTGAATAATCCGCGTAATCTCCAAGCACAGTTACGATCGAAAGCGCAGCCAGACTTTTGGATAGTTGAATATCTTGCCGGATTTCGGCAAGAAGCACATCGACCCCTAGGCCTGTCAGGAAATAAAAAAACAAATATTCCTGCACTTTCAATACGTTTTCGGCTATCAGCTTAATGCCTTTCCCGGGCTTCCAATCCGCAAAGATTCTATCTTCCAGCCACCGAAGCCAAAATATAATCTTCACACAAAAATTTTTCGTCATCGAATCAGATGCCTTTTTTTCCGCACAATATAATTGTTTTACAATGCGCAGTGACTCAGCGATTGAGGCGTTGAGATCGGGGGATTTTGTTTTCTTGAGGAAAGGCATGTTTTTCCGTGCGATCCATTCATCATAAAGAAGGGTGCATTGGGTGAGCTCGCTGCTGTCGGGTGGAAGGGCCGGCAGGGATTTCATTCTAAGGTAGGTGGCTCTTCCCGCAAGCATATCCTCAGTAAGTTTTTGATCGATGGCTGTGATCCTCTTTCCGTAATCCTGACAGGAGCCGAGAAAACGTACGAAAAGGACGTCCTGAACAGCATCGGGTTGTGGATTTATCTGTGCGAAGTCTTCCAGGGAATGAATGTTTCGCGCATTCAGTCTGTATTTGACGGCATTTTTCATTGTGACCCCTTTCATGGATATTTTTGGAAATTCCGCGCGGAGGCATATGCCCGGTTGCTTCCGCGCCTCATCATGCGTCCTCAAATGGCGTGGAATAGTTGCCATGCAATTAACTATAACATAGAAAATGGGAATAAGCATTATTAAATCCATGCCAGATGCATGGTTCTGGCATAGTTGATGCCCAGAGTTATTAATAAATATTGAAATGAGTTTAAAATTGCCGTAAAATGACAGTTCTCAGGACAAAAGCTTTATGATATGATAATCCCATCAGGGATATTCATCTCCATAAGATGAATACTGGCCTGAAGCAGGCGAGGCAAAGGATAAATTCCTCCCTGTTCAGCCGGAAAGGAAGAAAAATATGGCTGGTGAGGCTGCTCCCGCGCGTCGGGACATCCTGAAGTTTTTTCACAATGCATGGAAACATTTCTGTACTATCGGTGTCCATAAACGAGAGGTTATGAGGAACTGCTTTCGAATCGGACTGTACAGGCAGGGGATCCTCCATGATCTTTCCAAGTATAGTTGGACCGAATTCAAAACAGGCATTAAATATTATCAGGGATTCCGAAGTCCGAATACTGCTGAACGTATGGAAAGTGGAGTTTCAAGAGCATGGTTGCATCATAAGGGGCGGAATCTCCATCATTTTGAATATTGGTATGACTATGACATGACAGAGACGGGACGTATTGCGGGCTGCCGAATGCCTTACAGGTATGTGGCGGAAATGTTTTGTGACCGGGTGGCTGCATCAAAGGTTTACAAGGGGGCGGAATATACTGACCAAAGCCCGTGGGAATACTATGCTCCAAGGAAGGACAGGCTGATCATGCATGAAATAACCCGCAGCGAGTTGGAGGAACTGCTATGGATGCTTAAGGAAAAAGGAGAGGAGGAAACCTTTTCCTATTTAAGGGAAAAGGTAAAACGCAGACGAAAGGATAAAGACTATTTTTGAGGCGCAATCCTTTTGCTTGAAAAACGATAAGAAGCAGAAGATATGAAGGTGAGTATTATGAAATATAATTTTCGGAAATTTTTTTCGATGTTTTCTGTCGCAATATTGCTTGGCGCATTGGTGCCCTTCCGCTTGATGGCTGCGGACGTGCCGTCCTTCAAGGCTTCCCCATCGGACATTGATGCGGGCAGCTTCGAGGAAATGGCTGTCCTGGCGGAGGACGATTCGGAGGCAGCGGAGGGGGCTGATTACGGAGCAATCAATGGGAAAGAAATGACCGAGGCTTATGAATCCGGTACGCAAAAGGCCTCGGGAACCGTTTCCGTAACGGGAACGGCGGATTCCCAGATTGTTGATATCTCTGTGGCGGAAGAACTTTTCCGTGACAATGCTGCCGAAGAGACTGGAAAGGACGCGTCATCCGCCACAGAAAGCAAAAGCGCCACAGAGGCAGAGGCGGAAAAAGAGACTCAGGCCTCGGGAGGCGTGGAAACTGAATCCGGCGCCAGCGATACCGGGAAGGAGGATTCGGGAACGGAATCAGGGGCCAAATCAGGAACATCAGAAGAAAGTTCTTCTGATGACGGCGAAGGCGATGAGGAGGCAGAGCCGGAGCCGATCAAAGTCACTTCTGTGAAGCTGAATAAAAAAAGTGCTTCAGTTTATACCGGGAAAACTGTCAAGCTCTCCGCCACGGTATTGCCCAAAAATGCGGATAATAAAGCCGTGACCTGGAAGAGCAGTAATTCAAAGGTGGCAAAGGTTACGCAAAAAGGCGTAGTGACCGGGGTGAAGAAGGGGACGGCCACTATAACGGTTACGACAAAGGATGGGAAAAAGAAGGCGACATGCAAGGTTACTGTCAAACAGACGGTCAAGGTTACGAAGGTTTCCCTGGACAGGAGCTCGGCAAGGATAGCGAAAGGGGAGAAGCTGACACTTACGGCAAAGGTATTGCCTGCCAAGGCTACGAACAAGGCTGTGACCTGGAAGAGCAGCAATACAAAGGTGGCGAAGGTTTCAAAGACGGGCGTCGTTACCGGTGTTGGCAAGGGAACGGCAAAGATTACCGTGACGACTAAGGATCAGAAGAAAAAAGCGACCTGCAAGGTGAACGTTTTTGTCAAGAACAAGGGGAAATCGGAACTCCTTATTTCCTCAAATACAAAAGTCACCGTTCCTGCGTCGAAAGACAGCTTCACTGTGAAAGGAACCGCCACATCAAATTACAAGCTGAAAAAGATTTATTTCAAACTCACCCTGCCCTCAGGGAAATGGAAAGACATGTATTACGACTATGACGGGAATATCTATGAGTTTGATCTGGCAGAGGAAATGGGGACGGATTTGAACGAGATTGCTTTTGGCGAGCCGAAGAAGCAGCGCAATGGGAAGTATAAGATGCTTCTTGAGGTCACGGACGGGTCCGGCAAGACGGTCAGCAAATCTCTCAGTTGGACATTGAAAGGGGACGATGGAGAGGCATTGGATACAGGGGAGTCCACGCTTGCTTTTTCGAGCGGGGTCAAGGTGAACGTATCAGAGAAAAAGCCGTATTTTTCCGTGGCCGGCAAGGTGACATCGAATTATTCCATTAGCAGGATTGATTATCAGGTGGTGCTTCCATCCCGAGGGAAGGCAAGTGGATATATGAATTATAAGGATAATTATTCTGTCACCCTGACGAAAGCGATTGACGATGGTCTGAACAAGGCCTGCATATTAGAGGGCGATTCAAATCCTAGGAAGGGAGATTACTCAATGACCATCACAGTCACGGACAAGAAGGGTAAGAAGATCACAAAGACTTTGAAGTGGACTTTTTAAAGCCCGCTCTGTAAAAGTGTTGGCCTTGTGGACGCGATGCCGCTTCGGTTAGTTACAGAATCGGGGCGGTCAAAGCCTGCTTTGATAGGAGGGATTTGGGTGGAATGAAGGAGGGCAAGGCAAGGTATCTGGCCGTATTGTTAAGTACGTGCGGTATTTTGTGTACATCCATTGGGATGATAACGAATGTGGCCGGCTTATTTTTCGAACCTATTGCGGAAGAACTCTCTGTCGGGCGCGGGGCGGTCAGCATGACGCTGACAATTTGTAATATACTCTTTGCGTTAGGAGGCTTTGTCGCGCCTCGTCTTTTGTCGAGGCTCCGCCTGAATCGCCTGATCCTGATTGGAACAGGGGTCATTGTCGGCGCGACTGTGCTTTTGTCCTTGTCGGGGAGTCTGCGAAGCTTGTATTTCCTGAACGCTGTTCGGGGCTTTGCCGCCGGTACGCTGGGTTTCGTGCTGGTTACCATGATCGTGAATCATTGGTTTCATGAAAAGACTGCCTTTGCCATCGGAATTGTCATGGCTTCGAGCGGACTGATTGGGGCGGTTCTTTCGCCGGCATTGTCGTTTGTTGTTCAAAGGGCCGGATGGCGGGTAGGATACCTCGCGGTTTCATTGATCATGCTTCTTCTGAACCTTCCTGCCTATTTTTTCATTCCTTCCATCGATCCCAGGACAAGGGGATACCTTCCTTATGGGGAAAAAGCTGCGGAGGGTGATATTTCAGACAAAGGGGATGAGGGAAATACCAGGATGGCGGAGCCCGGCCTTTTTGCCCTGGCTACCGTGTTCCTATATGCCGTCTGTGGCACATCCTGTACAGGCCTGCCCCAGCATTTTCCGGGAATTGCAGCGCATTACGCGCTTTCAGCTTCGGTGGGGGCACTCATGCTCTCGGCAGCGCTTTTGGTCAATACCGGCGGAAAGCTGCTGCTGGGATGGATGATTGACTGTATGGGTACTGTTGTTTCGACTGCTTTGTATATCGGCGGCTCTATTGCGGCCATTTTAGGACTGATGATTTTCAGAAACCCGGAGATGATCGTGTTTGCGGCCGCCTTATATGGGCTGATTTATTCCCTGGGGACGGTGGCATTAGTTTCCATGACAAAAGACATTTTCGGTATTGATAATTATGAAAAGGTATATCCCATCATGAGCCTGGGATCCGCCCTTTCGAATTCCGTCTTTGCCTCGGTTATCGGATTCCAGTACGATTATTCGGGCGGATATAATGTCTCGTTTTTTATGCTTATTATCCTGCTCATAGTGGCTCTTTGCAGCATGATCCTGAATTATTTCGGAAAAGCCGCAAAGTCCGGAGTGGCTTAATGCCTGGCATTAAGAAGCTATGGCGGCGCGGAGGCGCCTCTTAACGCCTGCATTAAGAAGCCATGGCGGCGCGGAGGTGCCTCTTAACGCCTGCACTGAGAAGCCTTGGCAACGCGGTGCCGCCTTTGAATGACCGCATTCGCGATCGCCGAAGGCGGGCCGCATATAAAGCACTATATAGTTGTTATAATAGATAGCAAAGAAAGGAAAAGTTGTAGAAATGAAACTTGAAACCAAATGCGTTCAGGCAGGTTACGCGCCGGGAAACGGGGAGCCTCGGATGGTTCCCATTATACAAAGTACAACGTTCAAGTATGACAGCAGCGAGGACATGGGGAAGCTCTTTGACCTGGAGGCATCGGGGTATTTCTATACCAGGCTTCAGAATCCAACGAATGACTATGTTGCGGAAAAGATTGCCGCGCTGGAAGGCGGTTCGGCTGCCATGCTTACATCTTCGGGGCAGGCTGCGTCGTTTTATTCCATTTTCAATATTGCAGGGGCGGGCGATCATGTGGTGGCATCTTCCGCCTTGTACGGAGGGACGTATAACCTCTTTCATGTCACTATGCGCCGGATGGGAATTGAGTTCACCTTCGTGGACCCGGATTGTACAGAGGAGGAGCTGGAAGGCGCGTTCCGGGACAATACAAAGGCAGTTTTTGGAGAGACTATCGCGAATCCTTCGCTGGTCGTATTGGATATCGAACGCTTTGCGAAGGCTGCTCATGCCCATGGCGTGCCATTAATCATTGACAATACTTTCGCGACTCCTGTCAACTGTCGTCCGATTGAGTGGGGGGCGAATATTGTCACCCACTCGACAACGAAGTATATGGATGGTCATGACGCTACCGTTGGCGGCTGTATTGTGGATTCAGGACATTTTGATTGGATGAAGCATAAGGATAAGTTTCCCGGGCTGACAACGCCGGACGAGTCTTATCATGGAATCACTTATGCGGAAAAGTTCGGCATGGGCGGAGCCTATATCACGAAAGCAACGGCACAGCTTATGAGGGACCTTGGGGCGATTCCCAGCCCGATGAACGCGTTTCTTTTGAATCTTGGGCTGGAATCCCTTGCGGTACGCATGAAACGCCATTGTGAGAACGCGGAAAAGGTTGCGGCTTTTTTGGAGAGTCATGAAAAAACGGTCTGGGTGAATTATCCGGGACTTCCAGGCAACAAATATTATGAGCGGGCTAAAAAATATATGCCTGACGGAAGCTGCGGCGTCATTTCTTTCGGAGTAAAAGGAGGGAGGAAGGCTGCGGAGGAATTCATGAAGCATCTGAAGGTTGCCATGATTGCCACCCATGTGGCTGACGCGCATACGTGCATCTTGCATCCGGCTTCCTCAACTCACAGACAGATGTCAGACGAAGAGCTGAAAGAATGCGGGGTCGGGCCGGATTTGGTACGTCTTTCTGTTGGAATAGAAAACGCGGAGGATATTCTGGAGGATCTTGATCAGGCTTTATCCGCAATTTGAGCAGAATGTATTATCATCGTAAGATTTTTTTTAAACATTACACACTTGTAGGATGAATTCTTTGTGGTATAATCCATTTGGTGAAAACGCGTGAGGAATGGCAGCCGAACGCGTCATATTAAGGGAAAAATATTATATGTTTATTATAAATAGAAAACTTCGGCAGAAGGGAGTTGCCATTTCCCTTGTCGCCTGCATGCTTTTTTTGAACAGCTGTGAAAAGCAGATTCATCAGGAAGAGGAGGGGCAGCTTCAGGAAACAGATGTCATTGTCACGACGGCCGAAGAAACGGAAGCAGTCAGGGCCGTTGCCCCTTTGGGCTTGAATGCCAATGTCCTCCCCTCCATAGAAGGGGTCACGATTGACGCGAACGCCGAAGAACTGGCTCCTGTCAACCTGACCGTAGGGGTTATCAATTCGGTTGTAAGGGATTTGCAGCAGCGTCTGATGGATCTCGGGTATATGGAGTATGATGAGCCGACCACATACTATGGGGACGCGACATCAAAAGCGATTGTGCATTTTCAGCGCCAGTCCGGCATGAGCCAGGACGGCATTACTGGCGTGGAGACATGGGATGCGGTCATGGCGGATACAGCTCCCCATTATGCTGTGAAGCTTGGCTTCCAAGGGGATGATGTGGCCTGGATTCAGGACAGGCTGTATAATCTGGGCTATCTTCTGAATGAATCAGATATTAGCGGTATTTTTGATGAGAAGACAGAAGCGGCGGTCAAGAAACTTCAGGAAATTAATGATCTGGGAATCGATGGCACGGTGGGACAGGTCACGAACAACCTGCTGTATTCTGATGAGATAAAGGCGAATGTCATTGCTTTTGGCGAACAGAGTGAGCTTGTGAAGAAATATCAGGAGCGCCTGATTGCGTTGGGCTACCTGAGCGGTGACGCGGACGGGAATTTCGGACAGGGAACGCAGGAGGCCATTAAGGCTTTTCAATCCAGAAATGACCAGATTGTGGACGGTTATCTGGGAGCGGCAACACGATCTGCCATGGATTCTTCCTCGGCGAAGCCCTACGCCATGCGCCTGGGGGAGCAGTCTGATGAGGTTAAAAACCTTCAGCAGCTTCTGGCCAAATACGGGTATATGGCGGCTGAGAAGGCTTCAGGCTATTTCGGGGATCTGACGAAGCAGGCTGTGATCCGTTTTCAGGAAAATAACGGGCTTACGGCAGATGGCACGGCGGGAGCCAAGACCATGGGCAAGCTGCTTTCGGGCGATGTGAAGAAATATGTTGCCCCCTCAGCTTCAACGGGACGCAGTTCCTCAAGCGGGGGAAGTTCAAGCAGTTCTTCTTCCTCCTCCGGACGAAGCAGTTCTTCCTCCTCCTCGTCATCCGGGGCTTCGGCTTCTTATTCGGGGGGCGGCGGTGCCACGGTTTCCGGTTCGGCCGGGAATCTGATCTCCATAGCTTCGTCAAGAATAGGCTGCCCGTATGTCTATGGGGCGAAAGGGCCGGGAGCTTTTGACTGCTCCGGATTTGTGTATTGGTGTCTGAATCAGGCCGGGGTCGGCGTCTCTTATATGACATCTTCCGGCTGGCGTAATCCTGGGCGTTTTAAAAGAGTTTCGTTTGGCGAACTTCAGGCCGGCGATATCATTGTGGTTTCAGGTCACGTTGGCATTTGTGCCGGCGGTGGCACGGTGATCGACGCTTCTTCCTCGAACGGCCGTGTCGTACATAGGGGGCTCGGAAACTGGTGGGCAAGGAATTTCAAGGCGGGATGGAGAATATTCAGCTAATATTCAGCTAATATTCAGCTAAGAGAGTAATGAGCGCCGGGTGAAAGCGGGATCCGATGTATCGGAATTGTGCCCGCAGACCGGCGCATTGAGACATATATTCGTTAACGTAATTCTATTCCAAACTACTGCGCAGAGCCTTCTGAGTTTCGCAGAACTGTAAAATTGGCATAGGCAAAAGCCAGCGTTAACGAGTTTAAATTGGCCAGACGCTAAGGGGATGGCTGTCAGCCGAGAGCTTTGGCAATCGGCTTTCAAGTCTGGCGGGGCACGGCGAATGCAGCCGTGCATGGACTTTTTTCTGAATGGGGAGCCATTTTGATTGCGATAGCGCATCCGTATGTCTGCAATTAAAATGGCCCAACAAGCACTTTAATAGAGGAGGTGCGCTTATGCCGGCGCCGCGGGAAAACAGCAATTTGGGAAATATACGTGCGCAGATGAATGAGGTACAGAACCTCATCTTGAATGGAAAGTATTCGGAAGCAGTCATCTTGGATAAAGATATTCTCAATTCCGTTATTCGGATGGAAGCTGACAAAGCGTGCCTTGTTTCCACTACGTTGTCTTCCGATATTGAACAGCTCTTTGAAAATCGTGTCATTAACGCAAAAACCCGAGACATCTGTCATGCCATCAGGCATTATGGAGAGCAGGCCGAGATTGGGGACGCGCCAGGAGCGCAGGCAGCAAATGAGTCCTTTGCGTTGACGAGGGATATTCTTGCGCTTTTTCTGGATTATTCCCAGCGTGGCGGGAGGATGTCGCAAACTGGCAATGATGGACGGGCGAATCAGGGGGATGGCGCGAGGGGATCTCGTGACGCTTATAATTCCAGACAATCGGCCGGCCTGCGGCGGGATTATGGCGACACCGGGAATGGCGGCATTCCCTCCGGGGGGCGTTACGCAAGGGATGAATCAGATGTTCCGAGCCAGGATTCCGGACGTATACCAAGAACATCTGGCCGGGGGCAGGGGACTGGCGCTAGAGGCGGCTACACGTCATCGGAGCGGAGAGGATCATCTTCTCAGTCTTCCTCTGCGATTCGTGGGGTGTACTCATCCACAAACAGTGTGAGGGAGTCCGATAGAAATTCCGGCAAAAGACAAAGCGGCAAATCTGGCCGCAGTTCTTATTCGATGTATCAGCGAAGGGGTCAGAGAAGGGGCGTTCGTCGTGCCGGAGGCGTGATTAATATTGATTTGTTCAATGTTTTGAAGTTCCTTATCCCGATTGCTATCGTTGTTCTTATACTGATTGTTGTACGCGTCGTGACGGGCGGGGGCAAATCTCGCGTTGAGACAACTGCCGAGGTTGAAGGAAGCAGCCCTCAGTTTGAAGAAACAGAGATGCTGCCGGAGGAAACCCAGGAGGGGGGCGAAGAAACATTTGAGTCGGTAGAGGAGGTTACGGAGGCACAGAAACGCTGGATAACCACGGACGCAGTCCGTGTCCGTACAAGGCCGACTACGAGTGGATCGGATGTATTGACTGTTCTTGATTCGGGTACAGAGGTGGATTATCGCGGAGATTATGATACGGAATGGATTATTGTTAATTACAATGGACAAGAGGCATACGTATCACGTCAATATGTGAGGTCAGAAACGATATCCTGAGACATATTTATGGCTAAACCATGTTTTGTAAATATGTGTTATCATAATATGTGTTTTATACTCACGAGCGATAATATTTGCCGGAGAACTGGGATGATTTCCTGACGCAGACAATGCATTATCTTTTATGACCTGGTAAATCATGGCGTTCGTGAGTATGCAGTAAGTGGCTGGCTGTGATGTTACAGCACTTAAACGAAGTTTGATGAAGAAAGGAGCCGGTGTGATGCTGAGTCCAAAGCAAAGAAAGAAAATTTCAGCCATCATTGTTCTTATATTGATTCTGGTAATGGTTTTGGGAATGGTGCTTCCGTATATCCGTACAGCCATGTGAAATTAGAAGGTTTTTGATAAGCAGCAAGTTGTGAATCATGTTCGGGTGAATGATTAGCTATATGTCATATAATCTATATAATTGGGTCGAATGAACGAAATATGAGGAAGGGATGTCTGGAATCAAATGTCTGGAATCAAAGATGACTGAATGAAAGATGGCCGAAAGATATAGTTGAGAGATTCAAAATCTTATTGACAATTTATAAAATCTTCGATAAACTATATAAGTCGCTGCACGAAAAGGAAGGGGCACGAAATTAAAAAGCATGCATAGAGAATTCTTTGAATTTAATTATGCATGAATGTGACAAGGTGGGGTATCGCTCCTCGAATGAGTGGGTTCAGGGACTTCCGATACGAGCCAGTAGCTCAGCTGGATAGAGCAACGGCCTTCTAAGCCGTGGGTCGGGGGTTCGAATCCCTTCTGGCTCGTTCCTGTAAGCAACTTATGCTTATATGTTCAGCTTATCAAGGAGACAGGCTGGCTGACTTTTTGAAAATACTGAAAACCTTGTATGGCGATATGTGGATTTCATATATCGGGTTATACATAACCCGTATATGTTATATGGTGGGTATAGCGAAGCTGGTTATCGCGCCAGATTGTGGTTCTGGAGATCCTGGGTTCAAGTCCCAGTACCCACCTTTGGAGATTGGCCAAGGTACCATTTCTTTTGTATATTCACATTCTTCGAGGGCCATCGCCAAGCGGTAAGGCACAGGCCTTTGACGCCTGCATTCGTTGGTTCGAATCCAACTGGCCCTGTTCAGAATTCAGTTTGAATTCTGTCATTATATTTGAGACACTAGCTCAGTCGGTAGAGCACTTGACTTTTAATCAAGTTGTCGCGGGTTCGATTCCCGCGTGTCTCATGAAATCGCTTGTTCCTCAAAGAGGTGCAGGGCGATTTTTTTTGATATTGCTTCCCTGACGGAAAAGAAGAGTTCTTGAATCGCAATTATCGTATCGATACCGATTGGCGGATGTGATGGAATTGGCAGACATGCAAGATTTAGGTTCTTGTGTCGCAAGACGTAGGGGTTCAAGTCCCCTCATCCGCATTTTAGAATTCATATTAGTAATGATATCAGAATTCATTGAAATTTTTAAAATCATTGAAATTATTGCAATGATTGTAGCGTTTCAGCATTCCGTTCGTAATCGCCTCTGGCGACTCCATGCGCGCGTTCAGATCCGTTATGCGTCTTGTACACCCTCTGGGTTTCAGAGAATCCCGCATGAAAAGCAAGCTTTCCTTGTGGGATTCTCTGAAACCCAGAGGGTTCTGAATAGTCATCATCATTTTTGTTGTTTGGTAAAACGGGTGGTTGTCGTGGGACCGGTAAATATTTATGCCTTGACCAGGATATCTGATTCTGAGAGGATAGAGCGCCTTGAAAGGCAGATGTCAGGGAGGGATTCCTTCCTTAAGGTTAAAAAGTGGGAAATTGAGGGATTAAAATATTTTTCCGAGCACTTGTGTCACGCCATGGAGCATGCTGCTGATTTGGAATTTTACTATTCCTTTACATTGCCTAAATTAGGGAAAGAGTTCGATCTTATCCGTGTAAATGATGAGTTCATTCTTAATGTGGAGATAAAAAGTGGGAATATATCTGATGAGGCGATCCAAAAGCAGCTCCTTCAGAACCGATATTACCTTGCATCTATAGGCAGAGATGCCTATTTTTTCACCTTTGTCAGCAATACAGGCGTCCTTCTCAGGCTGTCGAATGCCGGGAGGCTTGTGGAAGCATCCTGGGAAGAATTGGCAGCGCTGCTGCAAAAGCAGGACAATTGCTATCAGGGGGCGATAGAGGATTTGTTCAGGGAAGACCAGTATTTGTTATCGCCGCTGACAGATGCGGGGCGTTTTCTGCGTGGTGAGTATTTCCTTACATCCCAACAGAGGGAAATCAAACAGCGGATTTTGAGAAAAATCCAAAATAACGTCCGCAAAAAGATAAAAGATGCGGTCAAAAATGAGTCTAACTTTGATATAAACATTCAAGGCTTTAGCGGATTACCCGGAACAGGAAAATCCATGCTTTTGTTTGACCTGGCCATAGAGCTGTCCCGCTATGAGAGTGTATGTGTATTCTACTTTGGGAAATATACAAACGAGTTAGAGGAAATAGACAGGCGATTGAAACGGGTTGATTTTTACTACTGCAGTGTTTCGAATGATATTAAGCCGTCAAAAGCTTATGCTGCCATACTGGTTGATGAAGGACACAGAATGGATGCCCATACATGGGAGATGATTCAAAATGCGGCGAGAGATTGGAACTCTCCTGTAATTATTTCTTATGATGTGGAGGAGTGCATCGCGCCCGAAGAGAGGCAAAGCAGCATCGTTGATATTTTTGAGTCTATGGCCGGCTTTGTGAAATATCGGCTGACAAACAGGATTCGTCTGAACAGTGAGCTGTCATCGTTTATTCAATGCATAGTACACATGAAAAGGAGGTGCTTCCGAAAAGAATATCCCCATGTGTCTTTGATGTATGCATCGAATCTTGACGAGGCCAATGTCCTCCTGAAGGTTTTTGGGGGAAAAGGATATGTATATATTTGGGATTTGTATAAGGAGCCTGCTTTGAGTGCGGAAGCTGATAATGGTGTGTTAGGAGCCATGGCTGTTCCGGCTGCATCGGCTTGCAGGGAATATGACCGCGTAGTTATGATGGCAGACGAATCTTTTTATTATGATGAAGACGGGTTTTTAAGGTCTTCCGCCTGTGGGCAGGCCGGTTCAAGAGTCAGAAACCTTTTTCATGGACTGAACCGCGCGAGGAAGGGCATTGCGCTTATTGTGATCAAGAATACGATTTTGTTTGACCGTCTTATGGGAGTGCTGCAAAGATATTGAATTTTACTGTTTAACTGTTCGGTCAGGCTGAGTTTTAATTGGGGTTAATTGGTTTTTATTAACTATATTATTTGCTTGATTTTGGATTTAAATTGTGGTAGTATTAGGAAACGTGAGGCGAAAAAGGGGTCAAATAGTACAAATTTCATATAAGTCCGCGTAGCTCAGCTGGATAGAGCGACCGCCTCCTAAGGGTAAGGTTGACC
>CAMKKZ010000013.1 GCA_946413525.1 uncultured Oribacterium sp.
AACCATATGGATTGGACTTTGCATCCCCAAACATCTCGACAAATCGGCCTTTGATTAGTTCTTCAAGCAACTGTAATTCCTCAATTCTGTTTTGGATAAGCCTGCTTGTTTTGTCTAAAATCCCAACAATCTGAGTTTGTTTCCCGATGCTTGGAAGATCGATGGTAGCCGTTTTTAACTTTCCATACTTAATGCTTGTACGAGTACTCCCTTGTGCAAATGATGCTATTGAGTGCTGAAACACATTTGATTTAAAGAAGTATTTTAAAAATTCAGGAATAATAACGTCAGGTTTGGATATTTCAAAAACCGGATAAGCTGGACTTACTATCCCTATATCCGTACAATCAAGCATATTCGGAAAGAATTCGCCAGTGTCACTCATTGCCCGATATGTAAATTGATTACGGCGAATTACTTTATATCCTGTATTGTCTCTGCTAGCAACTTGCTTATTGAAGTAATTGCTTTGAAGAAAGATACCTGCTTTAGAAGATGTTAACACTGGGTACTGATCATTTTCTGTTGTTTTCTCATTTATTTCCCGAAGTAATGTATCTAAAACCACCTTCATCATTCATCCCCACAAACCCGGATTATTTTCGCCATCATTTTATCATTGTACATGCTTTGTAGCTTATGATGTCGACTCATCCTCTGCTTTCAGCATTATTTCCAACTCAGCCAACTCTTTTTGAATCTGTACTTCGATATCTTTTATCTTTTGCAGGATCACTACCGTCGGCTCATACTCTACAGGAACATACTCCGTCTTCTTGTATTTGTTGATCGACAGGTCATAATCATTTTGTCTTATTTCTTCCACCGGCACCATGAAGCTTTGTTCTGTTCGTTTTCTTTCCGTTTCTTCTTCTATTGCCTTGAATCTCTTTATGATATCCGGTATGTCATTCTCTGCTATTTCGGATCGCTTGTCATCCAGGCTGAAGCCATCAGCCTTCATATCATAGAACCATACATCTTTTGTTCCGCCCGCATCTGTCTTCATAAATATCAGGACTGCGGTGGAGACGCCGGCGTATGGCTTAAAGACGCCTGACGGCATCGAAATGACTGCCTGAAGCTGCTGGTTTTCAACCATTTCCTTCCGGATGGACTAGTGCGCCTTGCTGCTTCCGAACAGCACTCCGTCCGGCACGATGCATGCACATCTTCCACCTTTTTTGAGCATACGGAGGAATAAGGCGATAAAAAGGAGTTCTGTCTTCTTCGTATTGCTTACCATTTTAAGGTTTTCATTGATGCTCTCAGCGTCAATTGTTCCTTTGAAAGGCGGATTGGCAAGGCAAACTGTAAATTTCGAGCTGATAATGTTGTCCTTGGAAACGCTGTCCATGTATTCAACATGCGGGTTTCCTATAGAATGAAGCATCAGGTTCATGGCTGAGATACGCAGCATCGTGCGATCCGTATCAAACCCTGTGAACATGTCACCGGAATATGACGCCCATTGCTTTTCCGTCATGGTATCTTCAAAGTTCTCTCTTATATATTCTGCTGCAGAAACAAGGAAGCCCGCTGTGCCGCACGCAGGATCACAGATGATATCGTCAGGTGTAGGAGCTATCAGCTCCACCATCATCTCCCGGATGTGCTTTGGCGTTCTGAACTGCCCGTTCTGGCCGGCC
Source organism: uncultured Oribacterium sp. (assembly GCA_946413525.1). GTDB lineage: Bacteria > Bacillota > Clostridia > Lachnospirales > Lachnospiraceae > Oribacterium. The sequence continues at coordinate 1,650 of CAMKKZ010000013.1, forward strand.
GTGGCAAGCTTACCAAGCATATATTCATAAAGGTCGCCCTGCATATCCAGTTCCGAAATGTCATTCGTATAAAGATCCTCAAGGCCTGTGATGATTTTCTGGAGTACCTGCGGTGTTGGTATCAGGAAGATAGCGTCCCCCATATACCTGGCAAACGAAGTCTCCCTCCTGCCCTCTTCAACCTCTTCTTGTATATTCCCTTCCGGCGTTATGTCAGGCAGGTGCCCGTCATGCATGCTTTTTATGGCAGGGAACACCATTTTCGAGACAATGTTGTATATCTCCCGTGGATCCTTGTCTTTGAAACGGCTCCAGCGCATCATCTGGCCAGTATCTGTTTGAGGGAAGATCTTCTCCATCTTCTCTCCAGACATACTTTCAAGCTCCTCTGTCTCGATTTCCTTCTCATCCAAAGATCTTATAAACATCAGGTATGTGAGCTGCTCGATCACGACCAGTGGATTTGTGATCCCGCCAGCCCAAATGTCTGTCCAGATTTTGTCTACTTTATTCTTTATTACTCCTGTAATCATTTTTTCTTCTCTTTTGTGGCCTTCCTGTAAACCTTTTTATAAAATAAGACTTTTAATATGGTTGATGCAACAGTTTATTATCCATGTTTTGGGAAATTCATTCTATTATCCCGGCTTGCATGATTATATCATTTAAAGTGTCCTAAAAAACCACCTTAATCCTATTGCAGTATTCATAGCCATTTTTTGTTTATTTTATACTAATTTTGATGCATTATCAATAATTTATTGTTTATATTTTTTCCTGACACGAAAAAGCCGGAGCATCTCGCCCCGGTCTTCCTTTCCATACTCTTCCCACAATGCACCAGTTCCCTACACTTTCCTTCTACTGTCTTACTCACGCCAAGCCTCCCAGCGACTGAGCCGATTTGCCCCGCAGACGGTTCGCTATGTCAGAATTCAGAGCGGCAAAAAATCACTCTGATAGATGAGCCTTAATGATGCGATACCGCATCGGTTTGTCATGAAATTAGAGTGGCAAAAACCCACTCTGATAGGGAAGGATATACAGGACAATCAGAAAAAAGGGGACGGCCTTGGAGGGCTTCACTTAGGGATTGAGCAAAAACTTGAGTGACGGTCTTCAAGCGGGCCACAGAAAACACGGTCATATCGGGAATTCCCCGGTGTGGCCGTTTTCTATTTCCAGGCATGAAAAGGCCGCACCTCCGGACAAATCCATAGATGCGGCCCGATTGTTATTGCCGGGACCGGATGTTATTTATCTGTGGTCCTGAACTGTCCTGAACGCAGATACCACAGCCGTGGTCATGTCGAAGTACGTCACCCGGTTTTCAGCGTCGCATTTGAGAATCAATAGAGGACATGCTTATCCCAATATCTCTATAATGTTTAATTGCTCAATTAATTCATCAATAAACGCAACTCTACCAGAGTAATGTTGAGCGACAGCCTTTGTTTTACCAGGCTTAGTTGTAATCTGATATTCATTTGAGACCTGGGTTTCTAACTTGTCATAGTCTGATATAGCAGAACGAAAATAGCTTTCAAAATCCTTCCCGAAAAAAGCATAGTCTTTTTCTACACAGCATTCGTTATTGCCAATTACCCAATCTGATCTTGATATTAAGCCAGAGAAAACTTTTGCAGTATCAATGGGCTTTTTATCACAATCAAAGATCGCATAACAACTATAGCCATAGGCTTTGAATAAACGCCAAAACAGAGGAATTGCATCTTTCCCTCGACAGTTTATGATTTCTACACCATGTTCCGCTAATGAATATTCTTTCTTTTTCAAATACTCTGGTAATGCAAAGAATTCCGTTGCTCCCTCAACAAGGATAATGGTCTCTGCGAACATGCCCTTCAGTTGGTCTGAAAAGAGTTTAGTAGAATAAAAATCTATAACATTATCAGGCGTAGTTTTTTCTGCTGGTGCTCCAGATGCAATACAGAACGAACACAATTCATCTCGTGTGAATTGTTTGGCTTTAGTGGTATTCCCAACTTTATAAACGCGCACCAATCCCTCAAGAAACTCAGCATCAATGAAATCCGTGGAATGAGTGGAAATAACCACTTGAATACCGGATTCACACATTTCAGAAATATACTCCTTCAGCCATTTTTGGGCCAAAGGGTGTAGATGCGCCTCTGGTTCTTCTATTATCAACACAAAATGTTCGGAAGAGAACACTTTCATATATGCCTTTACAAAGGCCATAAGAAGAACTTGTTGCTCTCCTGTACCAAATTCTTCAAAGCCCCGAATACAATCGCCTTCTTTTGCAAAAATGCGCATAGATTTCGCGTAATTATTCGGATCATAAGCTGAGAAATCAACTGCTAAGGAATGAACAAAGCCTTTTACTGATCCCGTCAATGCCTCAGAAAGCTCTTTAAAGAAGAATGAAAACTCAGTAGTCTTTTCAAATGAACATTTCTATATACGTGGGGTATCGCTCACCAAGCACACGATTAATCGCGGAAAGGATATTAGATTTCCCTGCGTTATTTGGACCAAAGAGAATAACTGGCCTATTGGGAGGAAAAGAAATATTGATAGATTCAATTGAACGGTAATGAGTAACTGCGAAACTGCGAAGTTTTATTGTATCCCTCCCAAATGCATAGGTTTGAAATCAGCTCAATGCCTATATAGCTTATGCAAAATAGTCATTTTACAATGTCGTGGTAATTAACTGCTCTGTTTTCTGGATAACCGCCTATCTCGCATCTTATTCCAGATAGAATGCAACAAATCAACTTCATGGCTATTCAATCCGAGTCCATCATAAAGAAGCAACCGATCTGTATAGGCAAGAATATCTTCATATTTACCAGCGCGCTGAAGTTGATCAATCTTCTGAATGTCCAGTTTTTCTGCGCCTTTCATTGGAATACGCATTCTTCGCATTTCACCCGGCTCAAAAGTCAGCACACCACCTCCGTAGCTTCGTCCAAGAGTTTCGCTTAGTGCAAGCGTATATGTATTTAAGAACGCGGCCACGACTGTGCCACCATTAATACCGTCTAAAAAACGTACTTTATGCAGTGTATCCGTGACAAGCGCACCTGTTGGATTTAGGATCATCTTGGGATATAGATTTGCCTGACGGATCAAGAATGCATCCGCAGTCCACGATGTTGGCACAATATACCATCTTTTCCGAATCCTGCATTTATAATTCTTATTGAATCCTTTGGCTTCTCCCCAGGCGATATAATCCTGTGCACTTTGACTCAGCTCCTCCAAAGGACGATCTTCGGGCATGAATATAGATACCCTCTTTCCGTTTTCCCTAAGCTGTGAATATTCTTCCGCTGATAGATACACTCCTTTAACCTGTTCAGCTCGACTAATGATTGGCTTCATATCATCTTGTAAACCACGCGCGATTACAGTATCCCAATCGGACAGAAAGAAATCATTTTCGCCGCTTACGAGACCGACGTTTATTTCATATAAATCTGTGGCATCAGAGATGCGTGTATCTTCATTCATTATCCGAAGAATCTGTAGTTCTTCGTTTGTGAGATAATACTTCACCCACTTGTCACTGCTGTGGTCCAATTCTTTCGTTTCTGCTTTATCAAGGCATGACAAACCATACTTTTTTAATTCATCCAGGTTTTCAAGTTCAACAACCCGAATCCCTTTCCTCTCAGATGTTTTTTCTCCAAGCAGAAGTACAACTTCTTGCTGTATGTCATTGAATACTATCCTTTTGAAAGTCACAAGTGTTAACTGATCGAAATGGGAGCTTAGATAATTCCTTGCTTCCGCAGCATAATCAACTTGAAACAATTCTGCCGGAATAACCATACCGATTCTTCCGTTTTCGCTCAGTGCCTCACAGGACAATAGCAGAAATGGCAACCAAATATTCATGAGCCGATTTGGATGGAAACCGTGTTTTCTCATAAGGTCAAATGCGACCGTTCTATACTGCTCATCGAAATTTTGATAGCGAATAAAAGGTGGATTTCCTACAATAACATCGTAGGCACAATTCCCCTCTATTGTATCTCTGTAGTATGTGAAGAAATCCCCTGTCACAATCTTATAGCCATACACAGATGCTTTCTGTGCTTCCGTTGGCTCAAGCTCTATACCCGTCACATTTTTTATAGAGTAATTGATGCTCTTCTCTTTTCTCTGAATAGCGGAAAGAAAGCTGCCATCCCCACAGCTTGGCTCCAAAATGCAGTCCTTTTGATTCCGTATAGCCCAGCCAACTATAAAATCCGATATATCGGCGGGAGTATAATACCCACCTCGCAGCTTATCGTATCCATCAATCGCCTTCATTTTCTTCCGTCACCTGCAATCCTTCAACTCCATAAAGACCATCTATTAATGCCGAGAGTTCTCGTTGTGTTGTTTCAACTGCCCGTTGAATAGTTCTCTTGGCTGCAGAGTTCTGTGCCCTATCCATTCTTTGATACAAAGATTCAATCTGATGTACCTTCGAAACGATAGCATCGTGGACATCTCTTTGTGAACCGTCATCAAAATTTATCCGGTAAATCGGAAGTTCCGCAATAAACTGTTTCCCATGTGAGTAATAGCCGCCTCTAAAGGTACTGGCACTCTTACGAACAAGCAATTCCATTAACCAGTGGTTCAACACCGCCTGAATATAGAAAATAGATTCAAGAGTGTCAGGCTTCATTTCTATTCCATAATAAGGTCCGTTTCCGCCTCCAGTGAATACGACAAGTTCATTATCATAAACATAGTTAGAATCAAGAGATAATACCGGCCATATTAGGTGCTCTCCCTCTATAAAACGAGCCAGGCTCTGACTTCTCCCATACGCATACCAGTTTTGTTCAGTTCTGGGTTGAGCCATATTACGTTGATCCAGTTCTTCTTTGAAAGCAGTAAGATATTCAAATACACACGGATACTCCGCCCGCATTGTAACGAGATTGATCAATTTGGGCCTTCCATTATCATTCCAGTACGGAAAAATGATATAACTATTTGGCACAACTACCTTGTATTTCTGCAAACGGTAATCGTAGATGCATTTTCGCAATATTCCCTTTTCTGCTTTTCTTTCGGCTCCTGTTTTGTCATGGAAATAAACATAAGCTTCATCTTCTCTATCAGCAGTTATGATATACACCCTATCGTTACTCGTTTGTACTCCGACAAATATCCGGGCAAGATCCGCAAGAGGACTACAATAATCACGAATGGCAAAAAGCCGTTCGTTTATCTGTCCGGGAATAAACGTCCAGGGGCTTTCGTTAAGAGTAGTGATGTTATATGTATCGTATTCAGCCGCATGATCAAACAAAAATTTATTCCAATCGCGGACAAAGGCGATTTTGTATGATTCCTGAGCGAGCTTTCCCAAGATTAGAATGCAGGTATAAGTGCTCCTGTTTCGGAATGCCTGGTGTGTCCCGAAGTGAATGATCTTTTGGATACTCGCGTGTTCTGCAAGAAAGCGGCGCAAAACTTCACCCGACTGGATATTCATAAACTTGTGAGGCACAATATATCCTATTACACCGCCGTCTTTCAGAAGGTTCCATGCACGCTCAATAAAGAGATAGTATTTATCAAGCAGTTCGGCACCTGCGGTTTCAAAACCGGAATAATTACTTTTGTAAAAACCATACTCTTTTGGCGAGTACCTAACCATATTCTGCACCCGAATATAAGGTGGATTACCAATAATTGCGTCAAAGCCATCCGTTCCAAATTCGGATTCCCAGTCGAACATGCGGATTTGTTCCAATCCGCCTTCTCTATCAAATACCTCGGGATCAAATTGAGCATAAGCTGTCCCAACCAAGCTGTTTCCGTTACGAATGTTATCATCCATTTGGGGAAGAATACGATCAGTAGTGTAAGTAACAAAGGCATCAATCTCTTCTGGGCTGGTGTCTTCCAACAGTTTCAAGAATAAGCTGAATTTCGCGACTTCAACAGCAAGAGGATCTATATCTACACCCCAAATATTACGGAGTAGAATGCTCCTACGTAGAGAATATGAAAGTCGATAGGTATCACTACCCGGCACTATGATAAGACGGCCATCCCGGATAGCATTCTCCTTATCATTGGCAATCAGCCATTCGATATGGTAATTGATGATGAATTCGTAAGCTGATAACAAGAAATTTCCAGAGCCACAACAGATGTCTGCCGTTCTGGCATCACGCATTTCGTCGGGATTTTTACCACTATAAAGCACAGATAAAGTTTGTTCCACAATAATGTCAGTAACATTCTTAGGAGTATTTACAGCGCCTTGGGAGTCTACAGCTTCCGGTTTGGTTTGTACAGCTACCATACCATCATCAGCAATACAGAGTTTTTCATCTAAGAACAGTTCATAAATCTGCCCGATGATATATGGATCGACCACACTGAATTCATAAGAATTGTTCGGATAGTATAAATCCCGGAATATTGTCAGCAAAGAATCATCGGAAACTGTGACCTGGTCTTCATCCAACATTTCAAAAAGCCCAGAATCATACTTTCTGTCAGCTGTAATGAATTGTCTACGCAATTCCTCATATGTACGGATTTGCTTCAACGTCTCATACTGTTCAAAGCTACGATCCTCACATATACGAAGGAAGATAATCCTATTCAAAGCCCTCTGTACACAAATATTGAGGGTGTCTTCATTGATTGCAGGATTATTCTGATGAATATCTTCCCCAAGCATTAATCTCCATTCCTTTATTTGCTTCAAGAAATACTCATCAAAGGGTTCACGGCGGAAAGCACCTCGAACGCTTTCAAACTGTGCTGCAAAGGTACCGGATAATACCGCTTCTTTTGAAAGTAGGTTATAAATCTCAGCAAACTTTTCTTCATACTCCGTATAGTTATAGTGAGCGATGAGAGCAACATTGACGTCATCGGTTTCAATCGGACGAACTGAGCAGTCATAAATATACATATCCGTATAATTCGTAAGAACCGATACTTTCAAGTTCCCACTCCATCCATACCTACGAAGTTGGAAAGCTGGGGCGTTATCTACTGTGATATCAACAGACGGCTTTTTAGTCTCAAGATAGAAAAAGACCTCTGTACCAACTCGGAAGGAATAATCTGGTTTCTTTGCCCTTTGCCTGCCGTTCTCCTCAACCATTACTGTCGCTTCATGGGTAACTTCCCTCAAATGCTGCGGAAGCCCCGCTATATTGTCAATATCCCACCCGAGCGCTTTGAATAGCGGGTTTACAAAATCTACCCTGACTTCCGTCTCGTTATATGTCGGACGTGTATATTCTGCAATCCTATCGGCATATTGATGAATACGTTCTACCAATTGGGCCTGCTGATTTTGTATATCAATGGTAAAATCATAGTCCATCGTCAGTCATGCCTCCTCCACATCAGAAATAGCATCAACAATATCGCCGATATTGCAATTCAGAGCCTTACATACCTTCAATAGAACATCCATGCTTACATTTTCGCCTTTAGACATTTTGGTTACTGAAGCCCAACTGATACCTGCCTCAGCCTGTAAGTCTTTCTTTTTCATATCTTTATCAATTAGGAGCTTCCAAAGCTTTTTATAACTTACGGCCATTTCCATACCTCACATCATTTGCCCAGAAATAATTTCCCGGTAGCGGACTCAGACGAACCTATACTCATTATAACCGAAAGCGGAGCAAAACACAAGATTATTCTTCATGTTTAAGAGAATTTACATCACGTTCATTCGGCGTTTTCAGCCTATCAAAAAATGAAAGATGAAAAGGAATAGTCTCAGAAAAACACATCTTCCCAGCAACGTGTATACATTTATAGTGGTGTTATCCGTCAAATTATTTAGAGCTAAAAAAACCGAATTATTTGGAGCTGTATTTTAAGAAAATAAAGCGAACGGCACAGTATATGGTTGTTTTCCGGCAAAATCCATGGAGGCTTATAAATGAGAAGAGATGCCATAAAGGCATCTCCCTCAAAATAAATCCTATCTGTATCTTTAACGATTCACAAGAGATTAAAGAAGAGGTCCACGCCGGTAATGAACCTGCTGGCATCATCAATCATGGCGATGATGTACACCCTTTTTTCCCCTCCGACGTCTTCATCCAGGGGCCGAAGCACGTATCGCCATACCAGACGGCATTGATGTGGGGAAGCTCGTAACGCCGCATGTCCTTGTTCGTGGATTCCCCTTCCCCCGTCCGGATCCTGCGCAGGAAACGTTCCACGGAAGAGACGGATGACTGGCCGGAATGCAGGCTGCCGTCCGCGATAAGCGCCCGGTAGATGCCGGCCGCGGTCATTTGCGGGTGCTCCTTTTTAAAGTAACGGATTTTTTCCTTCAGATCCCCGTCAAGGCTGCGACTCGCGCCTTCATCCGACCTGCTTTTGGGCAGAAGGCCATTGAAGCCTTCCCTTTGGTAGGACCTGTGCCATTTTTCGATCGTGGATGCGCTGAGCGTGACCGGGTTCCCGTCTGGCCCTGTATGGGTTTTTGCCGCAGCCTCCCGGAAAAACGCGCTTTTCTTTTTTGATGGGTCCGGCAGGCTCCCCGTCACGAGGGGGGCGATGATGCCATAGCGGAAAAGCGCAATGTCCTGTTTTTGGTTATATGTCATGCCTTTGTCCCCCTTTCCCCGCAGAAAGCAAAGGCCGGGCAGGTCAGCTTCCTGGAACTGCTTCCCCTCATGCCTTTTTTTCCTTTTAGGATGCGATCCCTGTGTCTTGTTGTGCTTTTCTTTGCCATATGAGAGTGTCCTCCTTTAATTTTTTCCTATTATAGGAGAACTGTCGGCAGAAGTCCGCTCACCTCATGTTGGTCTTCGAATAAAGTATATTTGGGGTCCTATGAATCTGCATAAACTGCCTGGCATAAGCCGAAATACAGGGGCCGCAGAGGCTGTCCGCAAGGGTCTTGCCAATGGAATGGATGCGCTGTTCCCAGTGCCTCCTGAACTGGCGGAGGATATATTTGACGTTGTTATCATAGATCAGGGAATAAAAAGACATGACCTTTTTGAGATGTTTTTTTCGTTCCGCCTTATCCGGATTTGTGGAAGTACATGCCGAAAGTATCTCCTTCTGGGTGCGGAGGGGGATCTGGGAATAAGGGACTATAATAGAAGGAAGGGGGGCATTTGTTTTTCCACATTCCTTGCAGAAAGTTCGCTGAACATAAAGGCCGATCAGATCGGAATTGTATTTTACATTTCGCTTATAACGCCCATAGAAAATCAGACAGCTTTTTTTTACAGGTGCATTCCATGGTATGCAGCTGTAGAGATGCCACGTGATCATCATAAATTCTTTGAGAAAAATGATTGCAGTTTTCAATAAAAAAGGTTATCATAATCCTGTCTTTATACAAAGGGTTTCACCCTTTGTCATTAAAACATAAGGCAGGATCAGCGGGGCGGCTTGGATCCTGTCTTTTTTATTGTTGCAATAATTATAATACCATAAAAAAGAAAAAGAAAAAAATAATTTGATATCTATTTCATCAGATTATTTTACGGACAAGGGAAATGATTTTGATGGCAAACCGTTATTTTCATGGAAAATAAAATGCTGGATAATAATCAAGAGAGGGGGGATTTTTTGTATTATTAATTAAAAAATTTTTTAAAAAGTTGTAAAGTGGTGTTATAATAAAAGTGAGTGCAATTGATTCCATAAAACAGTCTTTCAGCGCAGTCAATGAAGAGCATGGGAGGCACCAGAAAGGAGTACCTGAATGAAAGCAGACCAGATTATTAAAAACGCAAAGATATTCACAGCAGACAAGGAAAAACCGATTGCGGCAGCCCTTGCGGTGAAGGATGGCAAATTTGTCTATGTGGGCGACGAGGCAGGGCTCTCGGATTATGAGGGGGATATCTCTGACCTTGATGGAAAATTCATCATGCCGGGCATCATTGACACCCATGTCCATGTCACTTTTCCGATCGGATTCGAGTATGGGGATTTTGGCACGCGTTTTGAGTGCGACGGCAAGCAGGGCGCTTTGGACTTTATGGCGGACTATATAAAGAAAAACCCCGGTATTCCGCGCTATAGGTTCATGCTGGACCAAAAGTTTTTGAATGGGGAAGAGATCACGAAAGAGGATCTCGACGCAATCTGTCCGGATGCCGAGCTCCAGATCCAGGAAGGGGAGGGACACAGCATCTGGGTGAATTCCAAAATCCTTGAGCGGCACGGCATCACGGACGAAACGCCGGATCCTGTGCCGGGACTTACCTATTACGTCCGTAAGGACGGACATTTGACCGGCAATATTTTTGAAGGGCCGGCGGAAATGCCCATCATACTTGACAACGCACTGTCTCTGAGCGATGAACAGATTGACGCGGCGCTGAAACGCTGGATCGATTATTCCGTGAGTGACGGCGTGACCAGTGTTTTTGACTCCGGCATTCCCGGATTCAACGAGTTCCATGAACGCGTTTACGTGCGCCTGCGTGAGCTTGACAGGCAGGGAAAGCTCCCGATCTATATTGACGGCTGCTATCTGATTTCATCGCAGGGGGAGGCGGAAAAAGGCTTAAAGGAGCTTAAACGTTTCCGGCAGGAGTATAACACGGAGCACTTGAAGGTTCATACCTTGAAGGTCATGATGGATGGCACACAGAAAATCCATACCGCAGCCATGGTCACACCCTATGCCGATACCCATACAACGGGGGCTACCGCTTTTACAGCCGAGGGACTCGCTGAGGTCCTGAAGCAGTTGAACAGGGAAGAGCTTGATATTCATCTTCATACAGTCGGTGAACGTGCGTCACGGGTTGTACTGGACGGAGTTGAACTTGCAAGAAAGGAACTGGGAAATGACTTCCGGGTGAAGGTTACCTGCGCCCATCTGGAGATCCAGGATGACGCAGACCTTGAGCGCTTCGCGAAGCTGGGCGTGATTGCGAATTATACGCCCTGGTGGCATGCGGGAGATCCCAGGGACGCTGTGGACATTCTTGGCGAGGAACGCTCAATGAAGCAATTCCGCTGCAAAACGCTCTGGGACAGCGGCGCGCTCGTGACCTGGTCCTGCGACAACATCGTTTTCGGGGACTTTGCAAGCTGGAGTCCGTACCTTGGCATGGAGGTTGGCATGACGCGATGGATCAACGAAAAGACCAAGCTTCCGGCATACAGGAGGTCAGAGGCACCGCTGCCGCCTCTCAGCGAGAGAATGAGCATTGAGGAGATGATCCTGGGCTATACGATCAACGGCGCGAAGCAACTTGGAGTCGAGGACCACAAGGGATCCATCACGGTCGGCAAAGATGCGGATTTCCTTGTGTTTGACAACGACCTCCTTACCGCAGAGCAGGAGGGATTCAGCCACAACAAGCCGCTGGATGTGTATGTCTGCGGAAAGAAGCTGAATTAAGGTGATCTATTTACAGATACCAGGAGATAACAAGTCGAGCAGGGGGCACATCCCCCCTGCTCGATTATTTCGTATCCGCACAGCCCCAATTTCAGACCATCAGAACGATGGGACGGTTATGTATCGCGGATCTTTACCAAACCAGCACGCGGTCTTCGGGGGCAAGGTACATGCCATCGCCCTCTTTGATCTCGAAGGCCTCCAGGAACTCATCGAACTGCTGCGCCGTGGCATTGGCACGGAGATAATGCAGCGGGTGGGGATCCTGCATCAGGCAGAAGTATTCCATCTCCCGGGTATTGAGCCGCGCCCAGACCTTCGCGTACGCCTCGAAGAAACTGCGGTAGTCCGCGTTGCCCTTCTTTTCAAGCAGGCCCAGCATGCATTTGAGTCCCGCCATATCGGCAATGGCCTCGGTCTGGATATTCGCGCCCTGCACCTTATAGCCGCCAAAGGCCGTCATGGCATCGTAGTAGGCGACAAGCTTCCCGGCCCGGGCCAGGAAGGCGCTGTAATCCTCGTCCGTCCACCAGTTGTTGAGGCTGCCGGAAGCATCAAACTGCGCGCCGTTGGTGTCAAAGGCATGGGAGATCTCATGTCCTATGATTGAGCCGATGCCGGCATAAAGCTCCTCCTTGCTCATATCGTCCCGGTAAAACGGATTGCCCAGAATTCCGCGGATAATGTTAATGGAGTTGTCCTGGGGGTTGTAGTAGGCATTGGTTTCCAGAATGTCAAATTCCCAGAGCGCGTGGTCTACCTTTTCGCCCAGAAGGCTCACATTATATGCCAGTTCAAATTTGCTGATGGCCTTGAAACAGTCATAACATCCCAGCCCGTCCAAGGAAAGGCCGCTGTAATCACGCCACTTTTCGGGATAGACGGCATTAATGGTGATGGCGTCCAGCTTCTCCACAGCCTTCGCCCGGGTCTCTCCGGAGAGCCATTCCTCGGTATCCAGCATGCCGCGATAGTAATCAATGCTCTCCTCACAGATTTGAGTAATGTCCTCCTTCATCTTTGAGGCATCGTACTTTGAAAGGAAAGCGCGGTCCATCGGGGTAGTCAGCGAGCTGCGGACCAGGTTAAAGGCGACCTCCTCATCCGGTTTGGCGCCGCTGCTGCCGTTTCTCATGTTGTCAAAGGCGGTGGACAGCTCATAACTGTCCCTGTCCAGAACAGACATGTTCTCCACGGCAGCACAGACAATAAGATAGTTTTTCAGATCCTCAAGGCGCCCCTCTGTATAGATAGCGTCCAGCTTCTCGAGATAGGCCGGCTCAGTCACAACGCAGCGCTTTGCCGCGCCGTAACCCCAGGAATCGACAATTTGAGAGAGGGGGAAATTGCCGCAGAGCGCCCAAGCCTCCTCCGCAGGCATCTCATTATTGACGCGCTGAATGTAGTCCGGGGACAACTGTTCGGCAGAAGTCATGATCCCGGACGCAAGCTCCGTCTCCAGCGCCAGGGCCCGGTCCATCATCTCCCCCGCTTCTTTTTCGCTGTAGCCAATCCTCGGCAGCATCTTTTCCGCCGCCATCCTGTAGGCCGCCTCATACCGCTCACCCATCTCCGTGCGCTTTGTGTACTCCGCGGAATCCTCCAGCAAAAGCCCCATGGGGTTAATGAAGAGGATGTAGGTCTCCGGGTCGTTGAAGCCCGTACCGGATCCGAATCCGATGTACTGCCCCACATCGCTGTCAGGATCGCAAAGCAGCGCCGTAAGTCCATCCAGATCCGAAACCGACCGAAGCGAGTCCACGATCTTTTGTACCGGTTCCACGCCCAGGGCATTTCGGGCATCCCAGTCGAGCCAGGCCTTATAAAGAGCCTGAATCAATTCGGCATCCTCGCCCTTAAGCTTTTCGTCCGTCAGTACTGTCATGCCCATGTCACGGATCTCGTCGGCCACCACATTAAAGGAGGATTCGGATCTGTAGCCGGGACGGATCTCGGTCTTCGCGGCCCAGTCATAATTCGCATAGAGGTACAGGTCGTCCTTGGGGCTTTGCGACCTTCCGGAAATATTCTGTATGTTTTCGCGCAGCACGTAGTCAACCCACGGACTGCCGTCATCCAGGACATCCGCCTCCCGATCATCCTGCTTTTCATCTTTCTCCGCATTGGCCCCTGTATCCGCATCGACATCCGCATTTGCTCCTGTAGATTCATTGGCATTACCATCGGCATCCATCTCCGCTTCTGTACCGGCACCTGTTTCTGCTTCCTCCTTGTCTTCCAGCTCAATAGCTGCATCTGCTTCCGCCTTCACATCCGCCCCGGCATCCCCACCTGCTTCCGCCTTCACGTCCGCCCCGGCGCCCCCATCGGCATCCGTCTCCGCATCTGCACCGGCACCTGCTTCTGCTTCCGCCTCCGCTTCTGCATCAGCATCCGCCCCGGCGCCCCTATCTGCTTCTATCACCGCAGCCGCCCCCGCACCTGTTTTTTCGGACTCTTCCTCTCGGTCTTCAACGGATGTCGCCGGGGTCTCCGATCCGGCGGGCTCCGCCTCCCCGCTTACGCGAGATGGCAGCGGGATCTCCATCAAATCGGAGCATGAACTCAGGCAAAATAATGACATGATGACTAAAACGATAGCGGCAAAAGTTTTCTTCATTTTCCATTACCTCTTGTTTATAAACTGAATAAAGGACATGAAGGTACCATCAGGAACATTCATGTCCGTATCCGGCAAATCTCAGATTGAAATGCCTTGAGCATCAAGCATAGTTTATACCGTATTTGGCGCATCCCACAGGGCTGCAGGCAACCCACGTTTCCTTAAAACAGATCAAACCTAGTTAATGATACACTCTTCAGCTTTGTCGGAAAAAGCCTGGGTTTTCCACATTATATGTAGAGAGGCCCTGTATAGCCGCCCCGGCCGCGGAGAGGAAAATACTTGCGTACAGCCATATCGGGGAGCTCGCCGGAGGAAGGTTCGGTATGGCATAGGGAAATACCTTCATCAGCTTTTGGAAATAATAAACCATGGAAAAGCCCCCAACCACGGCAGTAACAATGACCACCACCAGCCTCCTCGACTTCCTGGACAAAAAGCCCAGCACGCCGCCTCCGAACAGGGAAAAAAGCTGCGACCACAGGTTGCCAAAATAGTCCGGCAAATACTGCGTTCCAAAATTATAAACAGACAGGAACACGCCGGCCATGACGTAGCGATAGGCCAGCGCGGCACAGGCAATACCCGTCCCCGCCTGGATGGCCCCCCGCATCTCCAGAGTAGGCGCAAGGTGCATCATAGTCTGTCCCGCCATGTTATACCCCGCCAGGAAAGAAAGGAAAGACAGAAGCATCTTGTAAATGCCGATCCCCTCCAGGCAGCAGTATCCTGCGGCAATGAGCGCCACGCCATAAAATATAAAATCACTGTCAAATCCCGCAGGCAGATACTTGGCTATTACTTGCTCGATCATTTCCCGGAATTGTCCGATATAATCCGGCATCACTGCCCTCCTTTCTTCCATTGACTTAATGCCGCAGGCATTGAGTCCCATTTGTGACGCGCCAGCGGCACGAATGAATTATGAGAGGCTTGCCTTTCATAATTCATTTTGTACTGTACAGGCTCGGAATAATGGCCTTATGGTCAAAGCGCACTTTGAAATGTTTTTTTCTTGTCCATATTCATGGTTTTTTGATGATCCCTCTGTATTCCGTCCGCCTTCGTCTCCGAAGTGATAAAACCTTTCGCGTCCAGCTTCTGCCTTCTCGCCGTATGATCCACTGCTTCTTTATAGACGGAAGACTCTTTCAGCTTTTTGGAATAATCGTCTATTTGCTTTTTTATCCCGACCAGCTTCTCGTCATTCCTGCCCTCAAGTTCCTGACTCAGCATATCCAGTTTTTTTGAAAGTGCCTTAATATCCTCCGACAATTTCTTTTCCTTGCTATCCACATCGAGTTTGATCGCGTCTACATCATCCGTTTTGCCCTCATATATCCCGATATGAGCCTTGTAATCAGTTATATCATAGGTTACAAGCTTGGATGTGCTGACGACATCTTCCATCTTCGTTTTAAGCCCTGCATCCAGCAATGCTTTCTTCACATCCTCATTCCCCAAAAATTGGAGGCTTTTATCTATTAGAGGATTATCCTCAGCCAATACACTGGGCAAAGCGGACTGATAGGATTGCTTTACGGGCTCAGTACCCATTATCTTGACTTTTTTGTCAGCTTCTATTCCCAGAAATGCTGAAACATTGCTCTGTAGCCCCGCATTAGCGCCGGAAGCAGTGACCAAATCCAAAATATGCAGGCTATTTTCAACCTCCGGTAAATTATAAAAATCTTCATCCTTAGCATTAGCATTCTGTTCAGTTATCTTCTGAATAAAGTTTGAAGTACAGCCTCGAATACCGTTATAATATCCTTTCAACAAGTCGGTTTGCTTTTTATCCAAAGCCTTCGTTGTATCTGCGTCATGCATCACTACTTTAATCTTCTTGATATAGTCATCAAAATCAGCAACATATTGCCTCTTGAAATCATTCTGGTCTTTTAATTTAAAAATCTTATTTAAAAATTTCTTTTCCGGAATACTCTCAGCAATTTTGTCCCTAAATATCACCAGCTTGCCAATATCCTCGTTCAAATCACTCCGGTGAATTTTCTCTGGCTTTTCCGTTTTGACCACTTCTTCGCGCTGCGGGTCGTCGCCGTCCTTCCGAGAAATCATCTCATCAATTCTGTCCAGCACATCATTCGGGTCGGATTTCTTTTTGGGTTGCGTATCATTCGTTGGCTGATCATTACCTTTCTTATGCTGCTCGACAGTCTTTTCGGGCTCTTTCTGCTGTTCGGGCTGAAGAACTTCAGGATTTTTTACCTTCTGCTCCTCGGGTTTTTTCACCTCCGGCTCCTTCTTCGGCTGCTCCGGCTCCTTCTTCGGCTGCTCCGGCTCCTTCACCTCCGGCTTGTTCCCCGGCTTCTCCGGCTTCTTCACTTCCGGCTCGTTCTTCGGCTTATCTACGCTCGGTTCCGTCTTCGACACAGGCTCCTGAGCCGGCTTTATGCTATCCAAATGCGCCGCGCTCATACCGACACCAAACTTTTTGCCCAAGGGTGAATTATCAAGGGTTCCCTTTATCATCCCACCGATTCCATCAAGCAAAGCACCCTGCAAAGGAAGCTGCTCCTTTGGCACATCATTCAGCATTGATCCTCTTGAAAAAGCCCTGCATTTATTGTGCAGATCACGGTACATATCCCTGAGCCGTGTGAGTTCCTTTTCCTCTTTTCCAAGATCCTTCGCGGCTTCCAGATTCTTCAGCGACTTTACGATGGAATTATTAAGCTTCTTTATATCCTCCAGTTTCTTCTTCCCTTCCTCGGTAAGAAGCTCATTCGGTTTCACTTTGAGCTCCTTTTTCTGTTCCTTCGTAAGGTTCTGGCCCAGGGCAGAAAGCACGAGTGGGTCTTCAATCAACTGGAAAGTTTTATTCCACCTGTCAGACTCTTTCTTAATATCATCTTTTGAGATATCGGAGGGCAGGTTCTTGACGAAATCCTTCCGGCGGTTAATCCAGGCAGCCGCTGCCTTGTCATAATCCTTCGCCTTTTTTCTGCTGTCCCTGTTGAGCTTGTCCGCCCTTTTCTGAACACTATCGATATTGGATACAACATTCATATGGCGGAATACCGGATTACCTTTTTCATCAAAATCCTTCACAGCGGTAATGGTTGCGCCATCCTTCAGGGCGTCTGCCGCGAAACGGGCTTTCATGGCGCTCTTAAGCTGAGCCCCGTCCAGCCCCTTTTCCCTGAGCTCGTTTTCATACATTTCCCGGATGCTCTTTCCGTTAATGAAAACGCAGTCCAGCTCATCCAGACCCATTTCCTGCAGTTTTTTCCCGATGCCCCCGGTCTCCCCATAAAATCCCATGAAGGAACGGTCAAAGGCTTCCGAACCGAAATTGGGATCCTCATCAATTGGATTATAATCCGTTTCCTTCTTAAGGTATGGGAGCATCTGCTTTGGAACTTTTTCAGGATCGATTCCGTCATAGTACTCGGACTCTTTCTTATCCTGCTGGGTATTCTGCTGGGAAGTGTTTTCGGGAGTTTCCTCCTCTCTTTCCAATTCGGGTTGGTCATCCTCCGTAAACTGAAGAAAATCAGTCCCAGTCGCATTCTCAGGATTCAAAGTATTACCGCTTTGCTGCCTTTTCTTCTCCTCAGCTTCCTGCCTCTCCCGCTCCTCATTCTCCCGTTTCAGGCGATCCTCTTCCTCTTTTCTCCGACGTTGCTCTTCCGCCTCCGCCCTCTTCCGGGCTTCTTCCTCCTTCGCCTTCCTTTGGGCTTCTTCCGCCTCCGCCCTCTTTCGGTCCTCTTCCTCCTTCTTCTTCCTCTGCTCTTCTTCCTCGTTCAACCTCTTCAGGGCTTCTTCCTCTTTCTTTTGCCTCAGGCGTTCCCGTTCCTCCTCCTCCCGTTTTTTTATCTCTTCATCAGTCCTCAAAGCTGTTCCATCCAGGTCCATATCCCGGTTTGCCATTGCCTTCGCAGCATCATTGAATAGCTTGCCCAGGTCATCGGAATTATTCTCATCCATCTCAGACCCATCCAGCTCATCCTCGTCCATGTCACCATCATTCAATGAACCCCCGGCAAAATCGTCAACATCCATCTCCGGTTCATCTTCTTTTGTCTCTGATCCGGATTCCATCTCATGGGAGGATTCAGATTCCGGGCCACCTGTCTCATGCACGGACTCGGTTTCCAGGCTGCCTTCAAACACACCCTGTTCCCGGTTGCTTTTCGACATGGCATCGAGCCGTTGCCCCCTTATGAAAAGATCCAGTTGCCGCAGCTCTTCCAGGCGTTCCTGGTTTCCCATCATCTCGGCAGTGTTCCTTTGCTCGCTAACGCTTTCCAGGAGATCCTCATACTTCCCCTCCAGGCCTTCATCCGGCCCGGTCAGGTCGTATCTCACTATCTTCCTGTCTTCCCCACTGCCTTCATAAACTGCACTTATCATATAAAGTCCCTTTCTTCCCAATCGGCCCGATAAGAGTAATCAGGGTGCCCTGTCATAATCTGACTTTTTCATGCTCTGGAAAACGCGCAGGCGGCGTTCCGGATGCGCGTTTCCCATAAGGCCTTTGAGACCTTTGCCGCATGCACCCTGAATCAGGGTACAGTCATTCCACCATGATGAAAAGCTGAAATCCACGTCTCTCCTATATAAAGCGGTTTTTTTGCCATTTTAACTGCCGATATACAGACGCGGTATCACAGACTATAAGTCCTTCTCACATCTTACGGTTTAGTCTATCATTCTTCACTTTCTGAACTTCCTTCCCCATCTCGACAAGCTCCTGTCTGTTCATATGCCTCTTACGTGCCGTAAATTTCGCGACCTGCTTCTTCTGCTCTTCTTTGGACATGGTCTCGGTGGAAGGACGGAAGAGCTTCCCGTAATTCGCGGTTACATCGTTCTTCTGAAGGTTCAGGGTCTCCTCATCCAGCATATGCATGATGTCCCTGATCTTCCCCAGCCTCTTCGTGCCAAGGGCGCTCCTTCGCTCATAACTTTTCTCATCATTGCGATCTTTGTCCTTCAAAAGGTTGTCAATGTATTTCTCGCCCTTGACCGTGGCACCCATCTTCAGCTTCGCAAGTATATCCATGACCCCGTTATCTTTGCTGACATTTTTTTCCAGAGTTTTGCTTGTATCCACATCCTTCATGGAGGCAATGAGGTCTATTCCTTCCATGACGGCCTTGCCTCCCTTGAGGACGCCATGGCAGACATTGGAGACCTTCTCATACCACTCGAATGGCTTGGGATATGCTTTCTTAATCTCGTCATAATCTTTTTTCAATCCTGCCAGTTCTGTTTTCAGAAGGGCTACCTTTTCCTCAAGTTCCTTCTTTTCATCCACATAAATCTTGTTGTTGGCGTTAGCCGTATTCACGGATCCCCTAATTTCTTCAATGCTCTTCCCTTTATAGGTAAAGCCGTCCACTCCCTTCTGGGCTTCCGTCACAGCCTGCTCGCGTTCCGTGACTGTTCTCTCCGCAGCGGCCTTATTGTTCTCAAGCTCCTGTTTCTTTGCCTGATAGGCCTGCTCATTCGCCTTCATTTCCTGTTTCAGCTTTTCGTTGGCTTCATTGAGCCTTGCAACCTTCTCGTCGAGAGCCGCTCTGTACTCCTTGTACTCCTGCTCCTGTAAAGTACTTTTTTTCGCCAATGTGTTGAGGATTTCTTCCCAGTTTTTGTCAATCGTAGCCAAGACAGCTTTTTTCTGATTCTCGAAAGCAGTCTCCGCGTCCGCAATATCCTTCTCAGCCTTTGTCACGGCATCCCTGGCCGTCTTCAGCTCGCCCTTTGCGGAAGTCACGGCATCCTTCTTCTCAGTCAACTGACTTTCAGCCCTTTGCGATTCAAATTTGTTTGTAATCTGATCCTCATTGCTTATTAAGCCGTTAAGTTCAGCAATCCGTTTGTTGTACGCACTGATCTTATCATTGATATTCCTCTGGGCTGAACTCTGGGAATCCGCATACTGAGCGATCGCCACGTGCAGATCCGCAATATTCCCGGCGCAACTCTTCAGCTCTTTCATGACATCGTCAACTTTGCTCACGACCTTGTCTACTTTTCCGGCATAGTCCGCAATCTGCTTGTACGTGGAGGTCTTTTGGAACATGGCCTCGATCACCGTCTGATAGGAACTGAGGGATTCATACAAGCCGGGAACCTCCATGTTTTTGTCAATCATTTCCGGCGTAGCTTTTTTCATGATGTATTCCCTGGCATGGATATACAGGGCCAGGTTCATCACCGCCTCTTTGTAGTTATTGCTGTCCTTGTGCTTGAAGTAGTCGTCCTTTTCCTCAGACCTGTCCAGGAGATCCTCCAACGCGGCGCGCATATCCTGCATATTGTTGGACATAATCTCCGTGATCTTTTTCCTGCCATACGCAAGATTGATATTATAAATTTCCGCGTCCCCCGATATGGCGCTCTGCCGGATCTTTGCCTTGTAGGCGGCTTCCGGTATATCCCGGAGCTGGTTGAAGAGGTTTGGCTTGCATTTCCTTGTTCCTATCTCGACTTCCCTGTCTTCCCCTGTTTCCTCCATATACAAGGTGCCCAGCACGGTATATTCATGATTCGGGTTAAGGGCAAGCTGGTTCTTGTCTACCTTGGAAAGCTCTTCCTTATCAAGAATCCGTATGTTCTCGATTCCGGGAGCCACGCCTATCTTCGAAGGCCTGTCAAGTCCCTTCTTGATTTCAGCAGTATAGTTGGGATTATCGCATAGCTGCAGCCTCTGGTAGAGTGTGTTTATACGATCCTTAAACGCTGCCTTCTGGGCGTCGGTCAGCTTTTCATACTGCTCCTTGAAAGGCTGAGGAAAACTGATATCCCCGTTTTCCGACGTCTTATTAACGTACATATTATAGAATGTTTCGATTTTATCAAATGTCTCTCGCGGTACAAACATCAGTCCCGCAAGACTGTCATACATATCCGCCGCCTTCTTTTCCGTGAATTCCATGTGGTCAGTCGATGCCTTGACTCCGACAAGCTTCCTATTGCCGTTTTCATCGATGCTGAAGGTGAAATGAGCCGTTGACGCCAGATCCCTGTCCGTGACTCCCGCAAGGTAATCCATGACCTGAAGGTTGGCAATGGAAATCAGCGCCTCGTCAGTCATATAAGTGGACATCCTGTCCGTCTCATCATAACGGAGGATATCATCATCCTTCGCCTTGGGGGATGTATCCAGGATTTCATTATATGTCAGATCCACAGTCTTCGCCTGTATCCTCGTTACCGTTTCCGTTTTTGGCGAATCTCCCTCTTTGCCTGGCTTTGTCACGTTAACGCTCTTCTTTTCCACCTTCCGGTCGCTGGTTCCAAACACCTGCGCGACAGCCTTGTTAAACGTCCCCGGTATCCTGGCCTCGTTATTCCCCTGTATGGCAACATTATCCACCGTATAAGCCATCGGCACCGGATTCATATCACTGTCGCCAAAAATGTTCTGGGCCAAAGCGCTTTTCACCATCTCGCCGGATGTCACGGCGCCCGTTATGTTAATGCCGTTTGCCACGATTCTTTGGAAAAAGCTCCCGATTTCTTTTTTGGTGGTAGCATTAGCCGGATCTTCCAGATACATGAAGAGGCGGTCATTCTTCTCTTCTTCCGTTTCATTCGGCCCCCTGCTTACAAAGTCTTTCAGGAAATCTACCGTAATATCCTTGTACATACTAGGATCTGAGTACCTCAGCTTCTCCGCGAGAACGTCACTGGAGTTAAAGTTTTTGATATTCTTGACGATATCGCTGAATATGGGATCGCCGTTGCTGATTCTTTCCTCCTGCGCGATCGCGCTCTCAAACCATCCCGGATTGCCTTCATAATCCTCTCTTACCTCCAGCCTGATGGAGGAACTTCCCTCTGCGGGCTGTCCTTTGACAAGCCGCTTCCCTTCCACAGTGTAGCCGTCATTCACGAAAAAGGTTTCCTCTGATCCCTGTCTGACCCTCCCCCGGTTCCAGATCCTGTTGTTTCTGATTTCACGTTCGGAACGAAGATCCGCGGCCAGCGTACTATGGGGGTCAAAGATTTCCGTCAGGGTAGGCATCAGCATCCTGTCCCCGCTCTCCCAGCAGTTCTCGTTATTTTTGCGAATATTCGTAACTTCCTTGTCGTAATTCTCCAGCATGGCTGAATGGTCGCGGAGAACATTTTCTACCATCTTAAGACGATCTTTATAACTTACATCAAGCTGCTGAAAGCGTGGGTCTTTCCGCATGTTTTCCATATTCTGCAGTGCCCGCTGCATTTCCCTCTTCATGAGGTCGTAATCTTTCTCAGTCAGACGCGGAGCAGGTTTTTTCGCAAAGCTATCATTATACGGCGCGACTTTATATTTTCCCTCAAGAACGCGGAGGCTCTTCAAGGGGCTAAGAGGCAGGCTGAAAAGGGTATCCGCTCCATTTGTTGCCGCGAAATGCTTATGGAGGCCGACCAGATTAAGGTAAGCCCAGCGAAGGTTCAGACTGCCTGTATAACTGGAATTCTCCTCAAGGTGCTGGATATTCAGCTTACCTGAATATCCGTTATCCTTCGCCGCCTTGCATGCCTTCGCGATGCTGTTTGCCTGGCTCCGAAAAACCTGAAGGGATACCGAGATCTTCGCAAGTTCCTCGCGATCTTTATCTGACTTGAAGGCCTCCTTGATCTTCCAGCGGATATCATTTTGATCATCGATTGATTTATCCTTCCAGTCATGATATTCCGCAACAGCTTTGATCGTTTCGTCTGCCAACATTGTCTCGCATTTTTCCCTCAGGAAATCAAGCTCTTCTTCGCTCAATGTCTTTGCCTCAAAGCCTGCCCCGTCCTTGCCCACCTTGACCTTCTGGTGGGATTGCAGGAGCTTACCCACTGCGGAAGCCTTATTTTTGACCTCCTCCGGAAATAGATTCTGTTGAGCATCGGACATTTTCTTCACGTTATTTTTCCCAAGCAAGTGATCCGCGAACTGTTCGAGCGCGCGTACGCAGGGGCTGTATATTCCAGTCTTTCCTGCAAGTTTCTGCCCCAGATCGGTATCATTTGCTGATTTCTTTCTGCGTATTTCTTCAAACTGGCGTATACCGGCATCTTCTGAAAGTATCTCGCCTACGCTGGGAATGTCGTAATCATACCGTTTCGGATCCACCTCACTGCGTCTGAAAAAATGATCCTGCTGCAGAAAGAGGGCCTTCTGGTTGCTGACAGCGCCCATAATCTGTTGAAGCGAACCCACCCTGAGCACGTAACTCCGCTGCGTATCCGAGCCTTCCTGATTGATTGCCCCCCGGATCCCCCTATTTTCCCATTCAAGAAGCCTTCCGCATTTTGTGATGATCTGATCCTGCAGTTCCCGGATCTTTGTGTAATCCTCTTTCTTCAAAGGATTTCTTTTACCAAACTCATCTTCCTTCCCGGCGTTGTTAATGGTCTCGTTCAGAGTTTTCACGTTTTCCGTCATGCTGGCATAAACATCAAACATACTCTGGGCTTCCTGGGGTTGAAGCTTGTTGCCTTCCCTCATCTCTTTCGAAAGGCTCCCCATGGCAGCATTGACTTCCTGATCATTTTCTTTCTCAACGATCTGACCTATGCTGCTGGAATACGCCAGAGCCATGTTCTTCAGAGTATTCGCCATCTCTACGTGCTCATAGCCGAAGGTTGAAGTAAGGGATTCAAGTTCCGGAAGTCCCTGGGAGGAGATGTCCATACTGGAAATCTTCGCGTTGGTAGCCGCTACATAGTTTTTTAATACCGTAGCAGCGTTCCTGGTAATATAGTCCGGCTTGCTATTACCGTCACCGGCTAACACTTTGTCCACATTCGAGGAAAAGCGGTTCATGATTTCCTTAAGAGTATCGGCATTTGTCGAGCCGATCGGATTCACATAAGCCCCGTTCTCATTAAGTTCGAAATATTTCTTGATCTCATTGAGATAAGACTTGATGGCTTCCTGAAGCCTCTCCACCCCGGGATCGTATACCATATTGCTCTTTGAAGCATCCGGCTTTGTGGCATTGCTTTTAATACGTTCTTCATTAACACTCTGGGATTCCGCATAGAGGGTATATACTATGTTGCCGACAGGGGAGTTCATGAGCTGCTTCGCAAAGCCTGCGTTCCCTACAAAATCAGCAAGGTAGCTTTCCTTGTCCACTACATCGGAGGCTTTCTGGGCCAGGCTGTCAAAAGCTTCGTTTTTCCATCCATTCCCTTTCAAAATCCTGTTCAAATTACCTGTATAATTCATGACGGAGTTGATTGCCGAATTAAAGGCCAGGCTATGGTTCTCTGGTTTCTTGCTTTCCTCTTCCAGTCTCCCACGGAAAAGCGCAGTCTCCTCCATCACGCGATTTCTCGAGTTTTCATCAAGAGGCTTGAGGCTGCCGTTCTCACCCATTGCCAGATGATTATCAATATCCTCAAAGTATTTCACTATGGCATTTTCCAGCTCCCTGATGGATTCACCTTTGTCAAAATCATCCTTGTTCTGATCCTTCCGGGACTTGTTCTCCGCGGCAATGCCTCTGTAGATGTTGTCAAGCATGACGCCCATGGGGGAGGAAGCGAACTTTACCTGTATCTCTTTGGCAGCCGCCAGCTTGTTCTCGGGAGTGTCTTCCTTCCCATCCATCAGACGTTCGTAATACTCGCGGAAAAACTCCATGACGGGAGAATCCTTGTGATAATTCAGCTCATCAGGCTCTGCATTCTCCCCGACATAAAAAAACTTGTAAAGATCCTGCCTTTGTTTCTGCTTGTCTTCTTCTGTTTGGGCTTTCGCCGGGGCACTTACTACTTTCGGCATATCAATTACTCCTTTTCATGATAAATGTTGGATTGCATGCGCCATTTTGCGGCTGAAATCTTCTTCCCGGAAATCCGCTTCCCAAAACTGATTGGGATTCATTTCCCGTTTGAACGGAACCCGTTTCCCGATTGACCGGAATTGGCTTCCTGCCTGACAGAAAGCCGTTTCTTAATTAATTGGAATCCGCTTCCCGTTTGATTGAATTCCGCTTCTGCCTGTTGGCGTATCCTGCTTATCCTTTGATAAACTTTTTAGTTCCTTTATGCTCCCTATTCTACCACATAATATGTCACAAAACAGGCACAAAAATACGAAAAATCATCTCCGGCTCGGCACTTTTTCCGTCCGCCTTGTCCGATTCATCCAGCCCCGGCATTTCAAGCCTCCCCCCCAGGGCGCTTTCAATCCTCAGACGCAGGTTGCATAGCCTTAGCATGGCCGCCTCGTCCTCCCGGAGCCATTTTTCCTTGGCGGGCAGGCTCCCGCCGTCCGTCATCTCCAGTACGATCCCCCCTTCCTCATACACGGTGCTGAGATAAATCCAGCCGCTGCCATTATCCTTACCAATGTCACCATCGATGCTGTTCTCATTTTTGTTGCGGATGCCATCGCCGATACCGTCCACATCTTCCCCGCCGCTTACGGAGCCCATTCCATTGACACAGGCCTCCAGCATGCAGGAGGCTAGGGTTTTCAAGGTGAGGGGCGGAAGTTCGAAATCCTCCTCCTCGAAATCCTCAGCCAACTGTATTTCGAAGCCACGCACGAGCTTCATGAGGGCAATGTATCGTTTGAGCTGCAGGAGCTCATCGGAAAACGGTATCCTCTTCCTTTCCTTAAGGGAATCCAGGTTCGCCCGCAGGAAGCCGGAAAAGGTGTTGATAGCCTCCTGCGCCTCCTCCTGCTTCTCCGGAAGGAGGCACTCGATCCTGTCAAGACACTGATAGAGGAAATTCGGATCGGCCTGCCCCAGAACCATGCGCGTCCTTTCCTCCTGGAGCCGCCCCTGCTTCTTCCAAAGGACATTTCCCTCTTCGATCTGGATGACCACGTAAACAAGGAGGATGGAAAGGCTGATGCCATAGTACAGCAGGGAATAGCCCAGGAAGCGGATACGGAGAAGGGAGGAAAGGAAGGGCAGTGCCCCGAAGGACAGGAGGGCAAAGAGCCTCGCTTTCCTCAATTCCTTCCTGTAGGCAAGGATGCACAGGGAAGACAATACAAGGACCAGATATCCCCCGTTCATCCCGAAAACGCGAACGAAGCCCCATCCCCTCGGAAGTTCCCCGGGGAAAAGGCCCGGCAGCGCCCTCCGAAGCTCATGAAATACCCAGAATGTGCTGCTGATGACACAGGCCATGCCGCAAAAGCGCAGAAAGATCATTTTCCCCCTTTCCCTCATGGGAAGAATGCAGGATAGATAGAGGGAATAGAAAAACAGCATCGCGAAGAACATGATGTGGATCATGATGTTGAAAAACGCATGGTAGAAGCCCCTCCCCATAAAGCGCGCGTAGACGGATCCGATATCCGCGAGAAGCACGAGGATGTCGGAAAGGGTCATTCCAAGAAAGCTCCGGTTTGCCGTCGTGTATTCCTTTCCCGAGCGCCGGTAGCCAAGAAGGAGCATTGCCATGGCCAGCACGGTATATAAATTCAGTTCTATGTGCAGTCTGACATCCATCCAGCCCTCTTTTCTCCGCATCAAAGCGTGTTCATCCCATCTTCACACGGTTCTCCGGTCCGACTTCCATTCAGCCCTCTTTCCTCCGCATCAGGTTTTTCGGGACGACCAGCCGGACCTTCGTCCCCTTCTCATCCTTGCTCTCCACCAGCATGTCGCCGCCGCACATGTCCCGCATGCGCGTCCGCACGTTTTCCACCCCGATATGGCTCCTTTTCTCCTCCGGGAGAGGGACAGTTACTTTATAACCCGCGCCGGAATCGGACACGGCCACCTCGTAACGGTCCCCGTATTCCCTGGACGTGATGATCAGCGTGCCGCCCCCGAGCCGTTTCCCCACGCCGTGCTTTACGGCATTTTCCACGATGGGCTGAACGGTCAGCGCCGGAAGGCTGAAATCCAGCGCCTTCGTGTCATAGTAAATCTCCAGCTCCTTGCCGAAACGGAGCTTCTCCAGGGCAAGGTAGCTTTTCACGTGCTCTAGCTCTTTGGAAAAGGGCACGAGATCCATAGACTGCAGGGATTCCATGTTGGCCTTGATATACTGGGAGAAGCCCTGCAGGGCCACGGCTGCCTTCTCCGGATCCTGAGCGCAAAGATGGTAGATTGAATTCAGCGCGTTATACAGAAAATGGGGCTGAATCTGTCCCATCATGATGGAAATGCGGTTTTTCTTGATTTCCGCCTCTTTTTCAAGAAGCTCCTTCCGCCTTTCCACATGGAGCATCACGTAAACAAGCTCCATGCAGAGGCTGATGGTAAGGAAAAACTCTGTTTCCTCGAAACCGTTGGTCTGAAACAGCACCGGGAACAGCGGCGCAAGCCCAAAACAGCAGACCGCGGCGGTATAGCGCAGGCCCAGCCTTTCCGCGTTCTTTACGGAAAGTATGATGTCATAGGCATAAACCGCCAGCATCAAAATGCGGCTCAGGATGAGCGCCGTCCCATAAAGCCATGTGGAAAAAGGGAGACCGGAAAGGAAGGATGCAAGCAAAGGGGTATATAAAAGAAAGACGGAGAAAAGCGTGATCCAGAAAAAAGGATACGCTGTTTTCTCCTCCTTCCTCTCCCAGGCTGAGATGCTTAAGGAAATATTCTGAAAAAGAAAACGTGTGAAGGAATAAATCACTCCGTAAAGGCAGGAGAAAGCAAGGCTGTAGAGGAAGCTTGCGAATATGGCAGGCAGCGTAAAGCCGCCGGGAAACAGATTTCCCGGAAGCCCATCCTGATAAAGGGCTTCTCCCGACATAGAGAGGGACAGGGCATATGCGGTGACATACTGCCTTGCGGCATCGAAAAAGAGCATGAACATGTCAAAAAGAAGCATGAAAAGAACCCATTTCTTGCCCCGCAGATTGTCCTTTCTTCCTACGGCAAGGCCGAAGAGGAGGATAAGCCCGCAAAGCCCCGCAAAGATTTCCAATGGCGCCTTATTCACCATGCCCCCCTCCTCTATTAAAATGCTTTTGACTACTTTAATTGCCGACAAACAGCCGCTCAAAAAACTATTTTTTGCGCAGGAAAACGATGGAAAGGTCCGGCATTAATGCTTCGGCAGCATCTGTCCCAGGTTGACACCGAGCTGGCAATCGCCGCCGTCTGGGCATCAGCATTAATGCTTCGGCAGCATTTGTCCCAGGTTGACACGCCGCGAAAGCTCCGCCTCCGGCGCCTCCCGGTGGGGCTGCCGTCCGTTTTCCCTATTTACATCGGAATTCAGCTCATCCGCCAGGGTAAACAGGCGCCTCATCTCTTCGGACTTCTTCTCTCGTCCGGATCCAGGCTTCCCCGGGGCATGTCCATCCTTCCCGCTGGAAAGCTGCGT
Organism: uncultured Oribacterium sp.; assembly: GCA_946413525.1. Classification (GTDB taxonomy): domain Bacteria; phylum Bacillota; class Clostridia; order Lachnospirales; family Lachnospiraceae; genus Oribacterium. The sequence goes on from CAMKKZ010000013.1 coordinate 29,897, forward strand.
CTGCTTTTCCTTCTCCGCCTGCGCTTCCGATACGGATCCTTTCTCAAGGCTATCTGAAACAGGGGATTTTGAATACACCTTCTCTATGGCGTCGAGAAGGAGCGGACGGAATAAGGCAACGGCCGTAAGCTTTTTCCCATCGTTTTGCAGCAGGTCATTCAGCCGCTGCATTTCCTGACCGGCTATGTACTTCGCCAGGGTCGTGGCATTTTGGGAAATCTTGCCCATGCAATTCTTCCATTTGTCCCATTCCGGACTGTCCTTTTCCATGGAATCCATTTCTTCCCTGGCGATGTCCAGCATTTCATTAATGCGTTCTTCCCCGTACTTGTCAGGATCAGCCTGGATTTTCTGCAGCTCATCCTCCGCGTTCTGGAGGTTTGAGATCAGCTCCAGAACATCGCCGATCGCGTAAGCCGCCACTTTGAGAAGGATGGACTGGGGAAGCTTGATCCCGCCGAGATATTTCGGTGTCCTGCCGCCGTTATCTTCATCAGGGGAAATCGTCTGCCGGATATCCTCCCGCATGTCCTTTATCCTGTTTTGTACATGCTGCCTGCTGGGGTCGGCAATCTCCATTGTCTTCTTGTGCATCTGGAGATAAATGAAATACATCCTCTTTCGAAATTCTATCTCGTCCGGCGAGAGATCATCGGAAAAGTCAATCTCATAAAGCGGCTTTGTGGATTTTTTATAATGGTGCCCCTCTTCCGGCATGGCGCTCCTCCCGGCGTCAGTGCCATTTACCGCGCCATAACTGTTTTCTTCCCTGGGCATATACCATCCTCCTGTTTTTTATTCATAAATCGGGTCGCCGTTTTCATCAAGGTAGATGATCTCGCCCTTTTCGCCATATATGAAGAGCCTTCCATCGGCATCCTCATAGCAATAGTCCTCCGGGGTGCCGCCCTCATAATCGTCCTCCAGAACAGGAGCGGCTCCGGCCGCCCTCTCCTCCTTCTCCGGCTGCTCCGGAGACTGCTCATCTCCCTCAAACATCTCTACCATGGCCTGTCCATTATCCGCGGTATCGGCCATCATCCCGAAAATGTAATCCCTGGCGTCCTCATTGTCATATTCAATGACATCCTCCGGCGGGTCACCCATGAACATGGTCTCAAAGGCATCATAGGCGTCATCCATTTCCTCCTGGGATTCAAATTCCCTGGGCACCGGCCCATCCTCCGTCATGGTGCAGGGGACGACGGTCACCTCCGTACGGTCAGAATCATGCGGGGTGAGCGCCAGATAGGATTTGTCCCCCACATCGAAGGTAGCGACCAGCACGTAGTCCTTCTCCGTGCCATCCGGAAGCCCCAGCGTATATACAACATATTCCCCGTTCTCTATATCCAGTTCTTCCTCATCCCCCGGGAACTCCTGTCCCGTCCTGTTCAGATCTTCATTATCCATTTTTCTACTCCCCTGTCGGATTGCATTCAATGACTTAATGCCACAGGCATTGAGTCCCATTTGTGTCGCACCAGCGGCACAAATGAAGTATGAAAAGCTTGCTTTTCATACTTGACTTAATGCCACAGGCATTGAGTCCCATTCGTGCCTGGTCAGCGGCATCCCCATGCCTTAGCGAAGCGACTTTATATCATACCTGCCGGAGCCCGTGACAGGATTGTAACGGACCAGCGCGTCGCCCACCTCTACCCAGACTCCGTACTGCAGCTTGTAATCGTTCTTCCCCTGCCAACTGGAATAAATGGCCTCCGCCAGCGTCTCCCCCGTCGAGCTTACCGTATTTGTGATCATGCGCAGGGTCTGGTAATCATACCAGGCCAGGGTCTGCGGCGTGGAATTGTACTGGTTAATGAAGCGCTGCACGGCTTCTGAATTGGTCTGGACGCCTGAATAGTTCAAGCCTTGAGTATTGAGCGGGAGTCTGGCCACATCCGAAAGCACGGTTTTTATTTCAAAGGTGTATCCGTCAATGTCATCGTTCCGATACCAGACGAAGCGCTCTGAAATCTCCTCCTGGGACTGGTTGTTCTGATTCGTGCTATTATAGCTGTTACTGTTGTTGTTATAAATCGGCAATCCCCCGGTCCCACCGTTCGTCAGGGCATAAAGCAGGGCGAGGTTGTTGAAAGCGTTGTTGTTCTGGTTGTTCGAGCTGCTGGAAGATCTGCCCGGCTCGCTATCCCTTGTCTCTTCGCTTTCGCTGTTTCTATTGCTGTTGCTGCTGTTATTATTGTTGCTGTTGTTGCTGCTCCCATTGCCGTTTGTGATGATCACCCTGCCATCCGGGCCGATGCTGATATAGCTTCCTCCGCTCGTGTTGCTGGTGCCGCCGGGTCCTGTTCCAGAGTTTGAATTGGAGCTGTTGTTGGAGCTTGTTTTTGGATGCACGGCTGTCATGACGATCCTGTTCTGGTAGAGGCTCAGCATGCGCTGCCCTCCCAGGTTGTTCGTCAGGATCGTCTGAATCTTCGACAAAGGCTCCACGAAAACATTGAAATTCTCACTCTGGGACGCCTTCAGGAAGCTCGTTCGATTATTGATCGTTATTCCCATCACCTGGCTTTGCTCATACCAGAGCCCCGTACGATCCACATAATAGCCGTCCGGGGTATAGGCGTCCATCAGGACGCTGCCGTCATCATTCTCGTAAAACCATGCGCCTTCTGTGAACTTCTTCCAGACTCCGGCCATGCTGGTGATGCTCATGGCCATCCCCATAGCCAGAACACAGGCCGTCCCCCGGACCCACAATCTCGGTCCGGTTCCAGGTCTTGAAGAGGCGTAACCCTTTTTCTTCACCTTTTCCACCCCTTTCCTTTTCTTCATGAAACTGCCCAGGCAGACTTCCTGTCAGAAAAAAATCGAAAATCATTTACCGCCTCGGGCGTACTCGGAATGCGCGTAAGCGCCACGCCCGAGGCGTAAATGTTCAGTTTAACTGAAGGTATAAACTATGCATCAAGCATAGTTTATACCGTATTTGGCGCATCCCACAGGGATGCGTCTGAACAAAATATGCCTTCAGGCATATTTTGTTCAGATTTTTCCGCAGCATTCCTTGTGCTGAGGAAAAACCTACATTTACGCAAAAAAGCCTAAAAGCCATAGCTGCCCTGTACCTACCGGGCAGCTACGGCAATAAGAGCCTAAGGCTAACTAACAAAACGAAGTCAGTACAGAAGCATATTCTTCCCGCCGGTCATGATGATGTGGCCAAGCAGTCTGTCCCAATCCATCTGCCTCTCCTTCAGGAGGTCCTTTACATCCGCTGACTCCTTGATATCATTCATAATGGCCTTGTAAGCATCCAGCGAACGAAGAGCCGCCTCCTTCTCCTTGTCAGAAGCAAAGCTCATCTGCTTCCAGCTTTCAAAGGAATCTTTATATCTCCCATAAGAGGATCCGTACTGAATCTTCATGCCGATGATCATCGCCTCAAGATCCGTCTGTGTCTGGATTTCCCTAAGCTCCTCAAAGGCTGCCTTCGTCATATTCTCCAGGGCATTACCGGCCAGCTTGTTATCGCCGCAATTAAGAATAGTGACAAGATCTTCCTTCGCCTGTTCCTCCGGCACAATAGCGGTGGGGTTCAGTTCTTTCATAAGCTGATTCATGAATTCGTCAAAGGTAGGATCCCCGTCCTTCCGCATGTTCTTTTCGTAATAATCCCGGATGTCAGCAAGCACGTCCCCGTAAAACTTGAAGCTCTCTATGCCCCCTGTCTTCCCGGCGGACACATACTCGTCTTTCTTCCTAGACTCCTCCTCGTAGCCCTGATACCTCTTCAGATCGTCCCCGGAATACAAAACCTGATATACCTCGGGACGGATCCGTATTTGCACAAGGAGATTTTCCAGTTCGGATACATCCTTCACCTTCAGAAGACTCCCCTGAGTCTTCCGCAGCCAAAGCATCGACTGAATCGAGAAAAATCTGCCCAAGCTATAACCGCTCAGCTTCTGAGCCTGCTGCATGGCCTTCATCTGAACCGTGTACCTATCCGCCAGTGCCTCATAGCATTTCAGGATGTCATCCGTCTTTGAGAAGCGGACGCCCATGTCCGCCATCAGGCTTTGAAGCATCATTCGGTTCGCGCCGGAACTGAAGAGAGACGAGGCAAGCCTGTCTTCCGCTTCCTCTGCCTTCGTTTTCTCCGGAAGTGAAAGGGTGTTATTCTCTTCCTTCACGGCATAGCTGCGGGTCAGCCAGGAATTGTACATTCCATTCAGGAAAAGCTGCATCATTTCAGAGAGGCTCTCGCCGCTGATATCCGTCTCGTAATAGCGGGAAAACATGATGTCCGCTTCCTTGTAGACAAATTCAGACGTCCGGAAGCCCACCAGCATATGGGTCTCCTTGCCGGGTACAGGCAAAACCGCGAAAAAGGTGCCGGCGTCCAATGGCAGCGCCCTCTGCCGCATGGGCTGCAGCAGCATGAGCCCTGTATTGGTAGTGGCATAAAGTATATTGCCCCCTTCATAGGGACAGAGGAGCTCGGGCTTCACATCAGCCCTCAGTGCTTCCGCGGCATCTATCTTTCCTCCATAGGTAGCCCTGTCTTCCTCCGAAAGCCCGCTGTCATCGCCATTCTCAAGGTCGTCCTCGCTGATGTCGTTCAGCTCCTCCTCGCTTTCATCGGAGACTCCGGTCAGTATTTCGCCCCCTTCCACCCTGCGCAGGTTGTTGGAAGAAATCTGGAACCGGACAGGGGAAAACACGGCATTGGCCGTCCCGGCCCTCTGGCCCAGGTAAAACAGAAAGCCGTTCTTGTTCAGGCTGTAAGCAGTCAGCGTGTCTGAACTGCTGTCCCCCGCTTTAAAGGACAGAACCCCTGCCGACGTCACCTTGCCCTCAATATTCCTGTCGGATACCAAGGCGTCCCCGCGGCCGTCCATGGTGAGGTGAAGCGTGCTGAAGTCTGCCTGCTTCTGGATGGTTTTGAAGTCATATTTTTCCTCATCATCCAGGCCGTCCAGCTCATCGGGATCCGCGTCCTTGTATTTTTCTTTCACAGTCTTCTGCACCCTCGTCACGGTCTCCTTGCGGTCCTGTTCAGTGAACACGAAATGCTCGTTCACATTAAGCAGCTTCTCCGTAAGGGACAGGACCTCCGGGTAATAGAGGGCCGCCCCCTCCGGAAACACGATTTCATAGCCCGTGGCGATTGACCCCTTTGGAACTTCCTCCTGGATGGTTTGCGTGTTCCCGTCAACCGTGACCTTCACCTCGCGTTTCCAGGCTTCCGTATTGGTTTCCGTTATCTTAAGGTATGGTGCCCTGGCGTCATTTACATCCTTTGCTGACCGGATCGTGTAGAAACGCGCCGTTTCCCCATCCACCTTCGGCATCTCGGTACGTTCCTCTATCGAGAAGCGCGTGATCTCATCAAGATACCCGGTGTAACTGGATTCCGGCAAACAGACAGCTCCCCTTTCGACACGAGTTTCACCATCAACCGACCTCGTGATCGTGGCATAAAAGGCCGGCCTGGCCTCATAGTTCCCGACGCCGCCCTGGGCAAGGGAATGGACATACATTGACTGGCCATTGGATCCCGGCACCCTGATCAGTGTGCCAGGCTTCACCCCCTCCTCCAGTAAAGACGAGGAAGGATCGTTTTCGGAGAAGAAGCGCGTTACCCTGTAGTCCTTCGCCCTCAGGCAAAGCACCGTCTGCAGGAAAAGCTCAGAAAGGCGGCGCCTCGTGGTGGGGGAGAAGCGGTTCCACAGATATAGCTGGTTCATCCTCTTCTCTGCCTTCTGCCGGTTGTTGGAAAGCGCGGCCCTCTGGTAATCCTCCAGGAGCGTACGGTCCAGCTCTTCCATGCCCAGCTTTGAGAAATCCCATCCATAGAATGACTGCTCCGCAAGCAGGTCCGTTGTCAGGAATGTGGTCTTCAGGGTCTCCGTCTGCCCGTCGCCCTTTGTGAACCTGAACGGTATGGCGAACAGATCCCCATAGCCCCTCAGCGTAACGGACGCATCGGAAAAATCCGCCTTAAATTCGTTGAAATCATCCTTTACGCTGCCCATGGATTTGATGCCGTAGACGGAATAACTTCCTTCGGCTTCCTTCTTGTAAGCCTCCATGTTGTCAAAGGACTTGTTCTTCAGAGACTCCCATTGCTCTTTCTGGCGGGCCTCGTTATTCTGTTTTGCCTGAAAACGTATCCCCGGCTTCTCGCCTCCCAGCTCGATGCGTCGGCACGCAATGGTTTCCGTCGTCGGGCCGAGTGAGGGATCCGGAGTGACAACGGCCGGGGATTTCCCCTCTTCTCTTCTGAGAATGCTTGCGGTGAAATAGATGTTGCCCGTTTCATCCATGACCACGTTGGACAGATTGCCGAAATAGCCCTTGCTTCCATCCGGGTCATACTGCTTAAGCATCCTTCCAATCTCCGGCTCGGACATGGCCCCCAGGCTCAGGCCGTATATTTCTTTTCCTTTCCCGTCATATAAGGAAAGCAGGTTGCTGGAGGAAAAGTAATACTTATCCCCAGACTTTCCGCAAAAAAACGAGGGTGCCTCCCCCTCCTCATGCTGCAAAAGCTCCCGGCGGATGACAATGGGTTCCTTTTTGACAGGATTATAGGAAAGCAGGACCGCTTCGCAGCTTTTCGCGTTCCCCGACTTCCCAGCATTGCTTCCGGAGCCGCCGGCCGCTTCCCCTTTTTCCACATCCATAACGTATGTGTAGATGAAGCATCCGTCCTCTGTATAATCGAGAATACGGAAATCCAGGAGCTTTTCCTCATCCTCGCCGTGTTCCGGCAGGATGTAGAAAGCCCTGGCTCCTCCAATCTGTAATCGTTCCGGGTCCTCCTTGGCGGCTTGCTCGATTTCCTTTGCCCTGGCCTCCTGCTCCTCCCTTTCCTTTACAGTAGTATTCCTGGGTGAACCGTCGGCGGACAGGGTTTCCCCCGTCACGCCGAGTGATTCTTCCATTTTTTTAATATTATCGCTTTTGCTTGGCGGCGATGACATACTGCAGGCCGCCAGCAAAAGGCAAAGGAAAGGAACAAGAGCCCGGCAGGCTGTCCTCCTTCTCATTTTAGTTCATCTTGAAGGTGGATTTGTCGATATTAGCGCTGGTCGTCGATCCAACCCAGTCAGTCAATGCCGGTACCATCACGCGAAGCGCAAGGATGAGAACGAAAATAAGGACAAATCCGATGATAGCGTTCTTGAGGGATGCCTTTGCCTTCTCACGATCCTGAGGTTCCTCCGCCTTCGCGAGCTTTACGCCGAGAAGGATGCAGTAGACGGAGCCGAGAGCCAGCACGATACCAAGGGCGGGGCCCAGCATCATGTTGATGAGGCTGATAATAGGCTCAGCAACCTTCTGAAAAGGATTGTCCGCAAGATACACAACATTCATAGCCAGATTGTACATGATAGTTTCCTCCTGTTTTTTCTTTCCCTTAAAAGATACATTGAAAATTAATGAAACATTTTTATATATAAGCTCTCTGCCGTTTCGGAACCCTCCGATGCCTTCAGGAATATCCATGGCATTTCGGACTGTCGCGGCATAGGCAGCAGGCATATATATCATTTAATTCTTATCGCACATGGTTTCCTTGCTTCGCGGATCTCACCACCATCAAGGCGACAATAATGAGTATGATCGGAAGCAGGATCCAATCCCATGGGATTCCGTCCATCCTTTTCTTGATTTGGAAACGGTACTGAATCTCATTGCCGGTCTCGTCTACTACCTCCAGACGGTAAAAGCCGTTCTGGCGCAGCACCCTCTCCGGCGCGTCCACAAGGACATTGTTCAGGTAGACATCAATGCTGCAGTTGTTTTCCATCGGCGAAAAGCCGACCTCTTTGTCATAAATCGCGTTTTCCTTGTAAGGAACCGTGAACATCAGTTCCGGATCGGAGCGGTCAATGGTGAAATACTCCGTCCAGCGGATGTCCTGTGTCCCTGTTCTGGCAAGGAACTGCACTTCGAACCAGCCATCTCCCGGAAAGACCAGGTAAGCGGGGTTTTGCACCTCAATCTCACTCCCATTCCAGAAAGCCTTTTCCACGGAGAAGCCCATTGGAGCCTCCACATAGCTCAGGGGCCGCGCCCGCATGGGATCATAGAGGTAGAAGCAGACATTCGTTTCATATGCCGTGTCTCCCTTCATGCCGGTCTGGTTCTCAAACAGCCGGATATCATAGCTGCCCGGTTCATGGAATACAAGGGAGTTTCGCAAGTCCATCTCGCTGCCACTCCGCCTTGTGGAAAGGACTACGGCGGAATCCGGAATCTTGACCTCCGTGATCTTGTCCGACCATCCCCCGATTGGCACAGGCAGGGAAATGATGGAGCCATTGGGGAAGCTGTAATTGAACAACCCCGCTTTGGCATCATAGGCCACATTCAGTGCCGGATTCCTCTCGAGCTCAACCACGGTAATATTGGCCAGCGTGTCCGTCAGTTCCTCCAGATCGGCATCGCTCAGACGGTTCTGAAGAGTGTCGCTGTGTTCAATTTCCCATTCAAGCTGCCGCATTTCTTCTTCCGTAAGGCCAGTATCCTCATCGGCGCTAAAGCCCTCAGGCAACTCGTATTCCACGCCCTCATACATGAATGTAGAGCTTTCCTTGCTTTCGGATTCCATAAACACCCCTTAAGCCATCAGGCATTCATGCCCAACTTCGGCGTATTCTGCTTCTCTCTCTCCTGAGAAGCACCTGCAGTTGCTTCGTGAACCTTCCTTTTGGGCCGGACGACCTTGCGCACGCCGCTGGCAATCATTTCGATTCTCTCCAGTTCCTCCAGCGTTATGCGGCGGCGGAAAGGATTGGATTGGGTGAACTTCCGGGCATCGTTTTTGTTTTCTACGGGCTTGAATCCATTCTTTCTCCGTACCTCTCTCTCAGCCCGGAGCATGTTCAGCTCCTTCTCCCAGATGGCCCTGTTTTTTGCGCTGTTAAAGTATGCCATACCCCCTCCTCTATCAGAGTAATTTTTTGGCTGCTCCGTTTCAATGTCAGACCGGTGCGGTATCGCTGGCCATTTGATTGCTGACAAACAGACGCATTACCGCATCCACACTCTTCCTGATCAGCCAGTCTCCTCTGATGCCAGGCTGTCTTCCTGCCCTTCAGGACTCTCGTCCTCGGATTCACCACCCTCGTCCCGCATGATCGCGATGGTCTCCTTCTTTGCGCTCACATCCCGGTAACCGCCGTATTCTGCCATCTCCTGCATGTAATCACCGGCCACATCCCCGAGGTTTGAGTACAGGGTGACATCGCCTTTGCGCATGACCGCGCAATAGCTTTCCATAGGTGTGTTCAGGATTTCCTGTGCCTGTACCGTGTCGGAAATGACGGATAATGCTTCTCTCTCCGTGCAGATGCCTGCCGCAATGCTCCCATTCTCCACTGCCGCCGCCATACGGTTCACATCCTCGAAGCTGTCCAGCCTTACGCCGCCGATATAGGGGATATCGGTCGACAGATCCGCCGGAACCTTGTTCGTGATGCCCACGTCCTGGGTGGCAAGTCCTGAAAGGTTGTCAATGTAGTTATTCTTCTGTGTAATCAGGAAGAATCCGCCTTTTCCGTACCTTTTGAGGCAAAGGTACTTGCTGTCAAGACTGTCCGACGCGTAGATCCTGCCAAAGGCTATATCCACCAATCCATCATCCAGCCTGGAAAGCACCTCGTCCTCTGTCGCAGCAAGAACGAACTCCGGCTGAAGCTCCATGCTTTCCGCAAGCCTGCGGCCCAGGTCAGCTTCAATCCCGCGAAACCCATCTTCTGATTGGTAAAGGAACCTGTCATTTCCATCAATGACCCCAATCTTCAGAATGCCGTCCGAAAAATCCGTTTCCGATAACTTCCCTTCGCCTCGCCCGCATGAACCCAAAAGCACCGAGGCCAGAGCAAGTATCAAAATTATAAAAATCGGAACATTCCTTTTTTCTGTCCGTTTCATTTGTTTCTCTCCCTGTGACAAACATAATATACTACATGATGCACCACAAAACCGTCACAAATCCATATATTTTTTTAAAAAACCAAAAAAATATTTTTGCTGCCGATAACGGTGATTTCCCCTACATGGTAAACATCTCCTCTATGCCGTTTCCGGCCTTTATGTCCACGCAGGTCCGCTCCGATGGGCTGGTAATGACGAAGGCGCGGCCTCGTCCGTTGTTGACGATGTCGTCCTGCTCCTGCTCATTTATGGCGCCGGCATTTTCATACAGCTTCACCAGGTCCGTCATGTCATTGGGGGCAAGCGGGAAAATGAAGCTGTACTGGGAGGCATTAATGATTGCCGTTGATTTACGCGCCAGTTCCTCCGTCCCGACGAAGTCCTTGATGTTCTGCGTAATGACCACCTGCATTCCGTTATATTTACGGATACGCTTTGCCAACTGGTACATGAAATCCAGCGCGATCGGGAACTTCGCATCGATGAAAACATGCGCCTCATCAATGACGACCACGATCTTCCGGCTTGCCTTGTACTGAATGTTATAGTCCCTGTTCTTGATGATCTCGTTATCCAGCCATTTCAACACCAGGAGCATCTGGGCATTCGCGATGGTATTGTTTTTGTTGGCCAGCAAGGTCTGAAAGTCAAAAACAATGAAATTTTCATTGGTAGAAATAGTCGCTTCCCCGTTCCAGAGATTGGAATCCCTCCCCCCGGTGGCAAATTTTGAAACGTAATTCAAGAGCACGCGAAGGTTGTTCTTGGAATATTCCCCGATGGCAAGCTGGAAATCGTTCAATATTTTGTCATAAAGGTCATCAAAGGTCGGATAATCCGATGGCGTAAGCTGTGACAGGTTGGTGGTGTTGTCAATGCCCTTCTCCTCATACATCCGGGCTGTAATGTTATTAAGATACTCCAGGGAGTCCGAATTGATTCCGGGCAGTATCTGACGGTAAAATTCCTCCAGGAACTGGAGGTGGGTGGTAAAGGAATTGGCCGCGGCCTGCTTGTCCGCCTCGCCCGTAGGGTCTTCTTCCTCATCATCAGACAAGGATGTAATAATATGGAAAGGATTCAGCCTTCCTTCCGTGGCGCTCCCGACGTCTATGACCTTGCCGTTCAGCTCCTTTGCCATCTTGGAATACTCGTCTTCCGGGTCCAGAATGAAAATCTTCGAATTTTCCGCCGCAAGCTGCGCCAGGATTGATTTCGTGGCATAAGACTTACCGGATCCGGATTTCCCGATGATGACCGTATTGGAGTTGACCCTGTCCTTATTTCTCAGGAAGAAATTCACAAATACGGGTACGCCGGCCGAGGATCCGATGAAGATCCCGTTTTTGTCGCACAGGCTGTTGTAAACATAGGGAAAGGCCGCGGCTACCGACCCCGACTGTATTCCCCGTTCATAACGTTTGAAAGCATCAAAACGGGAAGGAAGCTCGGAACCATAAGCCTCGAACTGGTTCATGAACATCTCGGTGGACTTGAAGCCCTCCTCCGAAAGCTCCATCCGAACCTGCTTCTTCGCGGATTGAATCTCCGACTTTTTGTCATAGAGGCCGCTCCTCATCCTGCGGGACATCTCGTAATCATTCACCTGGATGAAGGTATTCACACTGAAAAGCATCTCATTCTCACCCTGCAGGGAGCGCAGCACTTCCGCCAGAGTATCAATATGCGTATCCAGCTCCATCAAACGGGACGCCTTGCCGGTATTATTCTGTTGTTCCCGCAGTTCCTCCAGGGAACGGTCGATCTGCCGTATGGCCTTGCCCCTTTCAATGGGGGTCATCTTCAGGATGACCGAAGTGCCGGAGCCATTAAAGAACCGGGCCCCCCAGGCGTTCGACACCAGGGTAGGGTAATCCCGGATCCGGATCCTGTGGGTAATCAGGCTGTCATATTGCACGGTACGAGAGGTAAAGCGGATCTCCTTCGGCAGGATCCAGTCCAGGTACTGGCCCGGCGAAAGCCTCTCCGCTTCTCTCTCATCAAAATTAAGGCCATACTGGTATTTCAGAAACACCGCGAGCTCCGGTCCCTTCAGTTGATGGCAATCCATGTTGTTCTGCGAAAACAGGCTGATGGCATTTCGAATCTGGTTTTTTATAAGCTTCTTGTCCTTATAAATGAACATCAGGTAGTGGAAGGGCATGTAAACCTTGTTCTTGAAATCGAGATCCCGGAGCTGCTCAATCCGGTCATAAACGATCTCCACCCTTGTGGTCAGTTCTTCATCAGACAGGAGGCCGTTCAGATAGGCCTCCTTCAATTCCTGAAGCTTGGATTCCTCGCTCGTTATGAAGCTGTCATAAATCATGGGACGGTCTATCTTCACCATGTTGATACTCTCGCCCATGACGGCCGTACGGAGAATCTGCCCCAGGCAGCGGTCAATTATTCCGTTCTGCCTGCTCAGGTTGTAGAAACGGAATTCGACGGAAGGGATGCTCATAACAACAGCGCTGTAGGTGCCGCCATACTCTATGTACTCGCCGTCAATTCCGGTGAAGGGCGTAATCTCTTCCACGGAAACAGGCGTCTTTTGAAGACCCTTCTTTTTTTCCTTGGGTGCGGAATCCTCCTCCTTTTTCTTGCCCAGACCTAAAAGGGAGAGGACAGAGTTGAAAAAGCTCAAAAAACCGTTTTTCTTTTCCTCGTCTTCCTTGTCTTCCTCGCCTTCCTCATTCTCTTCTTTTTTGGCTGTATCCGGAGCAACGGCTGAATTCTTCGTATAATACTTGTAACGCCCCAAATATTTCAGAAAATGAAAGAGCATGAGGTAGCCCTTGTCATCTTCGATTGGCACTACCAGCGCTCCCGTCACGACCAGGACAAGTATTGTGATGATAATGCGTCCGGGAAGGTTTGAAACAAGGAAAGAACTCGCAATGCCGATCCCCACGGCCCCCACTAATACGTCAACCACCTCCACGTTCCGGAATAGCTGCATACGTACATTTGTTTTTTTCGGAATGACTCTCATCTTTTCTTTGCTCTCTCCCTATTATAACCATTATCACTCACTAAGCCGCCTGCAGGTTCTGCAAGCGGCACTTATGATAAACTTATTCATTCAGGCTGAACTGATATTTCAGGCCTTTTTTGGAATCTATTTCTTGCTGCTATTCTTGCTGCTATTCTTGCTGCCATTTTTGTTGTCATTCTGGCTGTCATTCTTCTGCTGTTTTTCCTCAGGCGATTGTTCTCTCTGGTAAAGCTTGACGCCAAGAGGCTTGACAGATTCAACCTTTCTGCTAAGCTGTCCGTCCTTGTCCTTCTTGTAGCTGAAGTGAGCACCCATCATGCTGATAGTTTCCGCCTTGCCGCTGAGCTGATTGTATTTCTTCTTCATGCCGATAATAGGAATTCCGGAACAATACGTGTTGCTCAGGCCGGTAACATTCCCCTGCGCGTCATACTTCTTGCTCTTCTTAAACTGCACAACGCCCAGATTCAGCTTGCTCAGGCTGTAGCCCTTGCTTCCGGGAGCCTTTGACCATCTCTGTCCAAGGAAGTTGATGCTTGTAACGCCGTCCGCCCCCATTTTCTTCGCCTTCCAGCCAAAGATAGAGATTGCGGATCCTTTTTTGTTCTTTTCTTTTCCAATACCGAGTATCTTGAAGCTGTAATTCCCATTCTTGTCGTACCCGCGCTTGATGAAGCCGAAGTTGAAGCCGGTATGCATCTTCCCATTGGAATCTTTGAATCTGGTAAACAGGCCGCCCAGGTAAGATCCGGTAAGGCGTCCGCCGGCAGCATTCTTCTTGGGATCGTCTTTCTTCTCCCCTTCTTTGCCGTCTGCGCCTTCTCCTTCTTTCTTGCCGGCGAACTGCTGCTCGCCGCCTTCGCCTTCCGGAGTTTTTCCACCTTCCTGACTCTGGCCCTGGCCTTCCTGACTCTGGCCCTGGCCTTCTTGACCCTGATTCTGGCCTTCGCCTTCCTGGCCGCCTTCCGCTGCAGGAGGATTATCTGTAAACTGCCCATCGCCTTCTCCGGCAGGAGCCTGGCCAAGGCCATCGAGACCCGCGCCTTCTCCACCGGCAGATGCCTGGCCGGCGCCATCGGGACCTGCGCCTTCTCCACCAGCAGCATGGCCACCACCAGAACCTGCGCCTTCTCCACCGGCAGCAGGGCCACCGCCAGAACCTGCGCCTTCTCCACCGGCAGCAGGAGCACCACCAGGAGCTGCGCCTTTCCCAGCAGGACCTGTGCTCTTCCCGGTGGAACCTGCAGCAGGACCAGTGCCTTTGCCCGGCTGGGCACCGCCTTCGCTTTCACCTTTAAATCCGAGGCTTCCACTCCCGGAGTCACTACCGGAGCCTTCTCCGGTATCCTCCGAGAACCCAAGCTGGCCTTTTTCCGGTGACGGCTTTCCAAAGCCATCGCCAGCCGCCTTGTTGTCGACCTTGTCGCTTCCAAAGGGCAGTCCCAACGTCTTCCCGACCAATTTGCCGGAAAATTTGGCCGTCGCCAGGGCCGTGGTTCCCACAGCCATCGCGCCACCCTTCACTGCGCCGTAAGAGAAATTGTTCTGGGCGGTTTCCAACTGACCGGTGCGTTCCGAGATAAGGGATGTGACCATAGGACCTGACTGCAAGACAGCCCAGGCTCCGCCCAGGAGGAACAATAGCCGCATGAGAATTTCTACTTCCCCGGACATTTCGCCTCCACCGCTCGTAAGCTGTATCGAATTGCCCATGATCAGGGGGCAAACGATCAGATACAGCTGCATGGCCATCACCATACCGTATCCGCCGAAAAGCTTGCCTATGAACATATCCTGCCATGTTTTGTACTTTTCCCCGTCGTCCAGCGGCATGGTTGCTATGAAGAATGGTGACGCCAGAAGCAGGAGCAGTACATCAAAAATCCTGCATATAAAGCTAAAGCAGCACATGCCCAGCACGATGAGCATGAACAATGCGCCGAAAAAACCGGTGATGAAGTCAAGCCACTTGAGCTCGAAGGTGCCCTTTACGGCATCCTCGTCATAATATTTCTTTGTCCCGTCATAAAAGGGCTTCCGTATCTCATCATCCAGCCCGACCTCTCTTGAAGTATTGAGCTGACCGGTCTTCACCTTCTCCCCGCCCTCGTCCTTGAAAACGTGGGCATTATATTCCGTACGCTTCGCGGCATCCATCGTACAGCTTACAAAAATAATATTTGCCACTGTATTCTGCTTCGTGTTAAAGGCATTGGATATGCTCAAAAGAACCGCGTCGGAAAGAAGCAGAAGCCCCAGGCTGATCATCGGAATCATAAAGAAACGGAGCATCGCGCGGAAGGTCATATTCAGCACCCTGGAAACCGGGCGGGAATTCTGTCCCCCGCTTATATCCGACATGGAGCGCAGCACGGCAACGCCGGCGAACAGAATGGTCAGGACGATTGCAACGACCGTCACCGCCGCTATGGCCGTTTGTATTCCTTTTTGGGTAAAGAGCGCCGTCAAAAGCGAAAACTCCGCCTTGGGATTATCCTTCAAAGCAACCGTCTTCAGACCACAGAAAACATTAAACGCGACCTGAATGGCATCCACTATCCTGAGGATCGCGGCCAGGAGCTGGTAAAACACGCCCGCGAAAATATCCAAAATAAAACCCAGGATCATCTTGGCCAGAGGCCAGAGGACATTTACCAGCACAGGCTCAAAAAGTTTGAAAACCGCCGAGAAAACTTTACCCAGCAAATCACCAATGAATCCGAAAATTTTCCCCAGTAGCCAACCCATATGACTTGCCCTCCATCACACTACCCTGTAAACTGCTGGTCTTTGTTCCCGCCGCTATCTTTCTCCGCGTTCTGGTTCTTGCCCGTGGCAGCATCGACCTGACTCTTATTTTCGTCTGTGTTTTTCTTCGCCATGGACATCAAGGCCCCGACGCCGCCTAAAGCGCCTAATTTTGTATACCCCATGCCAGCCGACATCGCGTTCTGGGCATTGTCCGCCGCTTTCTGGCTCACCAGCGAGAGTATGAGAAGCTTGCTCATGAAAATGGCATATGCGCCGCCAACAATGAAAATTATTTTCAGTATCATCGCTACCTCATCCGCGACGCCGGAAAAGATAATCGTCCCGTTCGATATAAACGGAATCAGCAAAAGATATACGCGCATGGCGAAAATCGGCCCGAAGGCGGAGACCATATAGCCAATGAACAGCTCCCGCCATTGCTTGAATTTTGCCCCGTCATCCAATGGTATGTATGCCACGAAATAGGGGCTGATCAGGTACAAAAGCAGCACAACGATGATTCTCTGGATGAACTGCAGGATGCACATGATCATGATAATAAGACACATGATGGAGCTCACGATCGCGACCACGTAGTCAAATTTCTTTGTATTGAAATCTTTTTTGACCTGGTCTATATCGTTGAAACGCTGCCCGCCCTCATACTCCGCAAGTTTCGACTGGGTGCCGCCCGCGGCGGCCACGGTAGTGAACAGCACATCGCTTATGCCCGTATTGGTATTCCCCGACCCGAAAATATACATGACATTCTCGCCAATCGCGCCCGCCGTGGTCAATATGATGACACAACTGAAAGGGACAAGTGCGAAGGTCAGCCCGGCCCGGCCTACGCTCCGAAGCACGGCGGATACTGGGCGCTTCATCTCCCCAATGCTGTCCGACATAGACGCTATGGTGGCGATCAGCGTCGTGAAGATGCAGAGTACCAGCGCGATGCTTGTCATGGCAGTAAACGCGTTTGCCACAGGCTTCTGGGCAATCATGGCATTGAGCAGACTGGTCTTGTAGGTAGATCCGGCGTCATTGACGATCACAGGGTCAATGCCGGAAAAGATATTGAAAACCTTTTCAACCAGATTCACGATGTTCAAAATAGCAATCCATACTGCCAGGAGCAGCTCTGTAAACCAGTCCGTGATCGCGCTGATGATCAGGTTGTACACAACCATGATGGCTGCTTCTATGACTGGTGAAAGTATGGACCTTATGATACCCATAAGGATGTCCCTGAGTACCTCAAAGAAACTTGCTAAAAGGACAAACTTCATCGCACAAAGCATTTCGGCCTCCTCTATTTAAGTAGTTTTTGGCTATTTTAATTCCTGACAAGCATCTGCGGTATCGCAAGCCACATGGCTCCACATTATCAAAATATTCTGTCAGGTACGTGGGTTTGTCCTGCAAGCTGAATATCTGCAGTTACATCCTGTCAGCGAACATTGATTGATTTGTTTATGCGTCTCAAAAATAAGACCAAACCGACCACAAGGGCGATTACAAGAAGAATGGCTATCACGGCTGCTGTATTAACGCGGTATTTGACGCTGAACTGCTGCCAGGACATATTGCCCGCCCTGTCATAAATCGCGAGCGTATAATTGCCCGCCCTGGTAACCTCCTGCACGATCCTGTCCTCATCACCGCTGGTCAGCCTTTCTCCCAGGTAAAGCTCGCTGCGAACCACATTAGTAGGGGCC
This sequence comes from uncultured Oribacterium sp., assembly GCA_946413525.1. Lineage (GTDB taxonomy): Bacteria > Bacillota > Clostridia > Lachnospirales > Lachnospiraceae > Oribacterium. Next base: position 47,282 of record CAMKKZ010000013.1, read on the forward strand.
TCGTTTGCGTAGATGACCGATGCAAGGTTCGGAACTGTCTGCACCGCAAATACAGGGGGGAGAGTATCCGTCGTGATCGTGGTGGTCAGTTCCCCCTCCTCCCCCTGCATGGTCACATCATAAGTGCCATCGAACAGAAAATGAACCGTGTCCCCCATCAAAACCCCTTCCGGAGCCTCGCCCCCATTATATTTGACTTTCGTAAAATGAAGGCCTTGGGGAACCGGAAATAAGCAAAGGTCATTTACTTCCGAGTCCAGTATCCTGAAATGGAATGGAATCCGTCTATCCCGCCCATAGGCATTGGTAAAATCAACGGTACTCTCAGAAATAAAGAGGATATAGCTTCCCGGCTCAACAATTGTCTGGCCCGGAGTATAATTGTCCACCAGTTCGCCATCCTTATAAAGGGCATAATTCACCCCTTCCTTGACTGGCGCCTGCACGGAGTTGTTCGTAATCATTCCATTGGGGACAGAGGTGGCAAAGGTCGTGCCGGTAAGAAGCTCATGACGATAAACCCGCTCCGCCCTGTCATATCTGGATGTAAAACCGGCGCCGACCAGGAATTTTCCGTTGTCCTGCGCCCTGCTCCCCGAAGACTCAGTCTCGCTTTCCAGGGAGGGCTCGGTCTCATCTTCCAGAGAAGGCTCAGTCTCCTCTTCTTCGAAGGATGTTGTCTCCATGACAAAGGATTGCTCCTCTGTACTCTGCGCCGTCGTCTGCTGCCCAAAAAGAGAATTGAACTCATCATAGGAGAAGTCCCGCGCCCCCTCATCAGAAATGCTTTCGGAAGGCAGATCCTTATTGGGCACTCCGGGCACGAAAACATTCTCTACCTGGCTGGGCTGGATAACAGGAGCTGCCGCAGTGGCCGGCTCCGTCTGAGGCGGCTTTTCCTGAATCCGAAAACGGAATGTGGTACGATAGATGGTCTGGTTCTGAAAAGGCTTTGTTGGATCCGAGGCCACGGCAATGCGGAGCATATAGCTTCCAAAGTCATAAATCGGACTCCCCGGCACATAAGGAATCTCTTCCCCATCCTTTTCCAATGAACAGCTTAAATTTTTCGGAATATCCAGCTCCACCGGCTTGTTGGTGATCCCGCCATTCCCCACATTGGAATAAAAGTAATATTCCTTGTTTAACGATTCCTCATAAATCTGATAGACCTCATTATAGGTCTCGCTCAGCTCCATGGCTTCGACCTTCGGTCCCTCCATGGCAGCCTCCGACTGCTGGTAAATAACGCCAGAACCGGAGCCGGGACCAGTTCCTGTACTGAACTTTCCCGTATTCGCGTTGGAATTGACACCATCGGGAAAGGCTTCCACTAAGCCGTCCGAATAGGTGATTTCCAATCCCTTATCCGTGATTCGCGTTGATACGATCGTTCGATCTGCTGCGTAAACTATCATCTTCTGAGCCCCCCTCCGCTCAAAAAGCGAATAGCAGCCTGGATGATCCTCAAGATGCTACACTTCCCGCATCCTCTTCCTCTTCTTCATCAGGATAATCCAAATCCAAGTCTTCATCAGTGATTTCTGAATCTTTTTCATCAGTATAGTCTGAATCTTCTTCTATATCAGGACTGTTCAAATCTTTTCCTTTATCAGAATAGTCTGAATCCCCTTCTATATCAGAACCTTTCAAATCCTCTTCTGTATCAGAATAGCGCGAACCCTCTTCCCTTTCATTATCTTCATCATCATCCAAATCTTCTTCCTTCTCATCATCGATTTCAAAATCAATCATGGAGTCGATGTCATCAAGATCATCGGAGGTCTCTTCTTCCATATCAGGAGCAGAAGCTTCGGCCACTCCGGTATCCTCAGCATTGGCTGCGCCGCCCTCTCCTTCCTCGGCATCCTCTTCTCCTTCGCCTTCCTTGTCAAGTATCAGATAATTTCTCTCGGAAAGGTCATAGAACACGTCGTCACCGAAGAATACATTGCTGCGGACGTCCGTCAGATCCATTGTTCCCATTTCGTACAGGGGGCAGCGGTAAGACGGGGTGAATTTTGTCCGCAGAGGGTAATTACCGAAGGTAACAATAATGGCATTACCGGTAGACTGCTTGTTGTTCAGCTTCATCAACTCGGACGGGTAAATCAGCGGCCTGTCCTGCGTCTGGGACGAAATATTCAGGTTGCCTGTCTTGTCAATCATCTGGGAGGAAACGCTGGTCGTACGCACGGACATATTGCCGCAGAGCTTTGAAAATTCCTCACAGGTGCCCAGGTCGTTGGAACCGATGAACATCTTGATACCGCAGTTACCCTTCACGATGTCGGCTACCGTCTCACCGTAAACATTGTTGAGCTGGGCGAAGGACTGCACCACCATTTCGAACCAGATCTTCCTGGAACGGCCAACCGTGATCATCTTGTCAAACTTCTCTATCTTCGGCATGTTACCAAACTCGTCCAGAAGGAAATAGACATTTCTCGGAAGGGAAAGGTCTTCCCGGCTGGAGGCGACCTTGATCAGCGCCTTGTAAATGCAGAGGATGAAAACCGCGGCAAGCGCGTGCCTTGTATCCTTTTCATCCGGTATCTTAAGGAAAAGCGCCGTGGGCTCGCTGGCAAAGAGCGTTGGCTCAATATCCGTAGCGGATGTCAAAGCACAGAGTCCTTCATCATTGAACATGGACAGCTTGTCAAACGCGATAGACATATAAGAAGAAAGTGTCTGATCCGCCGCGGAAAGCACCTGCCTTGACAGGCCCACCGCTTTTGAAAGCTTGGAACGTCCCTTGAAATAGTCCTTCAGCTCGGCGAACTCGTCCTCCGAATTGGAGATGGCCTTATTAATATTATAGAAGCAGAACTTATCCTTCGTCATCTCCAGATCGGGATTCTCCGAATCCTCCAGCATGGCAAGGCATGTCGCCATGATGACGGACCTTGCGCCCTTCTCCCAGACCGGATCCTTCTCCGACTCTATAGGGCAGATAACGGAAATCAGGTCATTCAGATCCTCGTAGCAGGCATCATAAATCTTCTGCTTCTCTACCCTGATCTTGTTGATCAGCTCCCGGCGATCCGAATAGGCGCCGCCGTCATATTCATACCAGGTGTCCTCGAAGCTTTCCTTCGGGTTCATCAGTGTCAGCCCGCCGGCATTATCAATTGAATCACGCCGCTCGTAAATCTCGCTTCCTGTATTGACATAACTCTGGTAATTGTCAAAAATCTCGCCCAGTGGGTTCCATCGGAAAGAGCTGTACGGATCACGCAGATCAAGAACCATGCACTTATAACCCTGCTCTGTCAGCATCTTCGAATGCATCTGGAAAAGCTCACCTTTGGGGTCCGTGCAAATCATGGAAGAACCGGCACTGGCATGCCCGAGAATCTGTATCACAGGATTGATGAAAGTGGTCGTTTTTCCGGAACCAGTGGCACCAATTATAATGCCATGGGCCGGACTCATGATGTTCATGTTCACGTCCTTCCTCTTCGGATCGTAAACTGCGTAAACGGGTATACCGTCCTTTTTTAATTTATCCAGACTCTTGAACTTCGCTGCCGGAAACAGGTCGTCCGTCTCCTTCTGGGTAAGGAAGCGGCTGTTCTCCAAGGCTCCCTCCACCCTTTCCGCATTGACGGAATTCAAAATGCGGCGGGCGGTCTTGCCGTTTGGAGTAATGCAGAAAATCATGTACAGTACCACGATCACCGCAACTTCAACGAGTCCGAACAGTATTGCCTGCGGGCTGAAAAAGGCGTCCCAGGAGAAAACGAAGCCAAACTGATAGCCCTTAAAAGTATTCATCACGCTTATAAGCAAAATCTCTGTAAGACCACCCAGAAGAACAGAGATGACCATAGCGACAAGCCCAATTCCAATTCCTTTGAGAATCTTTTCCATTTTATTTCACCAAAACCTTTCGCGGCCATACGAATTCCTTTGAATTCCTCGAATAACTTTGAATTCCTTCGATTCTATTTCTATATTTCTATATTCTATATCTCTATATTCTATATATTCTATATCCTCTGAATCCCCGGAGGTGCCGTAATACTCATGCCGCGCAATGGAGCCATACGATAGCCATGGGCAGGCGCAAGGCCGTATGCAGCAGGATTCCGTAAATCAGGCATTCCTCCCGCATAAAAAGTTCAATCAACGCCGCGGATAAAAAGCCGTCAATCAGGGAGAAGCCCCCGCCCAGATGAAAAAGCCCGTATGTGACCGAAACCAACAACAAACTCTTCCTGTAATCCGTAATTGAAAAAGCGGCTGAAAACATATAGCCCCGGAAAAGGACTTCTTCAAGAAATACGGCAGGCAGCACCCACATTAAAGCCGCAAGGGGCTTATCTGCCCCATGCTGCAGGAAGTGCCCTGACCTCATGAACCAAATGTACCTGTCCTCCCCGAATAGAAACAGGAGCAAAGCCGCGAATACGCCTCCGGCCGCAAGCCCGGAAAGCAGCGCAAGGAATGCCTTTCCAAAAGATATCCCGCTTTTCTCGTATCCCTCATACTGCTTTGGAAAAAGCGGAACATCCTTTAGGAAATGGACCTTTCTGCCCTTCACATCCCTGTACAGAAGAAGGCCGGTAAGGAGCGTTCCGATCGCGATATAAAAATTCCCGCTTCCCAGAAGATATTCCTCATAGCCCGCCTTGTAATGGAAGCATCGTCCGATCAGGAGGCTGAGAAGCAGACACCCGAAATAAAGAAGCGGCTTCTGAAAAATGCGCCATCCCCTGGCGAGCGTAGCCACAAGCACCTGCTCCCAGTTCAGCGAATAATCCTGCGAAAGCTCATATTCTTCCCCTTTTGAATCAGGGTTTGAATGCGCTGTGTTCGGACTGCTGTCCGCATTTTCCAAAGGATGATTGCTGCTTTCCATGAAGGCTTTTTCCTCTTCTCAATTTGTAACTATTCAATGACCACCGGATAGCTACTTTAACTTTCAATATGCAGGAAACCCGAAAATCCAGTCACATCAAAAATCTCCCGAACATTATCCGAGACATGAAGAAGCAGCATTTCCCTGCCTGCTTTCCGCATCTCCTTCTGAGCCAATAAAAGAACCCTTAGGCCGGCCGAGGAAGTATACTTGGTATCCACCATGTCTATTTCCAATGTCCCGCTCCCCTGCCTGACAAGTTCCATAATCTCCTTCTCAACCTTGGAAGCGTTCCCCCCATCTATCCTTGCCGGCATTTTATAACTTGCTGTCTCTGCCATATTCACCTCCCGCAAATCAAATTTTTCAACATACTATTATACATAAATTATCCCCATAATAAAAGCTTAAGTCAAAAAAAAATTCATTATCAAAGATTCCATCAATATCAGGAATATCAGGAATCCCATCAATACCTGATATATTAATGCTTTGCTTTTGATGTTTTATCCTTAACTATTCAACGCCCGTCACATTAATTTTTTTATTTTCGATAACTATATGGTTCTTTTAGCCAAACTATAGCAAATCCATGAACGCAAAAGCGTCACAGAACACGAAAACCCGGACCGACCCTGATTTTATGAATTTAAAGCAAATATTCAGCGTCCTATTCGCAGTCGCCTTTGGCGACCACTCATGTGGGCGTTCAGAGACGCTCCGCGCCTTATCCGCCCCCTGGATTTCAGAGAATTCCAAATGAAAAGCAAGCATTCCATTTGAAATTCTCTGAAATCCAGGGGGCGCTGAATCGTTACAAAAAAGAAGAAAAAGACGTCCATGCAGACGTCTTTTTCCGTAGGGCTTGACGCATTCTAAAGATATAGGCGTAGATTCATATGAATCCTATCAGTCTTGTCAATCCTTGAATTCGAAGGGCTTGATCTCACGCACCACGTCCATGATGGTGCCGTCCCTGGCTTCAATAATGCCCACAATCCTGTCGCCGAACTGCACCTTCTCAGGCTCCCCGGTGATGGAATAGGCAATGTCCCTCAGCTCCTCGATGGTCTTGAAAGGAAGGCCGGAATCTTTCGTGGCTTCGATCAGATCCTGCCGCTTAGGATTGATGGCAATTCCGTAATCCGTAATGACCACGTCCACGTCCTCGCCGGGAGTGGTCACCGTCGTAACGTCCGTGCAGATTGTAGGAATCCTGCCCTGCATGATCGGGGCGATCACGATGGTGCACTTGGCGCCTGCTGCCGTATCGGGATGTCCTCCCTGGGCTCCGGTCACATAGCCGTCAGAGCCCACGACGACGTTGCAGTTGAAATGCACGTCCACTTCCAGGGATGCCAGAATGACGAAATCCAGCTTGTTGACATATGCCCCCTTGTTGAAAGGGTTCGCGTATTCCCCTGCCGTAATGTAGAAGTGCCTCGGGTTCGTGGAAATATTTTTTATCGCGTCCTCATCGAAGTCCTGCGTGTCCACCAGCGTGCGGCAAAGCCCCTCGTCCAAAAGGTCGCACATGGGCTTCGTCAGGCCGCCCACGCCAAAGCTCATATGGATATTCCTCTCCTTCATGACCTTGGCCAGGGAGATGGTGGACGCGATGGACGCCCCGCCCACTCCCGTCTGATAAGAAAAGCCTTCCTTGAAATACGGCGTGGCTGTCACAAAATCCGTGCAGTACTGCGCCATCAGGAGCTTCCTCTGATCCGTGGTCGGCTTTGCGGCCCCGGTGGCAATCTTCTTCGGGTCTCCGATCTCATCCACCACTACGACATAATCCACATAAGTCTGGGTGATCTGCGCCGGCAGGTTCGGGTAAGGTACAAGGTTGTCTGTCACGGCCACGACATAATCCGCAAACTGTGCGTCTACAGCGGAGTAAGAAAGCACGCCGCAGTCAGCCTTGCCGCCGTTCGCCCCAAGGTTCCCGTATTCGTCAGCGGTCGGGGCGCCTATAAAGGCAATGTCAATCTTCGTTTCCCCTGTCTCAATGGCGCGCACCCTGGCCCCGTGGGATCGCATGATGGCCAGGCCCTTCAGCTTGCCTTCAGAAATGGCCTTCCCGATTCCGCCCCTGACCCCGGAGGACTGGATATTGGTAATCGTGCCATCCTCAATATAAGGCACGATCGGGTCATTCTGTCCGCCCAGGGAAGAAGCCGCAATGGTAAGGTTGCGGACGCCCATCTTGTGGCATTCCTCCACCACAAGGTTCAATACCTTGTCACCATTACGGAAATGATGATGGAATCCCAGGGTCATTCCATCCTTCAGACCGCATTTTACCAACACGTCATGGATGCTGTCAACAAGCTTGGAACCGTTGGAATTGATGACAACCCTGGTCTTCGGCCCCGATTTCTGGACAATCTTTCCGTCAAAATGATGGGTACCCTGAAAAACTTCCTTGCCTGTCAGCTTCAATATTTCTTCCGGTATCTCTCTACCAACTGCATTAATCATCTTTACAGATCCCCCTTGTAAACTCCGGCCGCTTTCGCGAGCATGATATTCCGTTTCGCGCCATCATAGAAAGCGATGTCAATCATCTTCCCATCCACGGTGAATACGCCGATGCCTTTTGCCTTTTTGTCATCAATCTCCCGGATGACTTTTTCAGAGAAGATGATCTCCTTCTGCGTCGGGGTGAAAATCTTGTGTACTATATCAATCTGTCGGGGGTTAATGCAGGATTTCCCATCAAAACCCATGTCATGGATCGTCTGTACATCCTTGCGGAAGCCTTCCATATCATCAAGGTTGGTCCAAACGGTATCAAAGCACTGCACGCCGGCAGCACGGGCCGCTATGATCATATGCTGCCTGGCGCCCATCAGCTCCACGCCCGTCCCGGTAATCTTCGTCTGCAGGTCCTTTGTATAGTCGCCTCCCGAAAGCGCAATGCCGATCATGCGGTCAGAAGCCATGCATACCTCATAGGCATTCATGACGCCCTTGGCCGATTCAAGCGCGGCCATGATAAGGGTGGAACCCGGCTCCCTGTTGAATTCCTCTTCCGCCTGCACCACCTTTTCTTCCACTGCCCTTACCATGTCGGCATTTTCCGTCTTCGGGATGCGGATGACATCCGCGCCGCCTGCCACGGAGCAGCGGATATCCTCTTCCCATAGATCCGTATCCAGTCCGTTGATCCTGACCACCCGCTCTGCCCCGCGGTAATCGATTGTCTTCAGGGCATGATAAAGGGAAAACCTCGCCGTATCCTTAGCCGTCACAGCAACCGCGTCCTCCAGATCCAGCATGAGTGAGTCAATCTTGTAAATATAAGGATCTTTGATAAGGGAAGGCTTCTGCGCGTTCAGAAACATCATGGATCTTCTTAATCTTTTCTTGTTCGGATTCTCAGTCATCTGATTGCACCTCCCCATGGCAAATTCTTGTCCTGTCCAACGGAGCGGAATACCGCGCCTTCAATCCTCGCCTTGATCGTGCAGTCCAGCGCGCCTTTGTCAACAATTGAGATCTTGACATTGTCAACACCCAGGTTCTTCAGAGTTTCAAATGTCACTTTGCGAATCTGGTTCCCAAACTGATGAGCCACCGCGCTGTCAAGGCTGAACTCAACCGACCCGTTTCCGGGTTCCACGGTGACCTGGCAGTCACTGGACTCCATGGTACCCGCAACCGCAGGTTTTTTTATTTCCATAACATCCTCCTTGTATGTGGAAAATACATTGCAGCTATCTGTTCGCCATGATTAATAGCTGCAAAATGCTTATGAAGCACAAAAGAAACACAAGCTCAGCGGCTCAGCTCGTCAAGCGTGCTGCCATAGGAATCAAGGAACTCATCCATAAAGATTCCCGTCTCCGGAAGCTCTTCGCGAAGCTCCTGAAGCTGCCTTCGGATGCTCTCCCTGGCAGTACGGAACTCGCTGTTTCCGGATTTCTCTTCTTCCAGGCATTTGATATACGCGGAAAGCTTGTCAGCCGCTTTGACAAGCCTCCTCAAATATCGCTCCCCTTCCCCATCTCCCGGGCGGAAAATGTCCTCATACACAGGCCGGAGATCCTCGGGCAGGCGGGACAGCAGCCTGTCCTCTGCCTCCTTCTCCACCTCCCTGTAGGCCATTTTCAAAGAGCGGCTGTGATACTTTACTGGGGTCGGCATGTCCCCCGTGATGATTTCCGCCGCGTCATGATAAAGGCCTACGAGGGCCGCTTTCTCAGCATTCAGCTTCCTTGAAAAACGCACATTGCCAATCGTGCAAAGCGCATGGGCGATCATGGCGACCTCCAGGCTGTGTTCCGACAGGCTTTCCGTCCTGCTGTTCCGCATAAGGACCCAGCGCGTAATATATTTCATCCTGGCAATGCTGGCGAAAAATCCATAACCCATATATCTCCCCTGATCCTTCGCCCCGTGATCATCGCTTCTTATTCATTAGGGAAAGAATGCGTATGAAGATGTTGATTACATCCATATACAATGACAAAGCCGTAATGACGGCAAAGCTGGCGGTCTTCGGGTATCTCTGTCCCCTTGCCCAGTCAAAACCAATATAAAGGGAGAAAAGGAAAAGGCCTATCACGCCGAACAGGCCGTAATTGTAAAAGCCAAAAATCATGGCTGCCACCTCGGCCACCAAAAGCCCGATCAGGGAGGTGAAAAGCGTCCTCCCGATCGACAGAAAGGCATTCGGCATGAATATAGCTGCCGCAGTCATGGTAAGGAGTACCAGGAAAGTCATGGCGCCGGCAGTCAAAACCAGCGGCATGGCGTACAGCGGCACAATGGTGGACAGCAGCGCGCCGAAACCTGCCACGCAAATCGTATAGCCAAGCAGGGAAAGGGCATAATTTTGACGTGAGGCAATATGCCCGCCAGCAAAGCTCGTCACGAAAAATGCCAGAGTAAAAAGAAACGGATGTCCGGCATAAATGTAGAACATATACCGGCCAAGAAGGGCGCAAAGCCCAACCGTCAGCAAAATGCCATATAGCAGGTGGACGCCCACAAGCACATTATACATCCTGCCCGACACGGTGCGGTCGGAAAGCAATTCACCTTCATTGGAAAAAACCGCATTGTTCCCATTAACCTGAAAAGCATCCGGATTCTCCCCCCACCCGTTCCTGCTTTCGTCCTGCCAGTTTTTTTCATTATCCCATCCATAATTATCCATACAGCTCTCTCCTTTCGTTTTTTTGCTTGTCAAACTGCTATTGCTCTCTATTATTTGCTCTCTATTATTGCAGATTGAATTGCAGCTTGTATTGCAGATTAACATTTGGTTTCGCTCTCTTTAATCCCTGACAAAAAGCGGCAGTATCGCAAGGCACAAAGAAATTCATCTAGTTTTATTATAACACAAATCTTTCTTCTTATGTCAGATTTCACAAAAATTTTAAAATATTTCCATCCACTTCTCTTCCCGCCATCGGTATTCCAAGCAGGTTTATGCCAGCATCGTGAAAGAATGATTTACTGTATAAAAATAAATTTCAAACATGAAAATGTACTTTATAAAAATAAAAAAAAATTTTTCAAATTTGTTGACACTAATGGAGTATTCTTGTTAACATAAGTATCGACCTATTTTGTATTCAGGTCATGCATTGACTTGATTTTTAAGTCTACGGAGGCAGTTTTACAAATGTATAGCAAGTATCTAAAATCTTTTATTCTGGCGGCAGATCTAAACAGTTTCAACAAGGCAGCAGCAGAACTCAAGGTCTCTCCCACAGCCATCATGCGGCAAATGGACGTACTGGAGAAAAGCACAGGAGTCAAACTTCTCAAAAGGACAAACCATGGCGTATGGCTGACAAAAGCCGGGGAATATTTCTACAAAGAATCAAAAGAGATTATAGAACGATGTGACAATATTATACAGAAAGCAAAAGAAATCGAGTCCATGGAGTCATGACAAAGTCATCATGTTCACAAATTTTGGATTCTATCATGAGTCATATCATGAGTCATATAACGAAATTAATTTTTTGTCTGTTTTAATAAAAGGCACTCATCACATAAAGTATCAGCATGATTACGCATATTTCCCAAAGAAGCAATACCCCGAAATCCGCAGCTTGCCGCAGATACCGGGGTACTTTTGTATTGTCCATGAAAAGCCATAAAGACCCTTCATGACCATTTTCTGAACCGTTCCCTTATCTCATATCTCCCAATCCCTGATTTCCATCAGGGCTGGAATCAGCTCCTTCGCGCTCCTCCGAAGGATGACCCTTCCCTTTTCGGCGCTTGCGCCCGCGGGATTGCCCCCAATGCCGATGGGGCGTCCATGGCAGTCCTCAAGATCCTCCCCCATCCATGGCAGCGCCGCCGGGCCGGAAAAATTAACAGCGTTCTTCCCGCGATAGCCGCCCGCCTTATATCCCGTCTCCGACAGGGAAGGCTTCACTGATTCCGGGCGAATCGCCATGACCATGGATGTTTCCATTTCTCCCCCATGAAAATCCCAGGAATTGCCCTCCGAAATCGTTGCCTGAACCTCGGGATGGGAAAACGCGCCGGAAGAAAGGATGAATGCGTAAATGCCGAAATCATGTCTAAGCTGTCTTGAGAGCAGTTCCACTGCCGGACGGTTGCCTCCATGACAGACCAGGAATACCAGCTTCCGGAAGCCGTGGGTATGAAGGCTCTCGGCAATGTCATACAATACATGATAATATGTATCCGGCTTCATCGTAATGGATCCGGGAAAGGCCATATGCTCCACACTCAATCCGACCGGGATTGCCGGAAACAAAAGCATCGGAAAATCAGGATCCCTCTTCTCCATCTCCTGCCTGATGTATTCGGGCATGGCCCCCGCTATCATCATGTCTGTCCCAAGGGGAGCCTGGTGCCCATGCTGTTCCACAGCCCCCAGGGGAATTAATACTATTGTCTCTTCCCTGACGATCTGCCCCATCTCATAACTTGTCAAATCCGCATAGTTCCGTATCATACCCTCTCCTGAATACCCCTTGCCGTTATGATTCTTCTTTATCCTCATGAGCCATTTTGTCCCACGGGCAGTTCGTTATGTCAGAACTCAGAGCGGCATTTCCCTAAGCCGCCTTCTCCCGCTCCAGCTTAAACATCGGCATCGCGGCAGCGAGGCGCCCGAAAAGCAGATATCCTATGGAATAGTTCAGAGAAAGCTTGATGATATTGAACGGAATCGTCGCAAGGACAATGAAGCCAGGCAGATTCCTGATCATCGGGTTCACAGACGAAACCATAAGTACGACATCATTAAGGGAAACCCCCATGGCCGCCGCGTACATGGGGAGGGTAATGCAGGCATTGCAAAAACACATGAAGGCAATTCTTATGATCGCGCTGACCGTAAGCGCACTTGCCATCCCCTTCCTGCTCTTTCCTGTCTTCCGGAGGATATACCACATTGGCAGGACGAATAAAAACGCGCCGATAAGATTGGAAAATTCACCCACATACATGGAGTTCGTGCCCACTGTCGCCAGCTTGATCAGAATCTTGATGATTTCCACGCAGAGGGCGGGGACAGGTCCCATAGAAAAAAGCGCGATCACCGTAGGAACATCGCTGAAATCCACCTTGTAAAACGGGGGAAAGAAAGGAATCGAAAACTCCAGGGACATCAGCACCCCACCCAGAGCGGCCAGGAGCCCGGTGAAGACCAGCCTTTGTATCTTCAGGTTTGACTGTACCGCGTTATCCATGTTATCCATTGTTGACATATATTACCTCCTGTTATTAGGTGACCGGGAAAGGCTGCCTGCCTTAACCCGAATGACCGGCCTGTGTCCGCCGCGCCAGTCAGGGCAAGGATGATGGAAACCCCTGCTCGTCGCGCGATCCGTCCCCGGCAAAGCCGGGACAATTCCCTGCACGGGCCTGTGCAATCGAGCAAGGGTGATGAAATCCCCCTGCTCGTCCGCGAACTGCCAGTTGTCTATTGCCAATTTGTCAGTTGTTATTTGACAATTATCTATTGCCAATTTGTCAATTGACGATTGCCTATTGCCATTTGCCATTTGACGATTGTCTATTGCCATTTGCCATTTGACGATTGTCCATTGCCATTTGACGATTGTCTATTGCCATTTGCCAACTGCCATTTGCCATTAGACAGCATCTTCCTCTGGCAGCTTCGCGATAACAAAATGCCCGACGTCTTCAGGACGCCGGGCTTGACAACAATGGGATTGAAATGAATGTGTTCTGAATCTGAATCAGACATTTAAGACACTCTACTGATGTTTTAAATACGTCTGCCAATAATGCTTCTGCCCATCTTATTTACCCACTAACTTACTCAATCAATCAGTCAGTCAAATTCTATCTCACTCATTCTCATTCCCGAAACCATTCCCAGGTTGACGCGGAAACATTATCGAATGCATAGAGCCAGAACCAGGCAGAGGCAGAGCCAGAACCATATTGTTTCTTCTCCCATCCAGACTATACTGTCGGTACCGGAATCACACCGGATCAGCCATAAATGCTCGCGGACTATACCGCCGGTCGGGAATCACACCCTGCCCCGAAGAACTTAGAACATTATATTCCACTGCCAGGAATTATGCAAGAATATTTTGCAAACTTTTCTGATGAATGGTACAATTAATGACAGCTTTGGCAAGAGACACATTGTTTGGATGAACATATTTGCATGAGAAGCATTGGAGGCATTGTTTGGAGGCATTGTTTACATTAGAGGCATTTTTTGAAGGCATTGTTTGGAGGCATTGTTTGCACGTGGTTGATCTGGGCATACACTTCCAGATTACGGCATTGTTTACATGACGCGCTTTAAATGAGAATGATTACATGAATGGGAGGCAATGTATGAAAAAGAACACAAACAAAATGTCATTGATTGTTTTTACGGCTATGATTGTTTCCGCTCAGCTTATTTTTTCAGGCTGCGGAAGCCAGCCATCCGGCAGCCAGCCCGTGAAAACAACCCCCTCCATTGGCCAAAGTGATGAAGCCGGCGAAACTGGCAAAGCAGAAAAAGCCGGCGAAGCTGGCGAAGCAGATAAAGCCGATGAAGCTGGCGAAACAGATAAAGCCGATGAAGCCGGCAAAGCTGGCGAAGCCGATGAAGCCGGCAAAGCTGGCGAAGCCGATGAAGCCGGCAAAGCTGGCAAAGCTGACGAAGCCGATGAAGCCGGCAAAGCGAAAGAAACGGTGATATCTTCAGAAAAGGCCGAGACTGAATCGGATGTCAAATCGAAGGCTGAGGCTTCGGAGACGGAACCGCTTGACAAGCAGGCGGCAGAAGGCTCGGAGGCGGAACCGCTTGACAGCCAGACGGAAAAATCTTTAAAGCCCGATGCAGATGAAAATGAAGAAATTCTCCCGCTGAAATATTCCCTTGATGAGTATGAAAGGGTTTACCCGGGTCTTGCCTGGGAGGAGAAGGAATATATCGGCAGCACAGAGCTTATCAGCATCAGCACAAAGGGTTACGAAAAGCTTCAGGAAGCCCTGGACGCCATGAATGAGGCGAACAAGAAATCAACGGACGAGGCCTTTCGCTCCCAGGCAACGGAACTGGCTTCCCCGGACTTCAATGAATACCAGCGGGAGCTGCTCCCCTTTTCCGGGACTACCCGTCTTGACGTTAAAAGGGCGGACTCAAGGGTACTGAGCCTGAGTCAATCCAATGATAGCTGGCTCGGAGGCGCGCACCCCTATTTCTATAGCAGAGGCTTCACCTATGATTCAAAAAGCGGCAGGCTCCTCGACTTAAAGGACGTGGCTTCAGATTACGACGCATTGTATGAGGCGGTTTTGAAGAAGCTTTCCGAATATGAACACAGTGACGGCTTCTTCGACGAATGGGAAGAGACGCTTCATGATGGTTTCTATGGAAGCGGGGATCTTCCTAATTTCTGTCTTACTGTTGACGGATTCGAGATCTGGTTCAACCAATATGAAATCGGCCCTTATGTAATCGGGCCGGTCACGTTGGATTTTATCACGGAAGAAGACAGGGGGCTGCTCAAACCGGAATATGATCCGGGATCCGGCGAGGGAGGAATCCCCTGGCCGGAAACGCCTGAAAATTCCGGGCGCAGCAGCATCTTTGCCCAGGAATTATGCCGCGAGGAGGGTTACTATAAAGACAGTGTGGATAATGAGTATAATTACTCTTTTGTCCTCCCCTTCATTGACGGAGTGAACAGCGATTACATAGATGAGGTCAACCGGGAAATTGGAGAAATAAAGATGCAATATGTGGACCAGGCTTTGGATGAAATGGCCGAAAATCTCAGCCTGACCACTTCCCTGGCAGACTATTCAATAGAAAACTACAAAGGCATTACTTCCGTACTCATTACCATCCCTATGGATTCGGATATCATTAATTACTACTGCTGGAATATACGCGCGGACGGGAGCAAGGCGGATAATGAAGATCTGCTGGAAGCTTTCGGGCTTACACCGCAGGAGTTCACGGATAAGGCAAGGGAAGTCCTTTCAGAGGAAATGGGTCCCGCTACGAATGACGTGGAAGCGGATGCGGAGCTCAGGGAGGAATTAAACCAGCTTCGTGAGAAAACCCTTTCGGAAGAAAACTGCAACGCGGATATGCCGATCTTCATTTCAGAAGACAGATTCCTGTCCTTCATAGCAGGAATCTATACGCCCGCAGGCGCGGGATACTATGAGGGGCTTTACAGGATTCCCGGAACGGAGCATAGGAAGGACGGGCTTACACGGCTGACTCTGAACCCTTTGAGCATGGATAATATCCGAAAAAGCGAAGATTGTTACTTCCTTCGGGATCAGGACGGGGAAAATGAGTACCGCTTTGATGAGAACACCGTACTGATCAAAGGCCTGCCCTGCTATGATGACGGCTGTGGCGCTATGGAATGGATGGAGAGATATCTGGAACACCCGGCCTTTGACAACGGGGACGAAGAGGATAATTATCGGCTCAGCGGCTTTGCCCCAGGGGACATCATGACGATTCTTGTGGATAAAGACAGACATATAGACGTTTTTCAAGACATAAGCTACTGGGATTGAGCCAGAACTATTCCTTTTTTTTCAAAGGCCCGAACAATTCTCATTAAAAGATCCAGGACATTCAACTTTCAAATGCCCATGATAAAAAATACCTTTCCAAAACCCCGTGCATTTGCCTTTCTAAGGAAACTCCGATTTAAGCGTTTCCGGTGCTGAAATTTCCTTTGCATTTTCGTGTACATTACAGGGAAATGCTGATTTAATCAGCATTTCCCTAAGACCCCGGCTCGGTCGGCTTTCTAGGGCCTAGGCCAGTCAACTTTTTAAGGCCCCTCCAATAGCAGAAACCGAAGCTGCCGCCTCCGAAACAGAAGACGTCCCTCTTCTGTTTCGGAGGCGGCAGAATTTGAATCTTCGGAACCTTCTGAACCTTCTGAATCTTCTGAATCTTCTGAACCTTTGGAATCTTCTGAACCTTTGGAATCTTCTGAACCTTCGGAATCTTCTGAATCTTCGGAATCTTCGGAATCAAAGAAAATTATCGAGCCTGTAGCCCCAAACAATTGAAAACGTGACCGAGAAAACACAGCGAAATGCCGGCATGCCTCCGCGGAAAAAACTAATCTCGCATGCTGTCCTCCAGCGCCTCTGAAATCGTTTCCACCACCTTTGTCGCCCGCCTTTTGAGCTCCTCCGGCGCGTATGGGAAGGTGTAAGACACATCGGCAGCGTCAATCAGCGGAAGGTCGTTAATGGAATCTCCGATACCGTACAGTCGGCATTCTCCAAAATAATCCCTGACAACTTGCACACCTTTCCCCTTCGAACATCCCCGGGGGGCGATGTCAACCTCCACCACATTCTGGAATGCCTCCACATATTCTGCATACTGCTCATTCACCGCACGGCTCACCGCCGCAGCGTCCTCCAGGCTCTCCGTGTGAATGCTCACCTGGTGGATCAGCCCCTCGGGCGCGTCCGAAAGGCCAGTGATCACATAATATTTCCCGGGATAATCCATTTTCGCGAATACGCAGATATTTCCTTCGATATCCAGCGTCATCCGATAGCCCAGGGGATTGTATTTCCTGATCAGCGCGTCCGCCACGGAAGGCTCCACACCTCTCTTTTGAATCTCCCTGAAATTCCTGTCAACAATATTCGCCCCGCTGCTCGTGATATAGAAATCAGGCTCTATGAAGCCCGTGATAAAAGGGGTCAGGCCCCCGACCTGGCGTCCCGTGCAAAGCCCGAACAGATGGCCGGCCGCCTGGTATTCCCTGATTTTCTCCACAGATTCCGGCGGAAGCTTGACATCCGCCTTGTAAAAATACAAAGTACCGTCAAAGTCGCTGGCAAAAACCTTTTTCATCGCTATCCTCCGTTTCCCATATTACGTAAAGATTATTTTAGAGGGTGAAAAGTAATCATATCACAAAGTCGTCCGTCACGGAAGCTGAAAGCTTCCAGATTTCCGCGCTTCCGCCTTTAAGCGTATAATGATGTTCCCTTTCCGAAGGATAGCTGTGACATGTGAAGGTCTCCTCGCCGCCGTTCACAAAGATTTCCGTGGAACTATGGTCAATGAATATACGCATTTTCCGCAAAGGATTCCCAAGGGGCATTTCCAAGACCTCGCCCACCTTTTCATTAAAACGTCGGTCCATCCCCCTCTTGTCGATCACACAAAGCTTCTTTGCGGCGTCATACTCTATCGTCAGCCCGCCGCTGCCGTCCTCTTTTGTGAAAAGATGCAGGGAAAGATCTCCGCCATCCGCGTTTATTTCCATTTCGCAGGCCCGAGGCAGCGTGCCGTCCGCTGCCGCCTTGCCGCTCCGCAATGTCTCCATCCCCTGTATCGGTACCTGAAGAAGCTTTCCGTCCCGGATGCGGAGCTCCCTGGGAATCGTCATGCTCCCCTCCCAGTCCTCCTCCTCCGTAGGATAATGATTGTCGGGAAGGCCGATCCAGGAAATCAAAATGGCCTTGTCCGGATCCCCTACATTGGCGGCTCCCTGGGCGGCATAGAAGTCAAAGCCATAATCAAGGTAGCGATAATCTGATTCGGGAGTGAAGGTCACCGTATCATAATCCATATGCCCGATCAGGTAAACATTATGGTTTGTGCTCTCCCCTCTTCCCGGAAGCTTCGTATACTGCGGCGAGAAAATGAGCAGATCCTTCCCGCTGATATTCACGATATACGGGCATTCCCACATGCCTCCGAAATTTTCATAAGAAGGCACCTTCAGTTGCCCCTTGAAACGCCACCCTGAAAGAAGCTCTTCAGATTCATAGACAAGCACCGTGCCTTTAAGGTCCATTGTCTGTGCCCCGATCAGGATGTAATACTTCCCGCTTTCGGCATGATAAACCACCTTCGGATCCCGCTGGTGCTCGCTGTATCCATCCCTCGGGCCAAACAGCGGCTCGGACAGCTTCTGAATCCTGCCCTCCCGTGTGAGCTTTGCCGCGCAGGTATAAGGGGTCCGCACCCAGTTATCATCCCTGTGGTTCCCGGTATAAAAGAAGTAGAGCTCTCCCCCCGCCGAAATGCCGGAACCGGAATGAGTGCCCCTGTTGTCATAAAAGCTGTCCGGCTTAAGCCCTATTCCTTCATTCTTCCAGTGGATCAAATCCTTGCTGCTCACATGATACCAATATTTCAGCCCATGTACCGCTCCCCAGGGACACCACTGATAGCAAAGATGCCAGAGGCCTTCGTGAAACGCAAAGCCATTGGGGTCACTGGACAGCCCTGTCACGGGCTGCACATGGTATGTCTGTCTGTACTGAGAGCTTTTTATCCTCTCATACAGATCCCTCACATCCTCCGCGCTCTCAAGCACGCGGTAACGCTCCTCCCTGGTCCACTCTTTCATGGAAACCTCCCTCTCTTTTACAAATTGGTTTTGGCGCCATTTACATTACCAAAAAGTAAATGCGTCATCATAATCTTATGCAACTTCTATCAGACAGAGCGGGGCTTTGACCTTTTTAAATGCTTGCAAACAGATACGGCACCATGGTCTATACCGTTTCTTCTATCAGCGCGGCTTCTGGCCGCTCTGATCACTGGACATACTCAAGCGTCCCCACGAGACGAATCGGCTCCCGGGCTTATCTGATCGTTTCAAGCCGGATCGTATTGGTGGTCCCGGAGCGCCCGCTGACCTGTCCGCCGGTCAGGACAATATTATCCCCTTTTTCCAGCCCAAGGATTTCCTTCGCCTGCTGGGCGGCATGATAGAACATAACCTCCACCGATTCAAACTGCTCGCTCAGCACCGGGGTCACGCCCCAGCTCAGGTTCAGCTTCCTCCATGCCTTTTCGGAGGTGGTCACGCCAAGAATGTCCACGGGGCAGCGGAAACGGCTCACCATACGGGCGGTCGTGCCTGAAATAGAACTGATCACAATGCCTTTTGACCTGGTGTCAATGGCCATGGCACAGGTGGAATGAGACACGGCGTCAAGGTTGTTCTTAATGGTGTATTCCGTCCTGAAGAACCTTTTTTCATAGTCAATGTTTTTCTCGGTGTAAGCCGCGATCTCCGCCATATTCTTAACTGCCTCGACAGGGAACTTGCCGGCAGCGGACTCCCCGGACAGCATGACCGCGGAAGATCCGTCATAAACCGCGTTGGCCACATCCGAAATCTCCGCCCGGGTAGGCCTTGGATTATGAATCATGGATTCCAGCATCTCCGTCGCAGTGATCACGCGCTTCCCCAGCAGGCGGCACTTCTTGATAAGGTACTTCTGAACGGCCGGCACCTCGACAAAGGGGATCTCCACCCCCAGATCACCCCTGGCGACCATGATCCCATCCGCGATTTCGCAAATCTCGTCAATGTTGTCCACGCCCGCCCTGTTCTCGATCTTCGCGATAATGTCGATCTCCTTGCCGCCATTCGCGTTAAGGAAATTTCGGAGCTCCTTGATATTCTGCTTGTTGGAAACAAAGGAGGCCGCCACGAAATCCACATCGTTCTGTATCCCGAAAAGAAGGTCGGCCTTGTCCTGCTCGCTGAGATAATCTCCCTTCAGGACATGGTTTGGAAAATTCATGCTTTTATTATTTGAAATTTCCCCACCGGAAACGACCTCGCAGACCACGTCCGTATCCGTCAGGGACCGGACCGTGAATACAAGCAGCCCGTTATTCACAAGTATCTGATCCCCCTCATGCAGCTCATGAACCAGATCCTTGTAACTGACGGAAACCCTTGTATTATCCCCTTCCACTTCTTCCGTCGTGAAAGTAAACTGCTGCCCGTCCTCTAGCATGGCCTTTCCGTCCCGGAATTTCCTGATCCGGTACTCCGGCCCCTTGGTATCAAGCATTATCGGAAGCGCGTAATCCAATTTCTCCCTCACCTTCCGGATCAGATCAATTTTGTTCTGATGCTCCTCATGCGTACCGTGGGAAAAATTCAGCCTCGCAACATTCATCCCGGCCTTGCACATCTCCGTCAAAACTTCCTCGCTCTCACTGGCCGGTCCAATCGTGCATATAATCTTTGTCTTGCGCATTCTATCTGTCCTTTCCTATCACTGTTATTCTGTTTTATCTACCCTTACTCTCCGTATTCTCACATATCTTCTGTTAAAGTGCTTTTTGGACCGCGTTAATTGCTGTTGAACATACCTGGTATAGAAATATCCGCGGCACTCACCTTCGATTCATGAATTATGATTCATAATTCATAATTCATGATTCATAATTCATGATTCATGGCTGCCAGGGCTCTATAATCTCCTGGCAGGAGAAGATGCCTTCTTTGTAATCATACCGAAAGATCGAACAGTTCTTGATGCCCTTGCGGTATTGTGTCACATTGTGTTCTGCCCATGCCCTGCAGAAATTGGCGCAGGAGCCGCCGTGAGAAACAGCCAAAACACATTCATGGCCGGGCTTCTCCATGATGTCCTTCAGCGTTTTCACTATCCTTTCGCGAAGCTCGTCTTCGGACTCCCCTCCAAACTGTTTGAAAAAGTCCCCATAGGGAAGGGGCGGATTCAGGAACTCATCCTTCCCCTCGAATCTTCCGAAATTCCATTCCTTCAGCCCCTTAAGCCTTGTATAGGGCATGGAGCCACCCGTCACGATCTCCAGAGTGTCCGAAGTCCTTTCGGATGTCGAGCAGTAGGCGTGGTCGAACACGATACCTTTGTCCCGGAACCACGCGGCGGCCGCCTGCGCCTGCGCCTTCCCGGTCTCTGTCAATGGCGCGTCGCACCAGCCCTGGATTTTGTGCTGCACATTAAACAAGGTCTCCCCGTGTCTCATCAAATACAGGCTTGCCATTTTCTCTCTCCTTCATCAAAGTGGTTTTTGGGCCATTTTAATTGCCGACAAACATCTGCGGTATCGCAGTCTATACGGCTTCTCCTTCCCACCTTACCCCCTCGTCCTCCTGGAATGTGGCCCTGCTTTGTCGATACAAGACCGTGCTATTCTTCCTCTCCCGCATCCTCCTGGGATTCGGGAGATGGCGCATCAGCATTTTTCTGTCTTTCAATAACCCTCGCGATGCATCCTGTGCCGTGGTGAAGCATCATCCGCTTCACCCGGCTGATCGTTGCCGTGCTGGCCTTGGTCTTCATCAGGATATCCAGATAGCTCTGGTCTTCCGAAAGAAGCGTGGCCACCGCGTAGCGCTGCTCCATGGCGGAAAGCTCCATCGGCGAACAAAGATCCTCAAAAAAATCTCTGCACTCATCCACATCCTTCAAAGACAAAATCGCCTCATACAGCTCCATCAGCCGTTCCGTCTTGATTGTCCGTGCCATGGATCCCCCTTTCCTGTTCAGCTCCGGCTCCCGCTTCTTCCAGCCGATAATCCTGTGGCGGCGCCGGCTCGGCTCCCGCCTCGCCCCGGCATCCTACCTGCGTCAGCTCCGGTTCTCCTTCGCCACCAGCTTGTCCGCGCCGTAACGTTTCCGCAGCGCAGGCTTCTCAATCTTCCCGGTGGCATTCCTCGGAATCTCCGCAAAAATCAACTTCTTCGGGCGTTTATATCTGGGAAGCTGCATACAGAAGTCGTTAATCTCCTCCTCCGTGCATTCCATGCCCTCCTTAATCTCGATGATCGCCGCCGCAATCTCCCCGAGCCGCCTGTCCGGAAGGCCAATCACTGCCACATCCTTGATCTTATCATGCTTATGAAGAAAATCTTCAATCTGAACAGGATAAATGTTCTCGCCGCCGCTTACGATGACATCCTTTTTCCGATCGACAAGGAAATAAAAGCCGTCCGGATCCTGCATGGCCATGTCGCCTGTAAGGAGCCATCCGTCCTTCAGCACCTCTTCCGTAGCCTTCTCATCATTATAATAGCAGGTCATCACGCCGGGGCCTTTTACGCAAAGCTCGCCGACGGCGCCAGGCTGGACTTCATGCCCTTCCTCGTCAATAATCTTGCACTCCCAGCGGTAACCCGGGATTCCGATTGCTCCAACCTTCATGATGTTTTCCACCCCCAGGTGCACGCAGCCCGGGCCCGTGGATTCGGAAAGGCCGTAATTCGTATCATACGCATGATTGGGGAAATATTCCTTCCAGCGGCGGATCAGGGACGGCGGTACAGGCTGGGCGCCAATGTGCATGAGGCGCCACTGGGAGAGCTGGTAATCCGAAAGGGAAAGCTCGCCCCTGTCCAGCGAATCCAGGATGTCCTGAGCCCAGGGGACCAGGAGCCAGACAATGGTGCATTTCTCTTTGGAAATGGCATCCAATATCACGGCTGGGCTTGTTCCTTTCAGGAGCACGGCCCGGCTTCCCGCCACAAGGCTCCCCATCCAATGGAATTTCGCGCCGGTATGATAAAGCGGGGGGATACAAAGAAATACATCATCCCGCCCCTGTCCATGGTGCTTCTGCTCCATCTCGGCTGCCTGCGTAAGGCTCCGGTGCTTATGAAGGATGGCTTTGGGAAATCCGGTGGTACCGGAAGAAAAATAGATTGCCCCGAAATCGTCATCGGTAATCTCAGGAACATCCGGCTTGTGGCTGGGGCAATCCGCAGACATCAAATGATAGCTTTCCGCGAACTGAGGGCAGTTATCGCCCACATAAATAAGAAGCCTGCCCTTGGAAAGGCGTTCCGCGTTCGCCTCGATCCTGCCGATGAACTCTGAGCCGAAGACGATAATGTCAACCTCAGCCAGCTCGGCACAATACAGTATCTCATCCGCGTCGTAGCGGAAATTGAAAGGAACTGCAATTGCGCCTGTTTTCAGGACACCGAAATAAATAGGCAGCCATTCCAGGCAGTTATACATGATAATGGCCACCTTGTCGCCCTTCTTGATTCCCCTCTGCAGAAGAAGATTCGCGAAACGATTGGCTTTTTCATCAAAAACACTCCAGGTAATCTCCCGGCGGAAGGGTTCAAAACGGTTCGGCTCGATCAGGCTGTACTCCTTCCAGCTCTTGCGCCGATCGTCCGGCACGGCCGGATTAAGCTCTACAAGCGCAACCTCGTCCCCATAAAGACGGGCGTTGCGCTCCAAAAAGTCCATAACTGGCATATCTTTTATCTCCTATATTAATCAAAGTAGTGCATCATCGCGTAAATAAAAATAGATTGTTTTAATTGTAGTTCTTGTAGTTCAATCTTTTGAACTTTTATCCATTAAAGCAGAAATGGAACCTTGCCGCTGCGCTGTGTCAGCAAGGTTCCTCTCTTCTTTCTCCGCTTTCTCCGGGAAATGCGCCTTCAGCAAATCCCTTTCAAAGCCCGAGCAGCTTTGCGGCGTTAAGACCCAGTATCTTGTCCTTGTCCTCCTTTGAAACCGGAAGCTCTCGGACAAAGGCGATAGATTCCTTTTGGGCGGTCCATGGGCTGTCCGTGCCGAAAAGAAGCCTTTCCGGGCCAAAGGCCTGAAGAATTACCATGAACTGATCCTGATCCATCAGCCGGGATTCCTCCTCCGTTCGAAAATCCTCCGGCACGGAATAGATTCGTCCCGTGGAAAAGGCCGTATCCAGAAGCACATGCGTATCCGCCAGCTCTTCCGGCACCTCATCCCAATTTCTCCATCCTCCCATATGGGCTAGCACAAACGGGAAATCACCGATCTCCCGAATGACCTGCCTCGCCATCCCGGGTGAGCAACGCACCACGCCGGGATACCCAATGTCGAGGCCGGCATGGGTAATCACGACAAGCCCGAGCTCCGCGGCTCTGGAAAAAATCCTGAGATAGCGTATGTCGCAAAGATCCGCCCCCTGATACATGGGGTGCAGCTTAATTCCGAGGAGACCCATTTCTTTGATACGTGAAAGCTCTTCCCTGATATTCCCATAATCAGGATGCATGGCCCCGAAGGAGACAAGCCCCTGCTCCCGGTATTTTTCATTCAATACGACTGCGGAATTGTTGATTTTCTCAACCTGTCCCGCATCCGTTGCAACGGGAAGGATGACGGAAATATCAATGCCAGCCTCTCCCATTGTCCGGACCAGGCCATCCGCCGTCCCATCGGAAAAGGGAACGGAATGGGACTTGCCGCCTGTCTTCTCGATCGCGCGGGCGGCAATCCGATCAGGAAATGTATGCGTATGTATGTCGATGATCATATGTATTTATATTTGTGAAATCTCCTCCTGGGTAAGTGCCTTGAAGCCCCTGGCCGCAAGCGCGTTTTCTGCCGACTTCGCGTCCGATACGCGGAAAATCATATACGCATGATTTGTATCCTTGCCACCCAGGAAAGCGTACATATACTCAAGGTTCACCTTTTCCTCGGTGAACGCATCGAGAAGCTTGTTCAGCCCGCCCGGCTCATCCGGGATGGCAAAAGCCAGAACGGGCGTAAGGCTGGCCACAAAGTCCGCCTCCTTCAGCACGTTCGTAGCCTGGAAGACATCGTCCACAATAATGCGTACAATACCAAAATCCTTGGTTTCCGCAAGCGAAAGCGCCCGCATGTCAATGTCATGCTCCGCAAGCACCTTGGTCATCTTGTTCAAGGTGCCGGGCTTATTTTCCAAAAATACAGAAATCTGCTTAATGCTCATATTCCCTTGTCCTTTCCTCCCGCCATAATCCTATAGGGAGATACGACGGGCATCTGCCTGAATCCGGCTTGCCAAATATCCGGGCAGCCTTCCTTTTCAGAACTTCCGTTTGTCAATTACACGGACAGCCTTCCTTTTCAGATTTTCCGTTTGTCAATTATACAGAGCCTTGCGCTTTCAGATTTTCCGTTTATCAATAACGCGGACAGCCTTTCCTTCGCTTCTCTGAATGCTCTTCGGAGCCACAAGCGTGACATTGGCCTTCAGTCCAAGCATGGATTTAAGGCCTTCCACTAATGCCTTCTTCCTTGCCTCGACCTCGCCCAGATTATCCGTGAACATTTCCGGGGTCATCTCGACCTGCACATCCAGTGTGTCCGTATTGTTCATGCGGTCCACAATAATCTGATAATTCGCGGCATAACCCTGATTCAGAAGGACCGTCTCAATCTGGCTCGGGAACACATTCACGCCCCGGATGATCAGCATGTCATCGGAACGTCCCTTCGGCTTCATCATCCGGACATGGGTACGGCCGCAGGAGCACTTTTCACGGGTCAACATGCAGATATCCCGCGTGCGGTAGCGAATCATAGGGAATGCTTTTTTGTCGATTGCCGTGAATACCAGTTCACCCTGGGAGCCCTCCGGAAGAACCTCCCCGGTATCAGGATCAATGATTTCCGCAATGAAGTGATCTTCATTAATATGCATGCCGCCCTGAGCGGAGCACTCGAAGGAAACGCCGGGACCGGAAAGCTCCGTCAGCCCGTAAATGTCATAGGCCTTGATGCCCAGGGTTTTCTCAATGTCCCTCCGCATCTCCTCTGACCAGGCCTCGGCTCCGAAAATCCCGGCCTTCAGCGGAATGTCATCCGGTCCATAGCCAAGCTCCCTCATCCGCTCCCCCAGGTAGGCGGCATAGCTCGGAGTGCAGCAAAGGATGGTTGTCTTCAGATCCATGATGAACATGATCTGCCTGTCCGTATTGCCGGAGCTGGTCGGGATCGTAAGGCAGCCAACCTTGTGAGATCCCCCGTTAAGGCCGGGACCCCCGGTGAAAAGCCCATAGCCATAGGATACCTGGCAGACATCCTCATTGGTGCCTCCGGCCGCCATGATCGCCCTCGCGCAGCATTCCTCCCAAAGGTCTATATCTTCCTGGGTATAGAAAGCCACCACCCTCTTGCCCGTGGTGCCGGAGGTAGATTGGATACGCACGCAATCCTTCAGCGGCACGCCCAGGAGCCCGTAAGGATATGCTTCCCTCAAGTCTGTCTTTGACAGGAAAGGAAGCTTGTAGAGGTCATCAGAGGAATGAATGTCATCGGGAGTCACCCCCTTTTCCTCCATCTTTCTCCTGTAATAAGGGACGTTCTCCCAAACATGCCTCACCTGCTTCAAAAGCTTCTCATCCTGAATGGCCTTGATCCTCTCGCGGGGCGCGCATTCAATGTCCTCCTGATAATAACGTTCCATAAACTGTTCCTCTTTTCCTTCCTAATTCCTAATCTGTAAGTTCTCATAACGATTCAGTCATTACCCGTTCGAAACGATTCTGTCAGTGCCTGTTCGAAACGATTCTGTCAGTGCCCGTTCGAAACGATTCTGTCAGTGTCCGTTCGCAACGATTCTGTCAGTACCTTACGCTTGCCGTAAGGCATCGGACTTTTCATGGTCTAAGCCCTAGTGCCCCTCCCGTCCCAGGAAAAACGCCTTTCGGTTCATTTCCAGGAACTTCGGCGGCACATTTGCTTCAAGAGACGCGAGCCACTGCTCCTTCGGCATGTCAAAGTAATTGGAAAGCCTCCCCAGAAGCACTATGTTCACCGCCTTTACGGATCCGGCCTCCCTGGCCAACCCTACGCAGTCCAGCGCATCCACCTTGACTCCTGCAGCCCTGAGCTTCTCTACCAGACCCTCCGGATAGGAAACCTGCCCCGTGATGACCGGCATTGGATCGATCTGCTGCGTGTTGGTCACGATCTGCCCGCCGTCTCTAAGGTTCGGAAGCCACCTGGCTGCCTCCAGAAGCTCGAATGAGACAATGAAATCCGCCTCGCCCCGTTCGATCACGGGGGAATAAACCTTGTCCCCGTAGCGCACATAGGTCACGACGGAGCCGCCCCTCTGAGACATCCCGTGCACCTCGGAAACCTTCACGTCATAGCCTGCGGAAAGGAAAAGGTGTCCCAGGAGCTTGCTGGCCAGGAGGGAGCCCTGCCCCCCTACGCCGACGATCATGATATTCTTCGTTTCCATCCTATCAGGCCTCCTTTCCTTCCCCACTGACAAAGGCGTCCTTCGGGCAAAGCTGCTGGCAGACACCGCAGCCCACGCACTGGGTAGAATCCACCCTCGCCTTTCCGTCCTTCATGGAAATGGACGGACATCCGATCCTCATGCAGGATTTGCAGCCAATGCACTTATCCGGGTCAACGCGCAGCGGCGGATTATGCTTCACATATTTCAAGAGGGCGCAGGGCCTCCTGGAAATAATGACAGATGGCTCCGACGCCGCAAGCTCCTCCTTCAGCACGCTGTCACATTGCTTAAGGTCATAGGGATCCACGACCCGTACCCTCTTAAAGCCCATGGCCCTGCACAGGGCCTCAAGGTCAATCTTGCCCGCGGGATCGCCCCGGAGGTTGAAGCCGGTCGTCGGATTCTGCTGATGCCCCGTCATGCCGGTAATGGAATTGTCCAGGATAATGACGGTGGAGTCGGACTGGTTGTACGCGACATTGGCAAGGCCGGTCATGCCCGAATGCATGAACGTGGAATCGCCGATGACGGCTACTGTCTTCCTGGCCGCCTCCTCCCCCAGCATCTTGTTAAAGCCATGGACCGCGCCGATGGAGGCGCCCATGCACAGCGTCAGCTCAATCGCGCCCAGAGGCTGTACCGCTCCCAGGGTATAGCATCCAATGTCGCCAAGCACGGTGCAGTTGTTCTTCCGAAGCGTATAGAAGAGTCCCCTGTGCGGACAGCCGGAGCACATGACCGGCGGACGTACGGGAATACTCTCGGGAAGCTCTTTCTCCACCGGCAGCTCCTGTCCAAGCAGCCTTGCCACGAGGTTCTGGGAAAACTCCCCAACGATGGGGAAGATATCCTTTCCGGAAACCGGGATGCCCAGTGTGCGTACGTGATTCTCGATAATCGGATCCAGCTCCTCCACCACCACGAGCCTCTTCACCTTCTGCGCAAAATTGCGGATAAGCTCCGTGGGAAGGGGGTTCGTCATTCCCAGCTTCAGGACGGAAACATTATCTCCGAAAACCTCCCGGACATATTGGTAGGAAGTGGACGCGGTGATGATTCCAAGCTCATCATTCGATTCACACAACTCCATCCGGTTCAGGGGGGAAGTCTCCGCGTAACGTGCCAGGTCCTCCATCCTCTTCTCCACCAGAGGATGCCGCTTTTTCGCGTTTCCGGGCATCATGACGTACTTCGCGATATTCTTCTCATACGCTTTCAGGGGCACCTGCCGTTCACCCGTTTCCACCACCGACTGCGAGTGGGCGACCCTGGTGCACATTTTCAAAAGCACCGGGGTGTCAAAGCGCTCGGAAAGCTCAAAGGCAAGCTTTGTGAATTCAAGCGCCTCCCGCGAGTCGGATGGCTCCAGCATCGGAACCTTCGCGGCAATAGCATGATGCCTGCTGTCCTGCTCGTTCTGGGAGGAATGCATGCCGGCGTCATCCGCCACGGCGACCACCATTCCAGCGTTAACGCCGGTATAGGACATGGTATACAATGGATCTGCTGCCACATTCAGCCCCACATGCTTCTGGGCGCAGAAAGACCTGCGGCCGGCCAGGCTCGCGCCGAAGGCAGATTCCATGGCCACCTTTTCATTGGGAGCCCACTCGCAATAGATTTCATCGTACTTCGCGGCTTCCTCGCTGATCTCCGTACTCGGGGTCCCCGGATAACTGGAAATAAAGCAGACGCCCGCTTCATAAAGCCCCCGGGCCACTGCCTTGTTTCCCAACATTAATTCTTTCATCTTACCTCTCCTTGCCTCTCCTTTGTTCCCTATTAGCACTTTAACACGCCTTTCATATTTTAATACTTTAAAGCGTCTAAGTAAATGCCTTTTTTTTCATACCTGCCATAAACCAGAAGGGGTTTCCTGTTCACCCAACGTTCCATAACGGGAGGGTTTTGACGCGCTCTAAGGAAAAGCGCGTCAAAATCCTCCCTTCGGTCGGACAAACCCTCATTGCCGGGCGGCTAGCCTCGACCCGCAAGCGGGTCAAGGCATTTCCCTCATTGCCGGGTGGCTAGCCTCGACCCGCGGGCGGGTCAAGGCATTTCCCTCCGGGATTCGCCAAATACGGTCATGAAAAGCCTTGATGGCTTTTCATGACCTATACATTTCGTGTATAATACAATACTGTAAAATATCATCTGATATTCGTTATATGTCTAATTGCTTCACAGCAAAGACAGAGCCGGCAGGTTCCGAAGTGTTTCAAAGAAATGGAGGTTCGTATATGTTATTCTCCCGGGGAATGCGTGATAAATTAGAAAAATATGTTGACATAAACCGTCCTATCGACATTTCCATATCGATTTCCGGGCCGTCCGTATATGACTTCTGCTGTTTCGGCCTGGATAATGAGGGGAAGCTCTCGGATGACAGGTACATGGTTTTTTACAACCAAACCTCCTCTCCTCAGAATGAAATCCTCTTCCATCCCGGCGCGGGCTCCGCCCGTTTCTCCATAAGGCTTTTTGATCTGCCCCAGTCTATCCACAGGCTGCTTTTCACCGCAAGCATTGATGGAAACGGGATCATGGGCAAAATCTCTAAGCTCAGCTTTTCTCTCTCCCAGAACGGCGGGGAAGCAATCAGCATGAGCCTTTCCGGGACGGATTTCCGGGAGGAAAAGGCCGTAATAGCCTTTGAAATATACAGAAAACCAGAATGGCGGGCTTCCGCCGTTGCCAGTGGGTTTAATGGAGGCCCTTCCGCCCTCCTGGCTTCCTTCGGGGGAACGGAGATCCGGAAGGAAGCAAACGCGCGGAACGCCTCTGTCCCAACAAACAACGCCATCCCTTCATCCCATAGCGGCCAGCCTCACATGCAGGGCCTTGCAGATAAGGCGGGGGACAGACCTTTCGCCCATAACGGGCAGCAGCCTTTCGTGACAAAGAATACCCAAGCCATGCAAAACGCGCCCTCCCCCCATGGCGGCCACTCAATCCCTGGAAATCGTTACCCGTCTGATGTTTTGGTTCCCTCCCCCCATGGCGGCCAGCCCGTGTCCCTGAAAAAGACGGAAAAGCAGTTAACCAACGAGCTCATGGGCAAAATCAGCCTGACAAAGGACAAGGCCAAGCTTGAAAAGCATGTCGTCAGCCTTTCGAAATGCGTTGTCAACCTCAGCAAAAATCAAAAGGTCGACCTGGGCGCGATCAGGGCGAAGGTCGCCGTAGTGCTGGACTACAGCGGCTCCATGTCCCAGCTCTACAAAAGCGGGACAGTTCAGAACACCATTAACCGCCTTGTCCCCCTGGGACTGACCTTCGACGACAACGGCTCCATAGATGTCTACCTTTTCCAGTATGATTATAGGAAAATTTCCGACCTCACACTTGCAAATTATGAAAATTACGTGGAAGCCGTCGTCCGGAAATCCGGCTATTCGATGGGAGGCACAAACTATGCCCCCGTGCTGACGGCCATTATAGAAGAAGCGGAGGAAAAAGCAAAATCTCAAACAAAAAAAGGACTTTTCGGATTCGGAAAGCCCGCCGCCCCCGCCAGCGGCATGACAGATAACGGGGAGCCATTATTCATCCTGTTTATCACGGACGGTGGGAACGCCGACCGCCGGGCGACAAACGAAATTATCAAAAAATCATCCGAAATGAACGTGTTCATACAGTTTATCGGAATAGGAAATGAGAAATTCGAATACCTGATGAGACTTGACAATATGCGCGGCAGAAATCGGGACAACACAGGCTTCTCAAAAATGCTGGACCTTGAAAAAGCCAGCGACGACGAGCTGTATTCCAACGTACTGAGCCAGTTCTCCGACTGGCTGAATCACCTCCAGTAAAGGCCCGACAATATTATTCCTGATGAAGGAAGGCGGTTCCTCGTTCCGGATTCCACGGAACGAGGAACCGCCCATGGGATGGAAACTATGCAAGCTGGCGGAACGAGAAAACGCCCCCCTGCTCCGGATAAGCCTTTTCATCCGCAAGGACAAATTCCATTCCCTGGGCACGGCAGGCCGTGGCGTCCTGTATTATGCAGGAGTAATAATCATTTCCCGTGTTCTTGTCATGATAAGCCGAAAAAATCCCCTCCATCCTTATCGTCTTTCCGATGTAATCCTCCGGTTCGTACATCATATTGAAGACCTCGGAGTAAACCATCGTACTGGACAGGGATGTAAGGTCAACATCGATGCCCTCCGTCCGGCTTAGAACCGCGTCCGCATTCGCCTGCTCTTCAGGCAGTGGGGCATCTTCCGTCAGTCCGCTTTTACGCGGGTCAGCGCCGGAAGCGTCGCCTTTACCCTTCCCCTCTCCAGAAGCAGCATACGTTTTTTCATCTATGGCCCCATTGCTAATGCCGGCGGAATCTACCGCTTCAACTACGCCATCTTTGCTAATGCCGGCGGAATCAGCCGACTCATCAGCGGCCTCGCCCCCTTTCCTGACGGCATTATCCACGACATTTTCCGCTTCGTCCACAAGCTCTCTGTTAATGCCGGCATCATTATCCGCTTTATCTGCGGCATAATCTGTCTCGCCCGCGAACTCTTTTTTAATGCCGGCAGTATTATCCAAGTGCAATTTCTAAATTCGTTTACTATATCCCACCATTCTGTGAAATACACCGATGGGCTCATGAAACACTTCTTTATTTCAAACTTGCGGTCATAGAGCCCGCTCCACGAAGGATTATGAAAAATTTCTTTCAAACTTTTGACCACCTGGCTGCATATTGAGCAACAATTATTTTATGCAACTTCGGTATATCATCATTACCGTATTTGTTATTTGTTGACAACTGCCGCCGCAAGGCAGCAAATTCCAAATGCCGCCGCGTCAACAGCCACAATCGTTGACCCAACCGGCGTGCCTGCAAGGATGGATAAAATGATACCCAAAAAGGCGCAGGCCACGGACAACACCGCAGAGCATATCGTTACCGATCGGAAGCTGTGAAACAGCCTCATCGCGGACAATGCGGGGAAAATGACCAGCGCGGATATGAGGAGCGACCCCACAAGATTCATGGCCAGCACGATGATTACCGCAATCACAATGGCAATCATAAGATTATAAGCTTCCACATTGCTCCCTACGGCCCTGGCGAAATCCTCGTCAAATGTCACGGCAAAGATCCTGTTATAGCACAGGATAAAGAAGATCACGACCAAAACGGAAAGCATCACACAGATCCAAACCTCCCTCCCCGTCAGGGTCAGAATGGAAGTCGATCCGAAAAGCGTGCTGCAAACATCGCCTGACAGGTTTGAAGACGTCGAAAAAACATTCATTATAAGATAGCCAAAGGCCAGTGCCCCAACGGAAATCATGGCAATGGCGGCATCGCCTTTAATCCTTGTATTCTGGCCCGTCCTGAGCAGGAGGACCGCGCTTGCCACCGTTACGGGAAGCACCAGAAGCATCTCATTTGTAAGGTTCAGCACGCTGGCAATGGCCATGGCGCCGAAGGCCACATGGGAAAGCCCGTCGCCGATAAAAGAAAAACGCTTCAGGACCAGCGTCACCCCCAGGAGCGAGGAGCAAAGGGCAATCAGTACCCCGACAATCAAGGCATACCTTACAAAAGGATATTGAAAATACAGGCCAAGCTTAGCAATCATGCTCATCACCACCTTTCTGCCATGCCGTGTCTCATGCATCATCTTCCTGTCGCTCCACGGCTCCCACACCAGCTTTACAAGCCATGACTTCCCTATCAAGTTCCTCCGTCATGACCTTCCTGTCGGACTCCTGCGCCCTGGCCTTCCCATCGGGCTCCTGCGCCATGGCCTTCACATCCAGTTTCTCCATCATAACCTGCCATGATTTCCCCATCGGACTCCTGCGCCATGGCTTTCCTATCGGACTCCTGCGCCATAACCTGCCCATCGGATCCCCACGCCAAAACCTCCCTATGAAGTTCCTCCGTCATGACCTTCCCATCGGACTCCTGCGCCCTGGCCTTCCCATCAGATTACTGCGCCATGATTTCCCCATCGGACTCCCACTCAACGTTTTCCCTGTCAAGTTCCGCCATCACGCCCTTCCCATCGGACTCCCGCGTTAGGGCACCCCTCCAGCTTCCCGCTGCATCAGGAAAAGGCGTCCCGTCCCGCTTTCCAGGTATTCATCCCTCGAGCCGAAAAAGACGGAATCGCCGATGTGAAGGATATGGCTTGCATAACGCAGTGCCGCGCCAATATCATGAGAAATCATGATTACCGTGACCCCTTCCTGATTCAGCCGTGAAATCAAAGCGTACTAATAACAATAAGAGAGAGCTCCACCTTTCATACTCATTAATTCAAGCGAGCAGGGAAAAGGATAAATCCAATGCCCTGCTCACTTCCAACCGGCCCACGCCTGAAAAAACCTCTGGGCTGTTTTCTTTATACGCCATATAACCCTATGCCACAGTAATCCTGCCATATTTCAGAATCTTCACGCTCTTTGCGGCCGGATCATGGAGCATAGCTCTTCGATTCCCTCATGGCCTTAAAACTCCTTATGGAAACCTTTTAGTTTTTCCCATTACAGATATCAAAATATACTTTTAATCCGAGGCCAGTTGTCGTACCCGTTACTCTCTTTTTTCAAATATCAACACAGGCTTGTTTCAAATACTACAGATTTTGACGCAATTCATCGTTTCCATCCAATATCAACATATTTCACATATTATAAACCAGAAACAGTCATATTAGCAATGTTTTTTTAACAAGCTGTTCATATTCTCCTTTTTTCGTTTTATCTCTTTTTTTCTCAATCTCATATTCACTGCTATTATGATATTGTTGATACGTCAAAACCTGTACTGTTTGACTCATTCAGGATGATTACCTTTCAGAATATGAATATGAATCCAAATCCAAATCTGAATCTTCTCAAATAAAACAATCCGTAATGAATCCCTTAAGCCGCTGCCTTTATCTGACAATTCTTCAATAAATGTTCCATTCCCCTGCCTGAACGCCCTGACGGAAAGCCGTTCCGGGCATGGATAATCCACATTTCTTTCATTTTTATCGCCCGAAGACCCAGGCAGAATGCAACTCCAAGCATGGAAAATCCTCAGTTTTTCCACTCCCCCCGCCCGAAGACCCGGGCAAAATACCGCTCGGGAAACGGAAAATCACATACACATCAAAAAAGTGTATTAAATCCTCTTTTTACTCAAGCGTAAAGCCGTGAAAAGCAGCGCCGTACAGATGCTCTTCAAACTTCCACATCCCCTGATGGTACCCATTGATTGATGTATATGTAATTTTCCACGCCCCGAACAGGTTTCTCCTGCGGTCTCCGGGCAGGGGAATTGAGGCTTTTCTCGTTTTTTACTGCCCACAACCCTCTCCTCACTCAGCCTCAGGGCAGGGGAAATAGAACTAACGGCAAGAGCAATAACGTGTGAACAGCAGCCATCGTACGCCTGAATCCATGAACTTCAAAGCCGCAAGCTTGAAACAAACCTCTGTTTATGATAAAATGTATGAAATGTAAATAATTAATGGAATGAAGGATATCAGGAATACAAAAAATGCGGAAAATGAAGGATATGCAGAAAATGCAAGAAATATAGAATATACAGAAATGCAAGAAATGCAGGAACTTTAAGAACCACAATATCTTCATTAAATGACAATTGCAGCATTTTCAGCTTGATTTCGGCAGAAATGAAAGTTGCAATCTTTCATTTCTGCCACGGAGGATTATAATGTCTGAAAACATTGCGTATCAGAACAAGGACATTACGAGCAAGTTTGCTGCCGAGTTATTCCGGGAGAAATCCCTTATGGGTTGGGTTCGGGCTTGATGCCCGATACCCAATCCGGCTTCGCCGGACAGCACTCTTTGAGTGCTGCATTTCGTTACGGAGTTTTGCTGAAAGCAAAACTCCTTCACTGCCGCCTACGGGCTCCAGCTTCCGAAGATTACCGACATACGTCCCACCAACCTGCCGGCCATCGAGGCAAATGAATTGCGATTGGACAACATCTTCATCTTCGAGGATGGGTCGGCCGGAATCATCGATTATGAAAGCGACTATGACTACCTTAGGCAGAATGCAAAGTACCTCGGCTACATAGCACGTATCGTGGAGAGATTCCGTCGGGACGGGAATCCCCTGCACAAGCTCCACCTCATCGTGCTGTACACGGCGAACGTAAAAAAGGAATCAGTCAAGCTCTCCTACGACATCGGCTGTCTGCAAATCGAAAAGGAGGCCGGCTTCCTTTCCGAACTCGATGCTGACACGATTCTCTCCGGGATACGCCGGAAAATGCAGATTGGGGAGAGTCTTAATGAAATCGAACAGATGCAGCTCATCATACTTCCGCTGGCCAGGAAATCCAGGAAAAAGAAGCTGGAAACCTTAAAGGAAGGAATCGAAATTGCAAAGAATATCGCGGACGAAGGGCTGAGCGTCCTGCTGCTTTCCGCAATGGTGGTTTTTTCAGACAAGATCATAGACGCGACGACATCAGAAAATGTCAGGAGGTGGATTCAGATGACGAAGGTTGGAAGACTCTTTGAGGAAGAGAAAATCGAGGCTCTCAAGGCGCTTGAACAGAAGAAGGACGAGGAGCGGGTTCGGGAACTCAGGGCAAAGGACGAGGAACTCAAGGCAAAGGACGAAGAGAAGGTTCGGGAACTCAGGGCAAAGGACGAGGAACTCAAGGCAAAGGACGAGAGCTTTGCCACAAAGCTTATGAAAGAAACGAACCTCACCGATGACGAGATTTTGAAAATTGTTGACGTCTTCTCCCCGCTGCAAATCCGGGAAATGCGGAAGCGCGTTGCGGGCTGAATTCAATGGTGGAAGCGCATAGCGGGCTGAATTAATTCTAAAGACACTGCCCTTGCCCCAAAAGGGACAAGGGCGGCATACGCAGCAAAAATTTCCACCTGTACGGTTGAATGACCTGAAGACCATTCTGAATTCCCCTGAATTCGAAAAACTGCCCGCTTCGCGTGCTTAACGATTTTGGCATGTTTCAACTTGAGCGGAATAAAGCATCTATGAGAATACCAGAAATATCGCATAAATATGCGGTTTTTTAGGTAGTCAGAAAGAAATTTTATTCCGCTGGATTCCGTAGTATTTGAGACATGCCACGATTTGCTTCGCAAATCGTTTTGCTCATTTAAGGGTATGTTGCTCATCCAAAGCGATAATCTGATTACAGTAAACTGTATCAAAATATCGCTTTGGATGACTAACGTAAAGGTGGAAAAATTCCCGGAATTGTCGTAAGCATTATCGAACAAAAGTTTTGTTCTGTATATAAGGGAATTATTTGCCCATATTTCTTTAAAATCAGACGTTGACAGGATTTGCTTTTGAACTTATGAGCGTTACAGCCTCTTCCCTTCTATACGAAGAATGCCAAATATACACTCCTCGTGAATACAAGTCATGAGCATTATGAAAGCCTCTTCTCTTCCGTACCCTCCGCCCCTTCCTGCACCCGGCGGCGGAACGTGCTCTCCGATATTCCAAGCTGCTTCGCAGCCTTCCTGCAGGACAGCCTCCCTTCCCTCCACGCGCTGCAGACCATGCCATAGTTTTGCAAATACTGCTTTTTCGGCCTGCCGAAACGAACGCCCCGGGCCCTGGCCTGCTCTATCCCTTCCTTCTGCCGCTGCCTGATGAAATCCCTCTCCTGATGGGCCACAAAAGACAGGATCTGCAGCGTAATGTCCGCCACAAAACTCCCCAGAAGGTCATTTTCCCTCCTTGTATCCAAAAGTGGCATGTCCAGCACCACGAATGTAAGGAATAGTAATCGTGATAGCAAATTATGATATTCAAGGCTTTCTGCTTTATCCCGATTGCTACTTTTGATAAATTATACACCGTTTTCAGATTTTTTAGAACCAAAACAGAACCACCGAAAGCATATAGCACTTACCTTATTTCTTTAAGGGTAAAAAGGGGATCAGGAGCTTCTTATCCTCCTGTCTGTTATATTCACGTGATTTATTTGGGCGGTAAGTCAATCAGAACCATAACTGTTGACTCACTGCATTTAATACTGTCCAGAATACCGCTTGCCACAGATCCGTTCGAAAGATCGCACTTTACTATGACAATCGATACTGCTCTCTCATCGTCTATCTGCGCAAGATACTGTGTTTTGTCATAGCCGCAGTCCTTGTAGGTACGGCCTTTCATTGTTACCCCTCCGATAACCCGATCATCTATATCCTTAAGGTCCTCATACGAGTCTTTGTATTTGTCAAATTTGTCCAGACTCTTCTCCACTTTGAACTCTATGAAGGGAAGCATGGTCACAACTGCGTTTTCATTATCTTCAACTATCCAGCTGTAATCCTCTCTCCACGACCAGCCTGCCGGAATATCAACGGTAAACTCAACTCCACCTTCTTTTTTACCCCACGGAAGTATCTCAAAGCTTGTTGATCCGCCTTCTGCTTCGCCTGCTATATCATCGCCCTTACCGGCATCTTCCGTATCTGCAGATTCCTCGCCATCAAAAGATTCTTCGTGATCTCCCTGGAAATCCTCGCCATCATCTGAAGAGGTTGAAGAATCTGAAGGCTTTGAAGTTCCGCCGCCGTAATGTGTTGCCGCCGTTTTATCAAGAATTTCGGTAAGCGCCGTACCGCTTCCCGCTCCATTTAAAGACTTGGAAGAACCGCCTACCGCGTTCTTTATTATAATGATTATTCCAAGTATTATTGCAAGAGCTATAAGTGCGCCTGCAATGATCATTATTTTTTTCCCGAATCCGCCGCCCTGTACGGACCGATTCACAGCCTTCGGTGCTGCCTGCTGAGGTGCAGGTTGTTCTGCGGGCTGCTCTACCGGTGCAGGAGTCGATTCAGGCACAGGTTCCGGCGCAGGTTCAGGTGCAGGAGTCGGTTCCGGCACAGGTTCCGGTACAGGAGCCGGTTCAGGCGAAAGTGCGGGTGCTGCTGCGGCTGCCGCATTCGGTGTTCCGCAGCTCTATGTGAATTGTACGGTGCAGTTCCTCAACAATGATAAGTATATCGAGTACATTCCCGAGACTGAATACGATACCGAGCATTTGAAGGACACTGAAACGATATTCGATATACTGGGTATTCTCGACCACTGTGCTGATACCGAGAGCTACCGTATCGTGCAGGTGCAGCTTTCACGAATTGTGCTGTATCATCTGAAAGAAAAAGGTTTTGACCGTGAAGCTCTCCGCACTGAGCATCTCGACCAGGAGAAGATGGAGTACCTCTACACGGGCAAGGACAGCGGTAAGACACACAACTACGGACTGAACTTCTCGGATATGGACTTTCTCAGGGAGTTCACGGGACTGAGTTATCAGGTTATGTTTACGGGGGTTGATGCTTGACAATTCCATAATCATATGTTGTATATATAGGAGGTATGAAATGAAATTCTGGACTATTCAATCTAAGGAAGTAATGGATATTATCGAAAGCGAAAATGCTTATTATCCTGATTTTAGTAAAAGTCGTTATGTGTTAAATGATAAACCTATGAATTCACTTTATTCTTTTGTATTGAACAGTTTTAATTCTGTTAACCACGAATCGTATAAAGGGGTAGTGTTTACTTTTGTTAAACCTGAATCCGTGAAGTTATTTTGATTTTTTAATGCCATACCCTTTCATTGGAT
>CAMKKZ010000014.1 GCA_946413525.1 uncultured Oribacterium sp.
CAGGTATGTTTTTTCAGGATTCAACCGCAGCATTCCTTGTACTGCGGTTGAACCTAGGAAATAACAATGCATAAGGCATTGTTATTTCCGTATTTGGCGCATCCCACAGGGATGCGTCCTGAAAAAATATACCTTCAGGTATGTTTTTTCAGGATTCAACCGCAGCATTCCTTGTACTGCGGTTGAACCTGGGAAATAACAATGCATTTTAATAAGGGAAGCAAGGTTGCCATTTCAAGGATAAGAGAAAGCAAGGTTGCCATAATGAAGAAATTTCGTTATAGTCTGGAAACAGTGATGCAGTACAAGGAGCAGATACTGGATCGCCTGAAAGAAGAATATGCGGCAAGGATGCTTTTGGTCCAGAATAAGCGGGACGAGATTGAAAAACTTAAGAGAGACCGGGAAAGCTATGAGGATGAGTTCCAGGAGGTGAAGCGCCAGGGTTCTTCCATTGAGAGGATCATGATTTACGTGACGGTCATAGAAAGGATGGGGGAACGCATAGAGGAGGAAAAGAAGAACCTCTTAAAGCTTGAACAAAGCGCGGAGGAAAAGAAGGCGGAAGTCATCGAGGCGAATATTGATTATAACAAATTTGAGAAGCTGAAGGAAAGAAAGCTGGAACAGTACCATTTTGAGGAGCAGAAGGAACAGGAGAATTTTATTGAAGAATTCGTCTCCTTTGCTGACCGGGTGAATGCCAGTGCCTGATCTTTTCGCGGCTGATTCGCCGGTGGAAATTGCGAATCAGGCAGCGAATATTTGTAACTATTCAGCACCCTCTGGATTTCCGAGAATTCCAAATGGAAAGCTTGCTTTTCATTTGGAATTCTCGGAAATCCAGAGGGCGGACAAGGCGCGGAGCGCCTCTGAACGCCCACATGAGCAGTCGCCAAAGGCGACTGCGAATAGGGTGCTGAATAGTTACGAATATTTTAAAATAGGTATTTCTGTTTTTTGTTTTTTCGTTTATACTGATTAGGGCGTTGTTTTGTGCGCCTTTAATTAGCGGGGTATACAGTTCCTTGTATCCCGACAGACACTTTGCAAAAATTTTTCAAGAAAGGAGGTATGAGTGAAAGAAGTTTTGCTTAATACGGCTCCGTCTTCCCGTGTAAATGCGGAGGACAGGGGCAGATCATTAAAGCGCAGCACGGATATCGGAAATAATTTCGCGTCCCTTCTGAAGAGCGGTTCTGAGGGCGGGACGGTGAGGAAGCAGTCGGATCAGAATTTCGGAAAGGAAGCGGATGCCGCAAGGCGCAGGGAAGCTGATTTGCCGGAAGATAAAAGTTCGGCAGGGAATGCATCCGATGAGAAAGCCGTGGATGCGGCAGCGGTTCAGAAATCCTCGGGTAACGAAGCCCGTTCCGAAAAGGACGGGAAGCAGCCGGAGGAGGACGCCCTGCAGGGACAGTCTGCTCAGGAATTACAGATTCTTTTCACGTTCTTGAACGCCCAGGGGGCAGACGGGGCCGGCGCCATGATCATGGCTGATTTCAAAGAGGAAGGTCTTGGAGTTCCCGGGATGGATGGCCTGCAGGCTGTCGAAGAGCAGGTGAGCGACGCTTTGACCCTGGATGATTTTTCGGAGAATGGTGAGAAGATGGCTTCTGTGCCGTTTTTTGAAACGGATTTGGAGAATGCAGCGGCGCTATCCGATGGAGACGCAGGGAAGCTGCAGGCGGATTTCCGTACAGGCGGGGTAGTTGTACAGGGAGATCCTTCCGGGAACGCCGCATTGCGGGGGTCCTCCGAGGACGTTCTTGACGTGGAGGCTGTACTTACGAATCCAGCCGGAACAGGTGAATTCATTGATTCCTTCGGGAAAGGAGCCTTTGCTGACGGCGCGGCATCAGGAGACGCGTCTCAAAGCCCTGAATTCTCTACGGGGAGGGCGGTCGAAAGCACTGGCGGGACTTTGAATAATGAAGAAGGCATTAAAAGTGCCGGGGCTTCCGCACCGATGGAAAGCAACATTTCTTCCATCCGTGAAGCTGCTTTGACTCATGATGGCGGCAGGCCCGAGGGAATGGGCGAAACAGGAGCCGAAAGGGATGCTGCTGAAAACGGATTCATTGGTACGGAAAAAGACATTTCCGAAGGTCCGGATAAGGATGGACTTTCCGCATACCGGGCAATGGATGATGGCAGGAGGAATGCGCAAGGGGTTTCAAGAGCAAAAGCGGCATCCTCCGGGAGAGAGGACAGCTCATCTGATGTGGAAAAGCTGGCCGGTCATGCGGCAGGCGGCAGTTCGGTACAGAATGTTTTCACAAATGGTTCCATGAGGGTGCATTCCGAGAGAACGGTTCTCCCTACATCAGAGGCAAAGCTTCCGGAAGATCTGGCCAACATGATCGCGGACAGGGGTATCGGAAGGAGAGGCGAGCTGGTCATCGAACTGGAGCCCAGAAACCTTGGACAGATTACGATCCGGCTGAATTATGAAGGGGGCAGGGCCAGCCTTATGATTCTTTCTTCTAATCCGAAGACGCTGGAGCTGCTTTCAGAGCGGGCGGAGGATATGGCGAGAATACTTTCCCAGAAGACGGGAAATGATACAGAGGTACAGCTTCCCCAAAGGAATGAGGGCGGACATCAGATGAACTGGCAGGAGCAGCAGGGACGGGGCGATTCTGAGAACCGGCGGCATGCTGACCAGGCATTCCAGGATCGGAACAGGGAAAGGCAGCATCAGGATCGTTCGGAATCATTCCTTCAGCAGATGCGACTGGGCCTTGTTTGATATTGCTTGATTAATTTGTTTCATTGATTTACATGATAAATTGCCGACTTTTTACATATTTATTTTCTATAATTAATTTGCGTGATTAAGTGATTAATACTGATTTATATCAGTGAGAATTTTATTGAAAGGAGGGAACATGGCAAATAACATCAGCGGCATTTCCGGATCAACGAATCCCTATGCCACGAGTACGTATACTGCGGAAAGCAATGACAAGAACACTATGACCATTGAAAGTTATTTTAAGCTTCTGGCAGCGCAGCTCGCAAACCAGGATATGACAAATCCCATGGATAACAGCGAGCTGATGGCTCAGATGAGCAATATGGCAATGGTACAGTCACTGGCCACGCTGAATACAAACCTGAACCTGCAGATGGCAATGTCGAAGACAAGCTATCTGGCCAGCCTGATGGGGAAGGAAGTATCCGTTTCCGTTTCCGATGACGATATGAAGTCGCTGCGGGAGGGGGACAATGGCGTGCGCTTCGGCACGATCGAATCCGTAAACCTTTCGGGTGATGAGCCGACCTTCCGCCTCAAAGGTGATCCCACGGATTATCTCCTGACAAAGCTTCTGAGCATTGGCTCTGATGTTACGGAGACCACGAAAAAGGCTCCGGACGGAAGCTCCAGTTCCGAGGAGATTGGACCGGGAGTCCAGGGATAGACGAGGCAGGTATATTATCAAGCTATATTCAGAATCGAGGAATGAAAAATGACAGTTCAGGGGATTACGCCTTATCATAATATTGATGAAATGAGGCAGGGAACGAGTGCCGCGTCCAACGATGGGCAGAATTCCTTCATGGCAGAGCTTGCGAACGCGCAGCAGTCCGGCGCGGAGGAGACACAGCAGGCTTATGTGAGCGGCAGCGCTTCGGAGACGGAGATTACCGAAAACTGGCTTGGCGGCGCTGTTCAGGCGTTGGCGGTTCAGGATATCCAGAAGGAAATGCTGCTTCAGCCGGGACAGACGGAGTATACGGGCATTCCCGAGGGAACGGAGAAAATTCCCTGGGAGGGCAGTTCCGCAGAGCAGAAGATTGCGGAGAACCTTGCTTCTGTCCATAACCCTTATGCGGTTCCGACCGGCGTGAATTTGTTGGAAGCCACCCAGGATGTGGAGCATGGCCCGGGCATTGATTACGTGATGCGTTACCAGACACTGGACGACCTCAGGGCAATGGGCTATGATGGCTGATGAAGCAGCCGGAAAGGGAGCCTTTGTATGAAAGTTCAGGATATGAAAGCTTTAAAGGCACTGCGTAACGGGGTGCAGGGCGGCAGTCCGGTGGCTGATACCCGGAAAAGCCCATCGTCTCCTGATGCTTCTTTTTCAAAACAGCTCCAGCATGTCAGCAGCTTGAAGGCGGAAAGCCTGAGTTTTTCAAGACA
Organism: uncultured Oribacterium sp.; assembly: GCA_946413525.1. Lineage (GTDB taxonomy): Bacteria > Bacillota > Clostridia > Lachnospirales > Lachnospiraceae > Oribacterium. The sequence continues at coordinate 4,154 of CAMKKZ010000014.1, forward strand.
CGCCGAGAAACGCCTTTCGGAGCGGGGGATCTCCATTGATGAGGCAAGGATGGGCGAGCTCAACAACGCGGTGGAGCAGGCGCGGAAGAAGGGCGCGAAGGACGTAGCCATTATAGGGCGCGAGGGAATTTTCATCGTGAATGTCGAACATAACGTCGTGGTTACCACCATGGGCGAAGAGGACATGAAGAACAGGATATTTACAAATATTGACAGCGCTGTACTGATGTAGGCCGGCCCTTTTCAGGAAGCCTGGGCCGGATGCGAATGATCCGGCCCGGTACAGCAGAAAGGATGGGAAAATATGTTAAGAGCAATGGACGCAGCTGTCGCGGGACTCCGGGCGCACCAGAACAAGCTCGATGTTATCGGCAACAATATCGCGAATGTGAATACATTTGGATATAAGTCACAGAACTACACCTTCAAGGACACGATGTACCAGACCCAGAGCGCTTCTACCGAGGGTAAGCCCGGCGAGGTCGGCGGCATGAACCCGTCCCAGTTCGGTTATGGCTCCCTGATGGGTTCGATTGCCACGGATTTCACCAGCAGCACGCCTTCCTATGTTGGCGGCTTTAACGCGGCGATCAATGGATCCGGCTTTTTTGTCACAAGTGCCGGCAATATGGGAGCAATTGATTATGAGGATCCGGCGAACCCGGTAGGAGTCGCCGAGGTCATGAAGAGGGAAGCGGGCTTCACCTATACCAGGGTCGGCCAGTTCACCGTGGACGCGAACGGGTTTGTGGTGGACGCGACCGGAAGGTTTGTCTATGGCTTCCGTCCGGATGGAAATGTGCTTGAGCCCACTTCCTACGGTATGGGGGACGGTTCCGTGGCAGGTACCCAGCTCCGGCCCCTGAAAGCGCCTACGACCTTTGATCCCACGGGAGATCCTCCTGAGGCAACATGGGATTGGGAGGCCGGCGAGGATTACCAGGTTGAGCAGCTTAAAAGCGTGGAAATCGGAACCGATGGCATTGTGAAGGGTGTTATCGATAAGGCGAATGAAGATACGGGATCGGTGAAGAGTTATTATGTAATTCTCGGAAAGGTCGCCATAGCGAATTTCCAGAACCAGGAAGGTCTTACAAAGGCCGGCAACAACACGTTTACGGCACAGTTGGGAGATAACACCGGAACGATGGCAGTCACTTGCCCGGGGGAGGGCGCCACACCCACGCTGATGGCCGGCTATCTGGAGGCTTCCAACGTAGACCTCGCGAAGGAGTTTTCCGACATGATCCAGGCGGAGAGAGGTTTCCAGGCCAATACCAAGATGGTAACGGTCAGTGATGAGATCCTCCAGGAGCTTGTTAATATGAAGAGATAACAGGCCTTTTAGGAATAGTTAGAGGACACTTAATAGTTACATAAATAATTGAACTTATATTAAGCTTGTCAATATAAAGAGATGATAGTAGAATGTTCTTTACATTTCGAAAGCTAAAAGAGATTTTCAATAGCGAAGAAACGAATGAGCCTTCCCGGATTGAGCATTTCCGGGAGGCATTTTCGCAGGAATCCGCAGTCCAAAAGAGAAGTGAGCTTAAGGAAAGGAGGGACTCGATGATCAGGGTAGTGCGACTGAACGGAGAGGAGCTCTTTATTAATTATTTCCAGATTCTTTTTTTGGAGAGGATTCCCGAGACCAAGATCAAGCTGATTAATGGGGATTTTTACCTGGTGAAGGACAGTGTGGAATCAATTATCGAGCAGTCGCAGCGCTTCCTGCATGACGCGCTAACATTCCAGAATAAAGACAGCGAAGCCAAAGGGCAATAGGGCTATTTCAAAGCATATATGGAGCCCCATGCAGCCTGCGATACCGCGGCTGTTTGTCGGCAATTAAAATGGCTCAAAATCACTTTATTTAATAGAGGAGATTCCAAATTTGGTTTCAGAATGATAGGATTCACTGCCGGCCGGGAATTTAGGGGTGAATGAAAAGAAATGCAAAGGGCTTGTTGTAGGAGGCGCATTGTCAGATGGATGTAACGACGTTAATCGGATGGGTTCTTGCCGCTGTTCTGATTGTCAACGGTATTACAGTTGAAAAGCTGGGGAACTTTTATGATATGCCAAGCCTTGTCATTGTTATCGGTGGGACGATAGCGGGACTGATCGCCTGCTATCCGTTTCGCATATTGACGGGGATACCAAAGCATATCGGCATATGTTTCCGGGGGGGCAAGAAGTATGATGTCCCCAAGACTATCGACACATTGATTGATTTGGCAATGCTTGCGAGGGCCAACGGGCTTCTGGCATTGGAAGAGAAGGCTGAGGAGATCAAGGAACCCTTTTTCAAGCAGAGTGTCCTGATGATCGTGGATGCCAGCGATCCGGACAAGGTCCGGGCTTCCCTGGAACGTCAGGTTGAGGATATGATGAGCCGCCATGACGAGGTGAGGGGCATGTATGTGAAGGGTTCCGCGCTGGCTCCGGCCTTCGGGATGATTGGTACGCTGGTCGGTCTTGTGAACATGCTTAAGGGCATGGACATGTCCGGTTCCGGCGGCGCGAGCACCCTGGGGCAGGACATGGGCGTCGCCCTTATCACGACTTTCTACGGAAGTGCCTTTTCAAACATTATTTTCCACCCGATCGCGCAGAAGCTGGCAGTCAAGAACGATGAAGAGGTTCTGTACTGCATGACGATCATCGAGGGAGTTCTCGCCATACAGGGCGGCGACAATCCGAAGTCCATCCGCGAACGCCTGTTGGCCTCGCTCATGCAGTCGCAGCAGAAGAAGCTGCTTAAGAAAGCCGGCGCCGGCGGAGGCGCAGGAGGTTAAAGATGAAAAAGAAGGGGGGAGGCGGTGACGAAGGCGGTAGCTGGATGGACACATATGGTGACCTGGTCACGCTGCTTTTGTGCTTCTTTGTTCTCCTGTATTCCATGTCATCCATAGATTCCAACAAATGGGATTTGTTTGTCAAAAGTATTTTCCCGAACGGCCGGCCCGGTGAGAAATCTGCGGAGCAGGTCGTTTTGAACGGTGAAATTACCAATAATATTGATGCGGAAGAAGAGGATCTCGGCTCGATGGGCCAGCCAGAAATTCAGATGAATGAGCTGGAAGACATGGATCAGCTTTATATCATGCTCGCGAATTCGCTGAATGAGGCGGGCGTGGAGGATGTCGAAGTCTCCCAGGGAGAGGATTATACCTTCGTAGTCTTTCAGGACAAGGCTTTTTTCACGGGGGACAGCTCGGCGCTGACGCAGCAGGGACAGGATACCCTGGAGGTGTTCTGCAATGCGCTGCGGCCCTTTAATGACAGGATTTCTCAGGTCAATATCATGGGGCATACGGCGCAGGCCGATCCCACGAGGCCCAACAATCCCAGAAATGACCGTATGCTTTCCGTAATGCGTGCCGCGGAGGTTTGTGTTTTTATACAGACCAGGGAGGTCTTTAATCCGGAAAAGCTGATCTGCATAGGTTACGGGCAATATCGGCCAGTGGCTTCCAATGAAACGCCGGAGGGCAGATCCCAGAACCGGCGGGTTGAGATCCTCCTGATTGATGAGGGAGCCGAGGTCAAGGATCTGAATCATTATTTTGATGAATTCAATAGCGGAGCCAACGCGGATACAACGATCGTTACAAGCGGCAACGCGTCAGAGAATATATCGGACGGCGCCGCGGCGCCGCCTGCTTCAGATGTGGGCGATGCTTCGCTCGCTGCCGCGGCGGCCGACGCGGAGATGATTGAGGCCGGCCAGGTTGCCGCGAACGCTGCATTGGCTGCTAATGCAATACAATAGGCAGTCGCGATAATATAAGCAGAGACTGTTTCCTGTCAACGTGAAGCAGAGGCCGTTTCCTGCCAATGTGAAGCAGAGGCTGTTTCCCGCTGACGTGAAATAAAAGCGGAGAGGAAGGAATGTTACATGGCAGATGTATTATCCCAAAGCCAGATTGACGCTCTGCTGAAGTCGATGGCAAGCGCGCCTGCAGAACCGGAGCCTGCGAAGGCTGCAGAGCAGCCAAAGGCCGCAGAAGCGAAAAAGCAAGAAAAGGTACAAAAAAGAGAAGAAAAGAAGTATAATAAATACGACTTTTATAGTCCACGTAAGTTCACAAAGGAGAAGATACGTCTCCTGAAGAGTATTTTTGAAAATTACGCCAGAATTCTCACCTCCCAGATCAATGGTATATTCCGTACGATGACGGATATCACGGTGCTTGAGCTCAGGGAGACGAGATATTATGAATATGCTAATTCCTTCCATGAGAACGACTGCATGACGCTGGTAGACACTTATGTCAAGGAAAAAGGGAAAAACAATGTCCCGATGATGATCTTCCTGACCCCGGGCCTGACGCTGACATTGGTAAACCATATGCTGGGTGGCGCCGACACGGTGGTGAAGGTTCAGGAGGATTATCGGTATTCTGATGTAGAAACAGCCTTGTACAGACGGATTATGGAATATATTGTGCATGCCCTGGGGGATGGTTTCTCCAATTATATCAGTGCTGACTTCAAGATTCAGCGGGTGGAGGAAAACCCCACCATGGTGCAGGAGGTCGGTCTGGATGAGACGGTGGTCATCATTGTCCTGAATGTGGATGTTTCCGGACTTGCGGCGGAGAAGGTTCGATTCTGCCTTCCCGGAACGCTTCTGGAACATATGTTCAAGATCATAGACAACCGGAAGCACCTGGCCAGAGGCTTTGCATATGAAAATAACGAGCTGACCATCATGGAACATCTGCGTACTTCGGAATTCACTCTTACGGGTCAGCTTAGCGTGGTGAAACTTGATATTTCCGATCTTTTTCACTTGAAAGTAGGAGATGTGATAGACCTTAACAAGCCGAAGACCAGCCCGGTGAAGCTATTCGTGGGGAAGCAGCCCTGGTTTACCGGAAAGATGGGCGTGTACAAGAAGAACATAGCCATACGCATCGAGGACAGAATCATGCAGAAAACAATCGAGACAGAGGAGTCTACGGGCGGCTGGGATTCGGATGAAACAATAGAGGCGGCAATAGAAAGGGAGAAATCACAGAAGAAGAGGGATTTGGATCTTCTTCAGAATGCCTGAGCGGATAACTTTCCAATGGCATAGCGGCCTGGCCGCGTCGATAAAGGATATTTATCAGGAGCAATCCTTTTAAATATAATACCACTATTTTAATTTGATAGGAGAAGAAATACGATGGCAAAGATATTGTTGGTTGATGATGCAGCGTTCATGCGGATGATGGTTAAGAATTCTTTGACGAAGGGCGGATTCGAGGATTGTACATTCGTAGAGGCCCAGGACGGCGCAGAAGCAGTCAAGAAATATGATGAGGAAAGCCCGGATCTGGTAATCATGGATATAACGATGCCGAATATGGATGGCCTGCAGGCCTTGAAGAAGATTCGTGAAAATCATGCGGACGCAAAGGTTGTCATGTGCACAGCCATGGGTCAGGAAAGCATGGTTGTCGATGCCATCAAGTCAGGGGCGAAGGACTTCATTGTGAAGCCGTTTAACGCGGAACGTATCACGTCCACGGTGAAGACGATCCTGGGGCTTTGAGCATAGGCGCGCTGCCGCATTTGTATACAGGCAATTGAAGAGGTCAAAAAAACCACTTTGATAGAGGAGCCATGTAGTTTGCGATACCTCAGCCGTTTGTCAGGAATTAAAATGGCCCAAAAACCACTTTAATAGAGGAGCTGTGTGGCTTGCGATACCGTAGCTGTATGTCGGCAATTAAAATGGCCAAAAACCACTTTAATAAAGGAGTCAGGCAATATGTCATTTCTTACTTCATTTGATATCAGCGCGTCAGGCATGAGCGCGCAGAGGCTGCGTCTTGACGTGGCCGCGGAAAATATCGCGAATGTGGATACAACCAGGACGGAGGCGGGGGGCGCGTATCGGCGGAAAGACATTGTTTTTGAAAGCTTTGGCTCAAATACTTTCCGCGCAGCCCTGAGGAACGCGGCCAGAGGCAAAGGGTTTCGCGGGCAGAAGGCAGGTGTAAGGGTTGCTGACATTATCACGGACGACCGCGAGATGAAGAGGGTTTACAATCCGAACCATCCGGATGCGGATGAAATGGGTTATGTGGATTATCCCAATGTGGATATGCTGAAGGAGACAGTGGACAGCATGGCGGCTACCCGTTCCTATGAGGCCAATGTCACTGCTTTGAATGCGATGAAGACAATGGCGCAAAAAGCGTTGGAAATAGGCAAGTGATTATGTAATGTCCCGCGGCGGGCAGTGTTTTTCATAATCGTACGGATACCACTTTATTTAATAGAGGAGCCATTTGGATTGCGATACATCTGTATGTCGGCAATTAAAATGGCCAAAAAAACACTTTTATAGAGGGGCCATTTGGATTGCGATACTGCAGCCGTTTGTCAGGAATTAAAATGGCCAAAAACCACTTTGATAGAGGAGTATGGAGATGGGCGCTAGTATTTTTAATGAAATGGAAATCGATGCGATTGGCGAGATAATGAATATCAGTCTTGGCGCATCCGCAACTGCGGTTTCCACACTTCTAGGCGCCGTGGTTAATATTACTACACCGGTGGCAACGGTACAGACAAGGGATGAATTTGAATTTAAGGAGATGGATCCGGCCGTCGGGGTAGAGATTTCCTATGTAGAAGGCCTTGACGGCAAGAATATCATGATGTTCTCAAGGAATGATGTGCGCATCATTGTTGGCATGATGATGGGCATGGAGATTCCTGAGGATGAATTCGAGATGGACGAGATTAATGCCAGCGCCATCCGAGAAGTCATGAATCAGATGATGGGCGCTTCCGCAACGGCCTTGTCAGAATTTCTGGGTACCACCGTCAATATCTCAACGCCCGTTTCCTATGAAATTCCGGATGAGAAGACGTTCAAGGATCAGAATTTCGATGGGGACAAGCCCCAGGTGGTCGTCCGTTTCAATCTGGAAATAGAAGGCAAGCTTTCCAGCGCTTTCCTGAACATTATGTCTGTCGGACTTGTCAAAAAGCTCCTGGCACCCTTTGCGGAGCAGTTTGGGCTGCCGACGGATTCCGATGCCTATGATTATGAAACCCCGGAGATTGTCACCGGTGTGCCGCTTTCTGAGATCACGGACGAAGACCGCGCAGCGGTCGGTGATTTGGTGCATCGCCCCATGGATCAAAGCTCAACGGACGCCCTGCTGAGGGGCATGCAGCAGGAGGAGGCGCCAAAGGAGAGCTCGAAGCCGCTGGATCAGGACGCCGTCAATGCCCTTCTGGCCAGCATGGGCGCCGGCGGAGCCGCTCCAGAGCCTGCCCCGGCAGCAGAGGACGATACGGACGCGCTGGCACAGGCTATCTTCAAGGATACCAAGCGTACGCTGAATCAAGAGGAGATGGACGAGCTCTTTGCCAGCCTGAAAGCGCAGGCAGAATCAGAGTCAGACCCGGAGCCTGAGCCGGCTCCGGCACCGGTCGAAGAGGTGATGCCGGCTCCTGCGCCGGCATCAGCAGAAAGCAGTTCAGGATCCGGAATGCCGCTTTCCCAGGCTCAGATTGATGCTATGAAGGCTTCCGCGGCACCGCAGGATAATGCTGCTCCGTCAGGGGCACCGCAGCCGGCAGCCCAGATTCCCGAGCCGCAGGTCATTCCACAGGGGGCTCCTCAGGGATCTGCCCAGGCAGCACAGCAAATGGGGCAGGCGGCCGCTGCTCCACAGGCCATGGCCCCATATCCAATGGCTTACGCGCAGCCTGATCCGCTGATGGTGCAGCTGCTCAGCCAGATGCAGCAATCCCAGGCGCAGATGATGAGCCAGATGCAGCAGTCCCAGAATCAGATGATCGAGCTGATTCGGGATATGCGCGCGGAAAAGCAGCAGCCTCCTGTTCAGGAAGAGAAAAAGAAAGACGGGTCGCTGATCAAGCCGTTGAATTCAAGGGAGTTTGATGGGGATAACGGAAGCGAAGGGGAGAATGAGGACAACCGGGAAATGCTTATGAAGGTTCCTCTGGAGATTTCCGTGGAAATCGGCAGGACCCGGAAGCTGGTGAAGGATATCCTTGAATTCACTCAGGGTTCGCTGGTCGTTCTTGACAAGATGGCCGGTGAACAGGCGGATCTCTATGTCAATGGAGAGTGCATAGCCCGCGGTGACATAGTGGTTGTTGAAGATAATTTTGGCATCCGTATTACCGAGATTTTAAAGAAGGATATTAACGAGGAGAGCCTGTAAAGAATGAATGACTCCATTTCCATGGTCTCTGCTGTCTTGATGACGATTCTGATACTTCTGATGGCTTATGGGGCAAGCCGTTTCCTGGGAAGACAGTGGAACGGCTTCCGTAACGGAAGATACATGAGGATTATAGACCAGCTTCCAATCGGTCAGGACAGGCAGCTTCTGATTCTGAAGATAGAACAGGAAGAGGATTGTTATCTCCTGGCCTCCAGCCCTGCCGGGGTCACTGTGCTGGGCAGGCTGGAAGGACAGTATCTTCCGGATTCCTTCCCTACTGCGCATGGAGGAAAGGGATCCTTTCATTTTCAAAGCACTTTTTCCTCGCTTCTTGAGAGAAGGAAGCAAAAGGATGGAAAGGGTAGAGACGGAGTCGATGAGGAAGGGAAATGAATGAGCTTCTTTCGGGATTGAACGGGGGAAGCGTGCCTACGCTGGAATTGATCTATCTGATCACGCTGGTAACGCTTCTTCCATCCATTGTCCTTATGATGACGTCCTTTACGAGGACGATTATTATATTGTCTTTTACGCGGAATGCCATGGGCGTGCAGCAAAACCCTCCAAGCATGGTGCTGGTCGGAATTTCACTTTTCCTGACTGTTTATATCATGAATCCTACGCTTTCAAGGATGAACGAGGAAGCCTATCAGCCCTACAAGGAATCCGCGATCACCCAGGAGGAATGTCTTGAGCGGATGTCGACGTACATGAAGGAATTCATGCTGCGGAACACGGAGAAAAGGACTCTGGACAGGTTTGTGGAAATGTCGAAAACCGAGCTGCAGGGCGATCCCATGGATTATCCCCTGACGGTTGTCACGCCGGCTTTTATGACCAGTGAATTGAAAAGAGGCTTCCTTGCCGGCTTCCTGATCTATTTACCCTTCCTCTTGGTGGATGTGGTGGTATCTACAACCCTGATGGCCATGGGCATGGTCATGCTGCCTCCAACAATGGTTTCAATGCCTTTCAAGTTGTTATTGTTTGTGACCGTGGATGGCTGGACGCTGCTGTTTTCGACCATTGTCCAGAGCTTCCATTAAGTTGGGCAGTTGACAATTGCGGCAGTCTTGTTATTTCTGGGTTTTTCCGCAGCACAAGGAATGCTGCGGAAAAATCTGAACAAAATATGCCAGAAAGCATATTTTGTTCAGACGCATCCCTGTGGGATGCGCCAAATACGGTATAAACTATGCCTGAGTAAGTGTATGTAGACTTTTTCAAAAGGCATTTTTAGATAGATTGATAATAAACGCAGGAGGCGGCCGGATGCTTAACAGCAACGAAATTTTGGAGATTTTAAATCAGACCTTTTTGCTTGCGTTAAGGATAGCGCTCCCTCTGCTGCTTGTAAGCATGATTATAGGCATTGTGATCGCCATATTTCAGGCAGCTACCTCAATTAATGAGCAGACACTGACATTTGTTCCAAAGCTTCTTTCCATAGTCGGGATGCTTGTTCTTCTGGGAGGTACGATGCTCCGCACCCTTCAGGAGTTTTTCATAAGGATTCTGACGATAATCCAGGGGGGCTAACGAAGCAGTCGATGCAATGCCGCTTTTATTTCTGAATAATAATGAAAATCCTGAACGGGCCAGGCGGATGCTTCAGGCACTATGCAATATCCGTTTGCAAATTATCAAGGCCGTGAAAGGCTTTGTTAACAGAGGATCCGTATAGCTAGCGATATCGCAGCTGTTAGTTGGCAATTAAAATAGCCCCAAAATCACTTTAATAGAGGAGGAGTGCGTGTTCCTGCTTTTTTGTCTCATTATCATGCGGATGAGCGGCGCGGTGATCATGCATCCGGTGCTTGGAAGAACAAACTATCCGGCAAGAGTGAAAGCCGCGCTGATTTTTTCGTTATCTTTGCTATTATACATATGGACGGGGGGAGTCCTGCAACAGGAGCCTTCGACACTGTTGGAATTTGGAGTTATGCTTGTGCAGGAGCTTTTCATAGGTTTCTGCATGGGCATAGGAATGGATCTTGTATTTTTTTCATTACGCTATGCTACAGCCGTCATAGATCATGCAATGGGTCTTACTATGGCCCATGTGTTTGACCCGTCCACCAGCAGTCAGTCTACCGTAACCACAGGCTTGCTGTACGCCTTCCTTGTTCTGCTTTTCCTGGTGACGGATGGCCATCTTCGTTTTTTGGAACTGATCTTCCGCTCCGCGGAGCTGATCCCTTTTGGCGGCTTCCGTTACTCTTCAGAAATTCCGCAGTATATGCTGCGCCTGTTTTCTGAATGCTTTGTGCGCGGTATGCAGATGGCTTTCCCTATTTTGGGAATTGAGCTCATGGTGGAGGTGGCGCTGGGCATTTTGATGCGCGTTGTGCAGCAGATTAATGTTTTCCAGGTGAATTTCCAGATCAAGATCATTGTAGGGCTTCTGATGCTTTTCTTCCTGCTCACGCCGATTGCGGACAGGATGAAAACGACCATTGAATATGGCTTTGAGGTATTGGAAAGCATACTTTCAATGCTTTTGCCACGTTAGCGGAAAATTTTTGCAACTATTCAGTTCGCACCTTGCGCTTGCCGCAAGGTGCGTATGAAAGCCTCGAAAAGCACGCCTCGGGCGTACTCGGAATGCGCGTAAGTGCCACGCCCGAGGCGTAAGTGTTCAGATTGACTGAACAGTTACAAATTTTTATAAAAGGAGGCACAATCATTGGCAGAGGGTCCCGGCGGCGAGAAAACCGAACAACCTACCGCGAAAAAACGGAGTGATGCCAGAAAGGAAGGAAATGTCCTTCAAAGCAAGGATGTTTCTACGGTAGTCGTGCTGCTTGGCATATTCTGCCTGCTCAGAATACTTCTTCCCTATATCTACCGAGATATGAGGGAGTTTATGATTTATATACTGAAGTTATGCGGCGCGGATGGAGCTTCGCCTGTTACTCCGCGACTCTTTATCCGATTTTTATTTTATGCCATGAAGTCAGCGTTACCGCTCCTGCTTACGACGATGCTGCTTGGCATCCTGGGCACCGGAGCCCAGACCAGGTTTAACATTACTTTCCAGAAGCTGAAATTCAAGCTTTCCAATATGAATCCTCTGAATGGCATTAAAAAAGTATTTTCACTCAAAAATCTGGTCGAGCTTTTGAAGAATCTCCTGAAGATAACGATTCTCATCGTGCTTTTATATACGATCCTTAAGGATGATATCCTGCCGATTGCCAGGATGATCAATATGAACCTGCTGAGTTCTACCGTTTTGCTCCTTCGGATGATATTTGATCTGGTAATCCGGGTGTGTATGGCCTTCATTGTCATCGCTTTTTTTGATTTTCTATACCAGAGATGGGATTACGAGAACGGCCTGAAGATGACAAAGCAGGAAGTGAAGGATGAATTTAAGAATACAGAAGGGAATCCTGAAATCAAAGGACGTATACGTTCTCTCATGCGGCAGCGCGCGAACCAGCGTATGATGCAGCAGGTGCCGGAGGCGGATGTCATTATCCGTAACCCTACGCACCTGGCAATCGCATTGAAATACGACCCCGAAAAGGCGGGCGCCCCCCTGGTTTTGGCCAAGGGGCAGGATCAGGTGGCACTCCGTATCGTCAGGATAGCGGAGGAGCATGGCGTAATTGTAATGGAAAACAAAGATCTCGCGAGGGCCATGTACCCCATGTGCGAGCTTAACCGGGAAATACCTGCGGAGTTTTATGGCGCGGTGGCAGAGATACTTGTTTATATTTACAAGCAGCAGAATCGGGAGGATATGTTGCTATAGCGATAGGCAGTAGGAAAGCGTAGGAATGATAAAAAGACTGCTTCAAAATTCAGTAGTACTGTTTGTGCTTACGATAGTATTGCTTTTGATCATACCATTGCCGGCGTGGCTGGTGGATGTGGCCATCATCGTGAATATGGGCCTGTCCATGATGATCCTGGTGATTACCATGACCATTCATGAACCGCTGCAGCTGTCGGTGTTTCCGTCACTGCTTTTGATTACGACGCTGTTCCGTCTTGGAATCAATGTTTCCACTACGCGGAATATCCTTTCAAACGGCGGTTCTTCCGGGCAGGTGATCAAAGCTTTTGGTGATTTCGTCCTTCAGGGGAATGTGGTCGTCGGACTGGTCATCTACCTGATCATCGTTCTCATGCAGTTTCTGGTCATTACCAAGGGTGCTGAGCGTGTTTCCGAAGTGGCGGCCAGATTCAAGCTGGACGCGATGCCGGGCAAGCAGATGGCAATTGATGCGGATCTGGGTTCCGGCCTTATTACAGAGCAGCAGGCCAGGGAACGGCGGGACAAGATTCAGATGGAGTCGGATTTTTATGGCTCCATGGACGGCGCCACGAAGTTCGTCAAGGGCGACAGCGTCATGTCCCTGATTACTACGGGCATCAACCTGGTGGGCGGCAGTATTATAGGCATCATTCAGTCCGGGCAGGAAATCGGTACGGTGCTCAGCACTTATTCCATCGCGACAGTGGGTGATGGCCTGGTCGGGCAGATTCCGTCCCTTTTGATTTCCGTGGCCACCGGTATGATCGTGACCAGGGCTGTATCGGAGGGAAGTCTGAATGAGGACATCTCCGGTCAGTTTGTTTCCCAGCCCAGGGCTTTTGCCATTACCGGAGGCGTGCTGCTGGTTCTTTGCGTCATTCCCGGCATGCCGGTTTTCCAGATTCTCTTGATTGCCGTATTCCTGATCGCGGCGGGCGTGCTTTTGGAAAGGCGCATGACCCTTGAGCCGGAGATGGCAAGGGCGGCAGGATACGAAAAGGAGATGGCGGCCGCGCAGGGAAGAGCCGGAGAAGTCGGACAGGGAGAGGGTGGCGAAGAAGCTGAGCAGAAGCCGGTTTCCGAGGAAGATTATTTCAAGGATGTTAATAATGTTTACACCCTTCTGACCGTGGAGCCTATTGAAATGGATTTTGGCTACAGTCTGATTCCATTGGCGGATGAATCCGTAGGCGGCAGGCTCATTTCCCGTATCGTCATTTTCCGAAGGCAGTATGCTCAGGACATGGGCTTTGTAGTGCCTTCCATCCGGCTGCGGGACAGTTCCAACCTTGGCACGAACGAGTATGTCATCAAGATTAAGGGCGAGGAGGTCGCCAGGGGCGAGATTCTGACGGATTACTACCTTGCTTTGGAGCCTGATGACATTGCCCAGGAGGTTGACGGCATAGATACGATTGAACCGGCCTACGGCATCCCCAGCAAATGGATTCGGCCGGAGAACAGGGAGAGGGCGGAGCTCTACGGGTATACGGTCATTGACCCGCTTTCCGTCATGCTGTCGCATCTGTCCGAGACGGTTAAGCAGCATGCCTACGAGCTGATGACCAGGCAGGAAATTGTCCGACTGGTGGAAAATCTTCGGAAGACCGCGCCGGAGCTTTGTGAGGAAGCTTTCCCGAATGTCATAAGCTATAATCTGCTTCAGCGCGTCCTCATTATTCTCCTGAAGGAGGGCGTGGCAATCAAGGATCTCGAGACAATTGTAGAGACATTGTTTGAAGCAATTTCGGAGACAGGGCTTCCCGTAAAAGATATTGACCAGGTTGTGGAGCGGGTGCGGATCGCCTTGAAGCGAACCATTACCAGAATGTACTGCGAGGATGGGAACATGAGGGTGGTGACGCTGGACTCGGATCTGGAACGCACCATGGTGAACTCATTGGCAAAGGGCGAGGGCGGTTTTTATCTCGCTTTAAGTCCGGAAATTCTTCAGAGCCTGGTACGGCAGGTGGCGGAGGAACTTCGGAAATTCAACAGCCTTTCCTCCACGCCGGTTATACTCACATCCCAGGTGATGCGCGTACATTTTTATCATTTGATAGAGCAGTTTTACCCGAATGTACGGGTGCTTTCGTTTAACGAAATCTCGAATAACATTCAGATACAGGCCATTGGAAGCCTCCGTCTGGAAGATAACAGATAGCTGGACGGATGTTCGTGACCCTGTCACAGGGAGGTGGGGGGATTTTTTGAGGATGGTGCGTCATGGATAATCTTGCATTTGCCGAAAAAACAAATGAAGAGCTGTTCGATATGTACAGGGAGAGTCAGGATCGAGCGGTGAAGCAGGAGCTTACGATGCGATATGTATATATCGTCAAAGCCGTGGCTTACCAGATGAGGGATATGTACAGTGACTTCATGCAGGTCGAGGATATCGTCAATGAGGGCGTGATTGAAATCATGAAGGCCATAGAAAGGTACGATTTCACAAAAGACAACAAGTTCGAAACGTTCATCTCCCGCCGAATCCGCGGCATGGTTATCGACATGATCCGTAAGAATGACTGGCTTCCCAGAAATTTCCACAAGGACAGCCGGAATATGGAAGCCGCGACGGCCACGCTTACGGAGAAGCTTGGAAGGCAGCCCACGGAAGCCGAGCTTTCGGAATATCTCAAAATAGACGTCCGCAAGCTTCACAGGCTTCGTCGTATGAGCACAATGGTAAATGTATTGTCGTTGGATATGACATACGATGAAAGCGAGCAGCTCCTGCTCCAGATTCCTACGGAGGATGTAACGGCCCAGCCTGAACGGAATTTTTTGAGAAAAGAAAATTTCCGTCTTTTGACAGAGGCCATTGAAAAGCTTCAGGAAAAAGAAAAGCTGGTCATCTCCCTGTATTATGTGGAGGAGCTTAACATGAATCAGATTGCGGAGATTCTTGAGGTGAGCCAGCCCAGAGTTTCCCAGCTCCATAGCACGGCGGTACGCAAGCTGAGGAAATATATGCTGAACCAGGAATGATTTCGCAAAGAGAACGCATGGAATAAGCGCAAGTATTTGGGAAAAAAATCTTTCATTGTTTTCCGGAATGTTATATATTATAGAGGAGCCATGTAGCTTTCAATACCGCAGATGTTTGACGGGAATTAAAGCGGCCAGGAAACCACTATAAAAGAGGAGCCACGGAGTTTGCGATACCGCAGATGTTTGTCAGGGATTAAAATGGCTCAAAAACCAGTTTGATTGAGGAGGAGGGCCATGTACCAGGGTTTTTATGATCTTGCTTCCGGCATTATTACCCAAAGACGGAATCTTAATAACATCAGTAACAATATGGTTAATGTCCAGACGGCAGGCTACAAGAAGGACAACATGGTGAGCACGACCTTCCAGGAACAAATGCTGATCCGGACCGGCAGGTATAATAAAAGGAATCCCTCGGATATTGAGATTACCAGCAAGATCAAGTCTGCATCCAGGACATATACGGATTATGAGCAGGGGGCTTTCGAGATAACCGACAATGTTTATGACTTTGCCATAGCGGGCCAGGGCTTTTTCGCAATTCAGACGGAGGAGGGCATCCGTTATACGAGAGGGGGGACCTTTTCCGTTGATCAGGAGGGCTTTCTGGAACTGCCCGGGCTCGGTTATGTCATGGACACGAACAATCAGCGCATACAGCTTGCCAATGAGTTTTTCAATGTAGATCAGGACGGCAGCATTTATCAGGAGCAGATTTCCATGGTGGATGAGGCGGGAAACC
Source organism: uncultured Oribacterium sp. (assembly GCA_946413525.1). Classification (GTDB taxonomy): domain Bacteria; phylum Bacillota; class Clostridia; order Lachnospirales; family Lachnospiraceae; genus Oribacterium. Next base: position 19,866 of record CAMKKZ010000014.1, read on the forward strand.
CCATTTTCAATGAAGGAGACAATGCTGAACGGGGAGCGGTGGCAAGGCTTAAGCTTGTGGATTTCCAAAACTATGAGGATCTTCATAAAGAGGACAATGGCATTTTTTCTACAAATCAGGCGGAGCAGGCGGCAGCGGGAGGCACCAGCGTTGTCTGGAAGGCACTGGAGAAATCAAATGTGAACATGGTGGAGGAGATGGCCAACATGATGTCATCCCAGAGGGCGCTGCAGAGCGCGGCCCAGGTTTTGAAGATGTATGACAACATTATGGGCAAATCTTCCAGTGATGTGGGTAGACTGTAGTGAAGAGTGTGAAAATCATGATATTGCGTCAGCTTTGCGTGGGCTTAACGACTTTTATAGAGGGAAGAATCACTTTGACCGGGGAGGATTTCATATGAATATGTCATTCTTTGTAGGCGCCATCGGGGCCGATGCGTGCCAGAAGAAGCTTTCAGTGGTTTCCAACAATCTGGCGAACATAAATAACTATGGTTTCAAGCCGAAGACTGCCGTTTTTGAAGAGCTTCTGAACTATAACCTGAATGATTCAAGGGACGCAAGGACAGAGCTGCAGGCGGGGGCTTCCGCGACGGTTGCCAGGACCAGTACCAGTGTATGTTTTGACGTATCTCCTTTCAGGGCTACGGAAAGCATGACAGACTATGCGCTTGGGGATAAGAATACCTTTTTCATGCTCAGGGATCCTGCCACTGGCGAAATCACTTATACCAGGAATGGGCATTTTCATGTGGCGGATATGGGAGCCGAAGGATTGCTGCTGATGACAGAGTCAGGAAAATATGTCCTTGATCAGAACAGGCAGCCCTTGTCCGCCGAGATGCAGGATGTGGAACGTCTGGCAAGAGAGGCATGGGGCGGGGATAACGCTGAGAATGAGGAGACCGAGCTTGATAATGAGGATCTGCCTCATCTTGCCGTCTATACCCTGAAGTATCCCAGCCGCCTCTTGAACGTGGGCGACAACGAGTTTGCCGTACAGGAGGGGGATACAGAGAATACGGTATCCAGAGTCATGCGCCCTTATCTTCAGAGCAAGGCGGTGGAAAGCTCAGGTACGGATCTTGCCAGGGAGATGACGCGGATGATTGAGGCTCAGCGCGCCTTCCAGTACGCGCTTCGTATGGTTACCACTTCTGATGAGGTGGAAGATACGATTAATCGGCTCAGAGGCTAGAACTGACTGTCAGGAGTGTGGCATGCCTGATAGAGGCACAGTATAGTCTGTGAGAACACAGTCGTTTTGTCGGCAATTAGAATGGCCAAAAAACCACTTTAATAGAGGAGCCATATAGCCTGCGATACCGCAGCTGTTAGTCGGCAATTAAAATGGCCAAAAAACTACTTTAATAGGGGAGCCATATAGCCTGCGATAACGAGGCTGTTTGTCAGGAATTAAAATGGCTCAAAAACCACTTTAATAGAGGAGTACTGGATGAAGATCAACAGTTATGAAGAAATGAACCTTCAGGAACTGGATGTGATGAGGGAAATCGGCAGTATTGGGACAAGCCATGCAGCCACGGCTCTTTCCCAGCTTGTTCAGAAAGAGATTCGGATCACAATTCCTATGGTGCATATTCTGGGCTATAATGAGGCTGTCAGACGGATCGGCAACGAGGAAGAGATTGTTGGTGCCACACTGGTCAAGATGAGCGGCGACCTGAATGGTCTTATGCTATTCCTGTATAATATCCAGTTCGCGAACAAGCTCCTTGAAAAGCTCCTTTCTGAGGAATTCAAAGCTTTTGAGGAAATGGACGATCTCGCCAGGTCGGCCCTGGTGGAGGTGGGCAATATTATCATCTGTTCTTATATCAATGCCTTCACCCAGTTTGTAAACATGGATGTCTCCCTTTCTGTCCCCAGTTCCACTGTCAATATGCTGGGAAGCATACTGACGGTGCCAATGGCGGAATTCGGGTATGAAACGGATAAGCTGATGTACTGCAACGCGGATTTCCTGATGGAAGGCAGCGTGCTTCCATCGTGGCTTTTGATGCTTCCGGACATGAAGTCGCTGAATGAGATTCTAGAAAGATTAGGGGTTTAATGACATTTTATGGAAAAGTCATTGAAGGTTGGCATTGGCGACATGAAACTGACACGCGGCAGCGGTGAAATTATCACATATGCTTTGGGTTCCTGCATTGGTTTGGCATTCTATGATCCGAATATAAAGCTGGCTGCCCTGCTCCATATCATGTTGCCGGAGCGTATGAATCCAAAGGATCAGAATGTTTTCAAATACGCAGATACCGGGATAAAGGAAACGGTGCGGAAGCTGATGGCTTTTGGAATGGTGAAGGCCAGGACCGTTGTCAAGATTGCCGGTGGGGCAAAGATGTTTGAAATCAGTGGGAATCCTAATTTTGGGAATATTGGCATCCGCAATGCGGACAGTTGCAAAAAAATTTTACGGGCAGAAGGCCTGAGGCTTGTCGCGGAGGACACAGGCGCAAATTATGCCCGTACCATGAGCATTGACGTGGGAACAGGAACTGTACTGGTCAGGACCTTCGGACGGCCTCTGCTGCGGCTTTGAAGCCGATAGTAGGCCGACAGGATTCCCCGTCCGCGTGACGAAGTATGAAAAGCAAGCTTTTCATACTTCATTTGTGCCGCTGGCGTGACACAAATGGGACTCAATGCCTGCGGCATCAAGTCAAAGTATGAATGGATCTTTCATGATTTTTTTGTGAGGCGGGATTTCATGACCGGAAGTATGAAAAAGCAAGCCTTTCGTACGTGCCTTGCGCAATGTGCGAGGTGGAAACCGGACAGCCACATTTTTCATCCATGATCCTGGATGTTTGGCAGAAGCATAAGAACTTATCCTCCGCGAAAAGGCCTGATCTTGTATTTCGCAGATTATAGAGTCTTTGAGTAGGCCAGAACATGGCAAATGCAGCATTTCAATGTCTCAGCAGTCTCAGCAAAGTTGAAAGGTGAGGAGCAATGAAAAAGAAAAACGAAAAGGAAGGGATTCTTTTAGAGACCGGTACAAATGAAATAGAGATCATGAAATTCCGGGTTATGGGGGAGTTTTATGGCATTAACGTGGCTAAAGTTACCGAAATTATGCGTACCGACAAAGTAAAGCCCATGCCTCATTCCCATCCCTCTGTAGAAGGCTTTTTCAAGCCCAGAGATCAGCTCATCACCGTTATCAATCTTGCAAATTATCTGAACGGGGTCGAAATCGAGAATGGGCTTAGGGATCTTTTTGTCGTCACGAATTTCAACAAGATGATGGTTGCTTTCAGGGTTAATTCCATCGATGGCATCAGCAGGATTTCCTGGAAGAGCATACAGAAGCCGGACAAGGCCCTGGCGAATGGGGCGGAAAGTATCGCGACCGGGATTGCCCAGTGCGAGGGGCAGCTTGTGACCATCCTTGACTTTGAGAAGATCGTAGCGGAGATTTCTCCCGAATCGACAATCCAGGTTTCCGAAGTGGAAAAGATGGGGGACAGGCAGATTAATAGCGCGCCTATCATCGTGGCGGAGGATTCCGTCCTCCTGCAGCGCATGATTCAGGATTCCCTTGAAAGGGCCGGCTTCACACGAGTGCGCATGTATAACAACGGACAGGAAGCCTGGGACTATCTTTCCTCTATCAAAAACGATCCGGATATTTATGACAAAATTAACATTCTCATTACTGACCTTGAAATGCCGATGATGGATGGCCATAGGCTCACAAAGCTGATGAAGGATGACAAGCGGCTCAGGCACATCCCGATTGTTATTTTCTCATCCCTCATAAACGAGCAGATGCGCTTGAAGGGAAAAGAGCTTGGGGCGGACGAGCAGCTTTCAAAGCCTGAAATCGGACATCTGGTCATGGTCCTTGATTCCCTGATCGAACGTTTCCAGACATCATTGGAGCATGGGTTTAACGATTGATCGTTACAGGAGTTTTGTTTTGTAACTGTTCAGTCAGGCTGAACAGTTACGTATCGGGTGTAATGCTTATTGAATAGTTACTTTGTCTTTCTATCAAAGAATGAGTGGTCCGAAGATGGATGCGCGTATTTTAAAAAAAGAATATGTTTATAGCCTCAGGGCTGCGGCAGGATCCACAGCCCTGTTTTTTCCATGCCCTCATGTAATCTTATTTTCACTTCTTTTCTTCCTTCTGCTTTCTCTGAAAGCCTTTCCATCTCAAGCTGGCGACTGGGTTCAGGAAAAAGGAAAATGGTATTTTTATGAGGCTTCCGGGGTGCCGCTGGAAAACGAGTGGCTTGAATGGAACGGCAAGTGGTACTATTTTGGCAACGGGGGTCAGATGAAGACAGGATTCTTCACGGATCCCGGAGATGGAAGAAGGTATTATCTGGGACCGGACGGCGTCCTTGTTTATAATACCTTTGTGGAAGACGGAAAGTATTATATCGGGGACTGGGGGATCGAGCTTACAAGGTTTGATGACTATAGGAAGAAAACGGAAAAAGCCTTAAAGGCTTTGGTGATAAAGAACAGGCCGAACAGGCTGGAAACGGATACGATGACCGGTGTGTTCATGGATCTGCCGGTTTTTGCCCTTTATGACCTTAACGAAGACGGTTTCAGGGATATCCTGGCTTTTAACAGGGCGGACAATCCCGACCGTGTCCTTTCCGTGCAGATATGGCAGCCGGAAGAGTCAGAATATGCGGCACTGACGGAATCAGACCCGGATGACTTTCGTTATTCCTTCTTAAGACGGAATAACGACACGGGCTTCATATGGCTTCATATAACGGACGGGAATTATCTCCATGATTTTTTCTATTTCGACATGTGGGTCTATCGCTTTGTGCATCAGGAGCATTACGACGCGGATGTAGATGAATATGGTGAGGTCATCTATTATTATGGGGAAAATGACGTACAGCCCTATCAATGGGGGGATTCGGTGAATACGATGGAAGAATTTATCGGACAGCCGATCCCTATGCAGCTTGCCTTTTTGCATGAGAGCATAATCAGTGATGTGATGCTGGAAACGCCTTCCCAGGAGGAACTTCACCTTTGGGAAAGCGTGGAAGAAAGCTATGAGGAAGCAACGAAAAAGGAGACGCCCAGGCAGTGAATAAAGGGATAGGAGGTAGCTGTTTTGTCCATAATTATTACCGTATCTAATCAGAAGGGCGGCGTAGGAAAGACGACGACCTCCGCTGCCATGTGCGCGGGCATAGCCAGAAGGGGCGCGAAAGTTCTTGGCATTGATCTGGACCCTCAGGGAAACCTGGGCTTCTGCATGGGCCTTGAAGGAAATGCCGGCCCCACCGTTTTGGATGCGTTGAATAAGCGTGTGCGCGTCCAGCAGGCCATCCGCCGTCTGGAGCTTTGCGACATTCTCACCTCGGATATCACGCTTTCCAGTTCCGGGCTCGAAAGGCTTGAGCCCGGGAAAAGGGAGTTTGCTTTGCGTGATATGCTAAGGCCGGTGGTGGATTATTACGATTATATAATCATTGACACGCCGCCAGCCCTGAATCTCCTGACCATTAACGCCTATACCGTTTCTCATTTTCTGATTATTCCTATGGCCGCGGATATTCTGAGCCTTGTGGGTCTTTCGCAGTTAAGGGAGACCATTGATTCCGTGCAGCACAGCGTGAACAAGCATCTCCGTGTTCTTGGCATACTCGTGAATAAATATAACAAGAGGACGGCACTTTGCAGGGACGTCCTGGAAATGGCAGAGCAGCTTGCTAACCAGATCAATACAAAGGTTTTTGTCACAAAGATTCGTAATGGAGTCTCCATTGCCGAGGCGCCCGCCCATGGACGGGATATTTTCAGCTATGCGCCCAAATCGGGTGCTGTTCAGGACTATCTGGAGTTTATTAATGAAATTTCCGATGATATCCATCTCTCGGAGGTGATGCAGTATGGCACGGAAATCAGTCATTAATAAATCGAATAAAACCTCACATATCATGAACCTTCTGACAAACGGTACGAATGACATGGAGGTGGGAGAAGGAGCTTCGGAGGATTCCGGGCAGGGAGAGGGCGGTGCCGGCAGCTCGGGTGGTGAACCCGGGAGTGGCCGGGGACGAGGAGCCAGCTCGGGACAGCCGGGAGTCATGGATCCGGTATCCGCTGCCGCGTTTCGCGAGGCAGCCGAGGCGACTAAGGAGGCGGCCGCAAATTTCAGCGGTGCCGTCAGCAGCTTTCGCGGCGCGATCAGCGACCTGGGCTCGGTAGGCGAGCTGGACAGCCAGAACCACGAAAAGGCCAGGGAGCGTGCTGTGGCTGAAAAGGCCAGGGCTGAGGCGGAAACGGAAAAGGCCAGGGCCGAGCTGGAAGCGGAAAGAGCCAGGACAGAGGCGGAGAAAGCCCGCGTGGAGGCGGAAGAGGCCAGGGCCAGAGCTGAACAGGAGGCCAGGCAGAAGGCAGAGGAGGAGGCCAGGCGCAGGGCTGAGGAAGAAATAAGGGCGAGGGAAGAAGCCCGGCAAAAAGCTCAGGAGGAAGCCCGACGGAAGGCTGAGGAAGAAGCCAGGATCAAGGCGGAAACGGAGCTTCGTATTCGCGCAGAGGCGGAAGCTAAGGTAAAGGCCGAGCAGGAAGCAAGACGAAAGGCGGAGGAAGAGGCCAGGCAGAGAGCCGAGGAAGCAGCGAGGATTCAGGCGGAGAGGGAAGCCGCAATCAAGGCGGAAGCCGAGGCGAAGGTACGGGCCGAGGTGGAGGCAAGGAAAAAAGCGGAGGAAGAGGCAAGGATCCGAGCGGAGGCAGAGGCCAAGGTACGGGTGGAGGCGGAAAGGCGAGCCCAGGAAGAACACCTGAAAAGGATTCAGGAAGAGGCTCTTCAAAGGGAAGAGGAGGATCGGAAAAAGCGTGAGGAAAGCCTGAGACAGCCTGAAACGGGAATCGTTCAGAGCCTGACGCCGGAACAGGAGGAGGCGGTCATCGCATCCCTTGAGCGCGATAATGCCGCCCGGGAAAACCGTCTGGCCGCTAACGCGGATCCATCCAGGCTTGCCGCTTTCGAACCCGGGGGCAAGGTCATCGTCGTGAACGAGACTTCTGAAAACGACATGATCTCCAACGAAATATTAAAGAACCTGGAGATGGACTATTTGGAGGAGACCAGGGAAGCCGAGCCGCCGTTCAAGACCATCAACGTCATGGAGGAGCTGCTTTCGGAAATGGATATTCCAGCCTATATTGAGGGCGATGGAGGCTGCAGTTGCAAAAGATGCGTTGCGGATGTACGCGCCCTGGCACTTACCAGGCTCCCTTCAAAAACCGTAGTGCTGGACAGGGAACAGGCCCCTCCCATGATGGGCTTTTACCGCAGCAAGTTTCATACCCGGATCTTCACGGAAATCGTTCAGGCCGCCATGCAGGTGAAGGCTTCGCCCAGGCATTAAGGCTTGCGGGATTCATTGCGTATGCGTGAGCCTTATGATTCATCGTGCTTAGATAGTTATATCCCGTTATTTCGCGAAAGACTCTGGCGTGGTCAAAAAATACTTCTTTGTTACAAACTTAGGTATCTGAGAATTAGTCACAAACGGCCTGAAATTAGCAGAAAAGGTTATTTTTGAAGCTGTTTCAGCCGATATTATTAAAGATAGATGGTATCATTGTTATTTCAAAGTATGGCATGTTTCGCATGCTTTCTTACTTACTTTGAATCCTTTTATAGCTGCGCCAGGAGTGGCGAGGGAGAGCGTATGTTCTGGCATATCTGGCAGCTTTTTAGTATGTTGAACTCTGTATAGGAAAAGGAGTGAAGACTATGGCAAGTATATCCTCAACAAATGGCACATCCTCAAGTTCCAGCCTTGGCAATACATCTCTCAGGGGCTTCGGGGGAATGGTTTCCGGTCTTGACCGGGATGGCTTGATCGAGGCCATGACGACTGGCACGCAGACAAAGATTACGAAGGCGCAGCAAACAACGACCAAGCTGGAATGGAAGCAGGAAGCATATCAGGAGATTACGGACAAGGTGCTGGATCTGGAAGATACGTTTTTCTCCATGACCAGCGGCAAAAGTATCAAAAACGCAGATATCTTTTCGTCCAATGTGGTAACGACCCATGGAGCGGAAGATTCCACGAAATATGTTACGGTATCCGGCAGCTCCGACATGACTTCCTTTATCAAGCTTAAGGGCGTTTCCAGTTTGGCTACATCGGCCGCGGTACTGTCCTCCGCAAAAGGAGACGGAACCTCAGCAATTACTACGAATCTCAGTATTGAGAATCCGGCGCATGTGAACAAGTTTAAGGGAATTTCGCTAGAATTTTCAACGAAAAACGCTGATGGATCTTATTCTGATAAAATCACCGTTGGCTTGCCTGAGAAATATAAAAACGCACAGGGCGAAACGGTAGAGATCAACTACGACGCAAAGACTCCGGAGGATATTCAGAAGCTGGTGGATGATCTGAACGGGGCGAAGCTGAAGGCAGGCGAAAACCAGGTGACGTTTTCTTATGAGAATGAGAAGCTTTCCATCCATATGGAGAATAACGCGGATGAGGACATTTATCTTTCCATTTCCGGCAGCTCTGAGAAGCTTAGTGCCTGGTTTGGGGATGGACAAGGACTTGATACTTACCGGGCAAGTCTGGCTGATGTAAATAATAATCAGGAGACAGGCGCATTCAAAAACAGCCTTCAGGCTCCGATCAATACCTTCGACTATCTTGCGGATAACCAGCTCAGCATTACCTTCGGTGGCAGCAGCAAGACAATGGCGCTTCTCACAAATGAGCAGGCCGCTGCCGTTTCTCAGATTTATGGCGATGGGCAGGATCCCGACAAAAATGTGCAAGCCCAGCAGGCCATGGTGGATTATATTCAGACGAATCTTGACAAGCAGTTCGGGAAGGGCAAGATTGATGTCAGCGGTTTTTCAAAGGATCCGCTTGGGAACGATACCACGAATATCACGGGTATTACTTTAAGCGTCAATCAAAGCCAGATTGAAGACGGAAATGCCCCTGTGCTCTCGATTAATTCCGGCAATGAGAGCGTACGGGAGAATTTGGGAATCGTTGAAAATCAGTCCAGCAGGATCAGCGTGTCCAGCAAGCTGAAGGATGTCTGGGAGAAGCTTACGGGCGAAGCCTATGATGAAGACAGCGCAAACAGCCAGCTTGCGAATTTCAAGATTAATGGGGAGACGATTGAAAAGTCAGCGGGCAAGCCTCTGACGGCAGATATGACGGTATCTGAGTTGCTTTCCGCTATTAACAATTCCTCGGCCGGCGTCAGGGCCAGCTACATGAGCAGTACCGGTCAGTTTTCATTGGTGGCAGCAAATACCGGAACCGGAAGGATGATTGACCTGGGAGCAGACGGTGCGGGCAGCGATATGGCAGGCGGGGCGAATGTCAACCTTTCCATGAAGATTTTTGGTTTCGATTCCTCCAAGGGTGATGACGCGTCAGTACATGCCATGGATGGAAAGGACGCAGTCCTGTATTATGACAATGGGAGCGGCGTGGCCCAGAAGCTTACGAGCAGCAGCAACAGTTTTGAGCTGGAAGGGCTGACGATTAATGTCAGCGGCACCTTCGGCATCAAAGATGTGGACGATCTTGGCAATCCTGTGACTTATGGCACGACAGGTCAATATCGTTTTGATACATCCAAGTCCGTGAGCCTGACTTCCGCGGCAAACGTGGATAAAGCTACAGAAAATGTCAAAGCCTTTGTGGAGGCGTTTAATGATATTGTAAAGCTCGTCAACACGCAGAATACAACTCGTCCGAATAGCTCTTACAAGCCGTTGACAGACGCCCAGAAGGATGAGATGTCGGAAAAATCCATTGAAAACTGGGAGAAGAAGGCGAAGGAAGGCATATTATATGGCGACAGCGCGGTCACAAGTTTCGCGGACACTCTTCGGAACGTGATGAGCAACATTATGGCGGATGTTCGAAAGGCCGGTTATAATTACGAGGATTTGAAATCAATCGGCATCAGCATGTCTGATGACATTTATGACGGCGGCACTATTGCTTTTGATGAGGATACCTTTAAAAAGGCAATGGAAACAAATCCGGACAAGGTCGGCAAGATTTTTAACGGCACGGGAGACAGTTCGGGCCTTGCGCAGGTAGTGGAGGATTCCCTCACGCCTTATGCCACAAGATACAGCTACAAAAATGGCGGTTCCTATGGAAGGCTGGTGAAGGAAGCGGGTTCCAGCAAGCTTGTTCTGTCAAAAACGGATAACTACATTTACAAGATGCTGCAGCAAAACCAGACCGAGATTACAAAACTGAGAACTCTTTTAAAGAAGCAGCAGGATCGGGCAATATCTCAGTTCAGCAGCATTGAGAAGTTGATCAATAATATGAATGCCCAGTCTTCTTATATTACGTCCATGCAGGGATAAGTTTCCTGTTTTCGCATACTTTAACTTGATGCCGGAGGCATTGAGTCCAGTTTGTGGCGTGCCGGCGGCACAAATGAAGTATGAAGGGATCTTTCATGATTTTTGTGGGGCGTGGTGCCATGACCACAAGTAAGAAAGGCAAGCCTTTCATAATCCATATGTGCCGCTGTTGTCTCATGTATGGGGCAGCGATGCTTGTGGCATTAAGTCATAGCATGAACGGGGTAAGAAGACGGGATTTATTGGTTTCGTCACAAAGAAATTTAGCCAGGATATAAGGGAGTTTCTTATGAACCCATATCAAAACAAGAAAAAGTACAGGGAGCAGGCTATTATGCAAATGAATTCAGCTGAGTTGCTGTTGACATTATATGACGAGATTCTCAGTCGTTTAAAAAAGGCTGAACTTGCTCTGGAAGACAGAAATTATGAGATTTTCGATGATTCTCTTAACCGAGTTGTCCGCATTATTCGTTATCTCAATCAGATTCTGGATTCTCAACAGGAAATCAGTATGGATTTAAGGAGATTGTATGAATTTGCCATTTATGACATTAACCTCCTGAAGGCAGGACGTCATAGGAGGAAGGCTGAAATCCCGGCACTGATAGAAATATTCCAGAATTTAAGGGATGGTTTTGCGGAGGCCGGTAAGAAATTCCCAAATGCCAGGCCACAGGAATCACGGTTTTTGGTTTGACAAGTTGAATATAATTGATGAGGTGAGACATGATGGAAGGCAGCTCGTCCGTGGATTTCAACTATTCTGAAAAAATGGAAGCTTTGGAAGAGGTGCTGATTCTTTTGCAAAGACGTTATAATATTTTGCGCGATGTCAAACAGTCTACGGATGAGTTAGGGGATGCTCTGTCCAGGAAGGATGATGTTTCTGCCGAATTAATTATGGATATGCGTCAGGACTTGCTTGGAAAATGCGATCTTTCCTGGCAGGAGATATATCTGCTTCAGGAGAAGGGTACCATATATAAAGAGATTTTAAAAAGACTTGTGTTTTCGGATCTTTCTTCCATTCATCCAAAAGACAGGATGGAGAGGAAGCTTCTCGAGATACGACAGCACAACCAGAAGTTGATTAAGGATATTCAGGAGAAGGACAAGGCAATCAGTATGCATATTGCGAAGAGCCAGTCTTTTTACAGTTCTTGAGAATTCAATCAGAAAGTGGTATTGCGTAGCTTATGATATCGCCGCTGTTTGTCAGGAATTAAAGCGGCCAAAAACCACTTTAATAGACGAGATATATTTAATTCCGTAACTGTTCAGTCCTGCTGAACAGTTACCATTTTTTATGGTATTATCATGAGTAAAATTGTTTTTGAAGCAAAGTATCTGCTTAGTTTGCTCGGGGTTATTTTTCGTCAGGATTATTCATATCCATTACAGAAAAAACCGGATTGGGAGAAGCTTTACCGCCTTGCGGATTATCATGATACTTCAAGTGCCGTGCATCTGGCCATGATGGGGAATGTTCAGGGGATTCCGGAAAAATGGAGAGAACGTTTTCATACACGGTATCAGGAATCTCTCGAGTATACCAGGATATTTGAAGGAGCCGAGACGGAAGTTCTGTCATCCTTGAACGAGCAGAAGCTTTCCGCTGTGATCTTGTCCTCTTCCGCAATTCGAAAGCTCTACCCTATTCCCGAGACGGCGGCCAATAGCCCACTGGTCTTATATTTTGGAGAATCCTCATACAGTATAGGAAGAGGGTATTTGATCGATCTTGGATATGAAACCAATGTTTTTTATGAGGGTTTTGGGGAGCATATGCGGAGAGCTGATGGTTTGGAGATAGATATTTATCATACTCTTCCATATCTTGCAAAAACGTACAAAAAAAATATTCTTTCTTTTTTGGAAAGCAGCCATTCTGACGAGAGATATCCTAATTTGAGAAGCTTTTCTCCGGAAGGATTCTTTCTTTACCGTATGTTGGATTCCTGCTATCATTATTGTACTGATTCTTTGAAAATAAGGGAGCTTTTGGATCTTTATTTCTTTTACGTTCATTATCATGAGCAGATGGATCTTGAATATGTTTCGTCCAAATGTGAGGATTTTTCCATCTCCGAATTGTCGGAAAACCTGATGCACATTGCCGAGATGTGGGTCGGGAAAAAGGGATCGAATCTATTTTCTGAAAACAGGAATGATGTCAGCATATACGATGCTTTGGAAAACAGGATTCTTACAAATGGAAAATCCGAACTGGATACTCTTCCTGACGCATCGCTCATACGCAAGGAAATTCAAGTAGAGCTAAATAAATTAGACAAGGAGGAGCAGAAAAAGCTTCGCAAAGAAAAGATCAGGAATTTCTTCATTAATATTAAAAAGACAATTCGATGGATTTTTCCGGATTATAAATATATGGCATCCCTTCATCCGTTCCTGGAAAAGCTGCCGATTCTTCTGCCAATTTTCTGGATTTTCAGAGGGCTCAATATGCTGAAAATAGAAATAAAGCTTTTTTTCAGCAATATGGGAAAGAAAAAGGAGCAGCCTGAGGATGATGTGATATTGGATGACAGCCTTTCCGCGGAAAGATCCTATCGTACGTCATCAGGGGGCAGGAGAGAGAGAAAGAAGACAGCCTGGAAGCCCAAACAGGTTGATGGAAAACCGGTTGCCTCTTATGAATTTGTCGGACAGAAGGGGAAAAGTGTTATTATTTCCGGAGCGAATATGCCCGTTGCCAATCAGGAAACAGCGGGTGGGGATTTGAACGCGAATGCGGCCTTTCTTTCAGGTAATGCGGCAAATCCCAGCGGAGACGCCTCTATGCCCTCATCCTTCTCTTCAGAAGGTCCTTCCTCGGCCACGCCTGCTTCTGCTTTTGGTACTGCATCTATGCCATCCTCTATAGGGGTACAAGGTATAAATAGAGCGAACAGGCCAGAGGAAAATAGGAATAATGTAAATGGCGCAGGTGGATTAAATAATAGCCCGATCAGGCCTTCCGCTGCAAATGATTCGGAAAGGAGGCTGTCAGGAGGGGAGGCGACTATATGGGAATTTCCAAGAGTCAGTCTATCCGGGTCGGATTTCACAAACCGTGCTACCACAAATCAGCCGCTCTCTCAAAGCAGACCGCAAAATCACCAGTTCGGCAAAAGAAACCTGATTGTTCCGGATTCCTCCTTCTCAGACAAGGACAATCTTTTCCAGGATAGCTTTACAATTTCCCATGGCGCTTCTTCCGATGAAAGCCATAATTTGGAAGATACTACGACCACTATAGATGGGAGAGAAGTGAACGTAAGCAAATGGACTTTTCCATCCATAGAGGATCTCGAGGATGAGGGGGATGGACAATAGTTTAACGGCCACACAAGGAATGCTGCATTTAAATCCTGAAACAACATGCCTGAACGCCCACATGAGCAGTCGCCCAGGCTACTGCGAATAGGCTGCTGAATAGTTACCATATTTCTCAGAAAGCGTTCCTGTGGTAAAATAGGTTTTGACGCGCGTCAAGGAGATGGGAGTCAAAATCCTCCCTTTGGTCGGACAAACCCCTGCGGGGTTCGCTAAATACGGACATGAATGTTCCTGAAGGAACATTCATGTCCTACGCATATTGCATGTGTTTTATTCATGCGGATTTGCAAAATAAAAAAAGACTGTAAATGGAGCTTGAGACCTCTGTTTACAGTCTTTTTGTGTGGATTAAACAATTTGCCTGAATAGCTGGTTTGTCAGAAAGTGAAAAACCTAGTCCTTATTTGATGAATTATCATTTGCCTGAATATGCGCGACTTTCAGTAGTTTGTTTTGCAAAGAGAGGACAGCGTCCGTTCCAGGGGCAATGGCCTTTCTGTTTTCCTCCTCAGCGTGTGAGAGCTCCTCGCGGAGGATGGAAATCTGTTTCGGCGCATCTATAGCTAAACGGACACCATCGGAAGCTGTCTCTATCACTGTTATCCTGATATTCTCACCTATCAGAATGCTCTCATTCTTTTTACGTCTTAATATCAGCATAGAAATATTCCTTATCTATCGTTTGTTTATAAATGAAGCCAGTGTATGTCGATAATCATAGTTGCTGTCGCTAAGTATTACCTGCATGCCCTTGTGTGTTTCAGGATTGATGACAAGAGGACATTTCATATTAATGGTATTTTCAAGATAATTTTCTTTAAAAACGCAAATAACGTAATAGCTAAGCTCGTTTGAAGCCTTTACGCCAAGATAGGAAAGTTCTTCATTGGTAAGCCTGGGACTGTAATTTTCATCCAATGCGAACGGGTCGATTACGCCAAAAGCTGTGTTTGGATTCTCTATTCCATGGAAGAGGAGCATTGTAGTGTCTTCCTGTTCATTCAAGCAAAGAGGAAGAAAATGTTTGATTTCCTGGAAACCGAAAATGCCATCTGGAAAATAAAACAAATCCTGTTCTTCATAATCGATCGTGCCATAATCTTTGGTATGCAGTTGTTTCATATAAAAATCCTCTATGCAATATAAGTGAATTTCCCGTGTTCAGGTAAAGATTAAGCGTGTGATGTCTGCCATAAGATTTTGGCGGATGATAGTTTCATCCGCCAAAATGTTTGAAAACCCATAAGGAACGTCTTGTTTAGTATCTCCACTCAGGTTTCAATATTCAAATTTGAACCGGGATTATGAGGAGGTTCAGGGAAATAATGGAAATCGCCGGTATATTCAATTTTCACCTCAGGACGCTGGGTGACAATGGTCATGGACAGAGGAGGAAGGAAAGAAAGATCTCCGCGCTGCACCCTCATTTCCAGCGATCCGCGTTCCTGCAAATAGCTGGCATTCGATTCCTGGCTAATATTGGCATTGGCAGCGGCTGTTTCAGCGGCTGCGCTAACTGTTTCAGTCGGAATCGTTGCCGCTTCTGCTACAGCAGCCCCTGCCTGTCCGGCTGCAGGGGCTGTTGCAGGAGCGACGGCCTTTGGCTGCACGCTGGCAGAAGAGGTTTTCTTTATAGCTGATTCCATCTGTACAGCTTTTTCTGAAGTGCTATATGCCTGATTAACCTTATTCACATAGGGCGTACTGGAATGGTGTGTCTGCATGGCTGTTGACATGCTTCGGCGTAGAGCTCTCCTTCGCTCCGCATCTACCTGGTCAGATGAAACAAACTTCCCGCCCTGCGAAATTTTCACGGACTCAAACGGTACCGATGTAATTTTCAGCAGCTGTCCCATAAGTTACTCCTTTCTCCTGAATCTTTTCTCTTAATCGAATCTGCCTTTATATTAATTCTGAATATAGAAGAAAAGCGATATGATAAATCTATAATAAATTCTTAATGCCTTGAAATTTAATGGTTTATATAATGCATAATGCTTAGTACTTAATTTTAGTTATAATGCTGTAATCCTAAATATTCAATGCCTTATTCAAAATGCTTGTTGCCTGTTTCAAATCTTATAATTCTGTATGTTGAGAATCAAGCTTTGTGGCACTAACGTACAAAGTCAAACAACGAAGACTGCATAATGTTGGAACCAACCTTCATCGCGGCATTGTAGGCATATTGATTGGAATACATTTTGACGATGGCTTCATAAGGGTCTATGCCAAGCTTGTCCGTATATTCAATTGTCAAGGAATCCATGCTTTGAGCCAGTCGGTCTTTCGTGACCTCCATTGCTTCGTATTTAACTCCAAGGGCACGGTATGTATTGCTCACCCTGCTTTCAGCATCATTATTATTCTGAATGTAGTATCCTAAATCGTCATGGAAACGCTGAAATGAGTCATCCAAATCGGTTTGAGATATTTGATCACGTTTGAACTCTGTCATGCTGGTCTCATACTGCTGTGATGTCAGTATAGCTCGGGAAACAAGCGCAAAGGTGGAATTCAACATGGAATCGTTTGTTTCGGGGACGACTTTGCCATCCGCGACGCCCTCACCGGTAATACGTTTGATTGCCTCTTCATCATCCAGGGCTCTCAGCGTATCCGAGCTTAAGCCTGTAATCATGTTCAGGCCGCCGGTATAGGTGTCCAGCAGCGTGCTGCGATCCCGCAGGCTACCATAGCCGGTACTCATACGTCCCTGTTCCCTCATGGCTGATAAGAGATATTTCAGAGCCGTTTCCTCGGAACTGTCATCCGTTTCATTCCCCTGATCATCTACAAGGGAGTAGGAGGCTTTGTACGCTTCCGTTCCCTCATCGAACTTGTAGGTGATCTTGATATTTTTGACCTCGTTTTCCGATGGGAAATTGTGGCTGTAGGTCAGGGAAATGCTGTTTTCATTAAGCTCTGAGCCCTCATGCTCAAGATCGGTATCCAGTTTGAACGGGACGGTGGTCATGTCGTTTCCACCGTAAATGAAAAAGCCGTCATAGGTGGAATTCATGGAATTCACTATTGATTTTAATCTTTGCAGGAATTCCGTCTTGTAAGTATTGACATTGACTTCATTTCCGCTGTTGGTGCCGTTCCGAAGCTCTACGACATTCTCATTCACCTGGTTCATGTCAGTCTGTATGCTTCTTGCGCCCAGTTCCTGCTGGTAAATACGGTTCTGGATGTCCCGTATGATCGTGTCCTTCGCATCCGCGTCGGTGTACTGATTATCCATTCTCTTCCCGGCATAATAAGCCAGGGGATTTTCAGAGGCATCCTTGTATTTGCGCCCAGTGGAGACCTGTTCCATGGCTTCGTTCAAATTGCTGTGAAGATTGTTGACCGTCTGGGCATAGTCCATATAATAGGTTCTTGCCGTAACTCTCATCCCTGTACCTCCTTTTCAGCGGCTTCCCTGCCGTTGAATTTGCCGCATAAGCTTCATCTGTGATGAAACGCGGCTATTTTTATGTCAAGTCCAGCATCAGAAAAATTGTCCTGCTGTTAATTTACTTTTGTCTGGCGGCATATGATCAGCTTTAGTATTTAAGAATGCTTATATTACGCTCCGATACCCAGAAGCGTCTGCAGAGTTTCGTCCAATGCTGTCATCAGGCGGGCGGCCGCATTATAGGCCGTCGTGAAGGTCATCATGTTGGCGGCTTCCTCATCCAGGCTGACGCCGGAAAGCTGATCCCTCGATACATTCAGGCTTTCAAGAACCGTCTTGTTGATCGTAAGGGCGGTATTATTATTGTACTTGTCCGTTGCCATGACGGTGGAGACATTGTTCATATAATCCGCGTAGCTGGTTTTTGTCCTGTTCATCTCCATCATCGGAGAGGTCATATATTCCAGCATTTTGAGGATCGTATCCGTATTGTCGCCCTGATCGGTTTTTGTTCGCATGCCATCGCTGTCAACATGTTCAAAACCGTTCAGCCCTATATGAGTTGTGCCGTTCACCCAGCCGGTGGAAACGGAGATATTCGCTGCTGTGATTTCCTCATCGGAATCGTCATCGGTATAATTTTTGTTAATGAGCAGAAGGTAAGGATCCTCAATTGTCTTTCCGGCGAAATCGTTTTTATCCAATTCGCCATTTTTCACGCTGCCATTATATTCGTCTATTGTGGAATTGCCCATCTTGTTGACAAGGTTCATATCGTAAGCGAAGGTCTTTGCCAGAATATCCAGTCGATCCATATAGTAATCGTAGCTGTAATAATTCATCTGGTTGCTGGCACGCAAATCCCCCGGTGTGTAGGGAGGATCTAGTTCTACCATATCATCCGAGTAGAGATTGGATTTGGAGAGCATATCAAGGCTCGCTTGTACGGTGCCGCTGGCAAAACGAAGAGTGGATGTGTCCGTCGTCATGCTGTCCCGGTTATCCGAGCCGGAGGAGTTCTCGTCAAAATAGCCTATGAAGGTGAGGCTTGTGTCCCTGGGCTCGTCCTGAGAGCCTGTCGCCAAAACGACCTTACCTACATTATGAGGCGTACCATCTTCATCCTGCGCTTCAAAATCAAGGGCTCCGTTTACCAGCGTAAGCTTCCTCGTTTCCGCCGGGTTTGAGCTGTAATCCGAATAGACGAGACTGACACGGAGATCCTCCGGCCAGTCGGACCTGCCGCAGATATTCCCGGCAGAATCGTAATTATAGATTCGGAAATGGGTCTCGCCGTCCACCTCGTAGCTTTCCGAGAAGTTCTCGACCTCGATGGGAATGTAGTGGGAAAGCTCGTCCAGCTTCTGGTTCCGTTGATCCTGAAGCTCCAGCGCGGGATTTCCGAGAATCTGGTTCCGTTTGATTTTCGCGTTCAGGGAACCGATGTCCAGAAGGAGATGGTTGATGGTCTCTATCGCGCCGTTCTCGCTGGTGCCGCCCCCGTTCAGGTTCTGGAATTCATTGATTTCCGCCATGGTCACCGTCTCGGCCGCCGTATTCAAAAGGGAAGTCAAGGCCTGCATCCGTCCCATCAGCTCGCCCTCGTAAACCGGATCCTGCACCTTGGAGGGATCCTGCATATTGGTGAGGGAGGTCTGGATATTATCGAAAGCGGAACGTATTCCGTCAATGGTGGTCTCGTCAAAAAAATTGGATATGGATTTCAGGGAATCCGAAATGGTCTCATTATAGCCTGTTTTCGCGTTCTGTTCGCGGAACTGCTTGTCCAGGAACTGATCACGAAGCTGGCGAACCTCGTCCATCGCAACGCCGAAGCCAACATTGACATCGTTCTGATTCATATAGAAGGAGGTCGGATTTTCATAATTGATGCTGGAAGTCTTGAGTTCCTGACGCGTATATCCTTCTGTATTCATGTTAGCCAGGTTCTGGCCGACTATGTCCAGTTTTTTGGAATTCATGCGGAGCGAGCTTAGCGCAGCGTCAAAACCCGCAAAGGTTGCTCTTACCATTGTTTTCCTTCCTTTCTTCTATCTTTTTCTTCTGGCTTTCTATGATTCTTCTCTTTAATGCTTTTTCTTTAAAGATTTTTTCTTTGAACCTTGCTGTGTGATTTTTTGAGCGGTCCTATATAATAATTATATTCTATAACAATATAATTATTATTTATCCGTTGTTCTATATATTATTCCGGTATCCGCTGACAACGACATCGCATCTATAGATATTAAGAACTCGGGCAGTGACTCAGGCCAGGCTGTCATGAAAGGCATGCGGCTGAGGCGAGCCGGCCAGCGCGATCTGTATATCTTTCAATCGGACCTGCATGATGGTTTCCGCGGCGTCCCGGGCTTCCTGAAAGAGTCGAAGTTCTGCTTCAAGATTCTCGGCCACGGGAGAGAGGGCATTCCTTCCCTCGGGTGGAAGAACCGCCAATATGTCCGAAAGCTTCATGTCTTTCCAGCCATTCCGCTCCTGAAACTGCAGACGCTTGTGGTCAAGACCCCGAAACTGCATCAGATCCGGCTGGGCGCCGGTAACAAGTCGGTTCAGTTCATCGGTATCATTCCGGGATGCGGCTTCCGCAATCGCTTTCTCAAGAGCGCAAAGCTTTTTCGTGATTTTCAAAAGGCCGTCCAGAATCTTCCTGAAATCCCTCACAGATGCGTCATCCATATAGCATGGCTCCCCTTCCATATTTTAAATTTGTCTATGCCTTGTTTATGCTCTGTGTCATGCCGGTATGTCGAAGGATGACTTCATAAATCAGACGGCGTAACCCAGCAGACGTTCGGCAATGCGAGAGGCATTCGGAACATACTCGCCAGCCTGCACCTGCTTGTGAAGCTCGGCCAGATATTTCTCCGGCACCTCTTCCTTCATGGCTTCCACTGTGGATTTGGACAAAACGCGGGCAAAGCTTTCATCATCCATCGGTTCCCTGTCCTGTAGGATGACTCTGTCGAAATTTTTTTCCTTTTCGGGCAAGGAAATAAGCCTGTCCCTTTCCCGTGTCCTGTTCCGGGAGAAAATCAGACGGCTTTCTGCTTCTGCCCTGTATGCTGTATCAGTTCTGACTGCAACGCTCATCAGACACCTCCAATCCCTTATCTGTAGCCGCGGATTCCTTTTTATATTCCTTTTTTATTCGTATTTGCTCGTTTGTATTTGCTCATATTTGATTGCGTTTGAATGTTTTTGAATGCTTTCGAATCCTCTTGGATTAGATTTGTTCGTTCATTCGTTCGTTCGCTCATTCATTCGCTCATTTTTCTTTGCAAGCTCATCCGTTTTTGAGAAGGAATGAAATGTTGAATATCAGCGGTACTTGTTGTATAATGGAATTCGGAATTTTGCTTAGATTCAGAATTCTTTACTTTATTTATCGTCTGAAATTGCTTTGGTATAAGGAAATTGGAAGCTTTACTTTCCATTCGCTTCCTTTTTCCTATCCTTTGCAATTGCCCAGGGAGGATTCATGGCAAATATTTTACAGGTCACCCCGCCGCCGCTGAATACGGATACCCAGATACAAAACAGTCAGCAGAGGCTCCAGAATCAGGCTCAGAATCCGGCCATCCATAATCTCGCGAACCCGGAGGTCGTAAACCGGGCGGACGGACAGGATACGGGGCAGTCCGGCACGGCCACCAGCGAGGGAGCGCTGGCCGGCCGGGTGATAGATTTTCAAGGGACATACGCGAATTTCCTGCAAGCTCTCCAGGGAACCCAGGATCTTCCGCAGGCAATATCGGACATCCTCTTTGGCAATGGGGCCATGATACTGTTCCAGCATCAGGAAGGGCTGGAAACGGTACTGGAAGAGCTTTTTTCTTCTATAGAAATGGAGAACCCGGAGCAGCTTCGGGAGTTCTTTGAGAATCAGCAGCTTTCTCAGGTCAAATTCTCGGGCCCTTTTTTCAACGGGCTCCGGGCCATGCTTTCGGAAAATATTTCGGAACCGCTGAGGCAGACCATTCAGGATTTTGTGAAGAGCTACGCAAGCTTCACCTCCAGCGAGCATTACTTAAACCAGATGGAGACGGTCGCGAAGGACGTGGGGAATCTCATGCTCCAATCCTCCAGGGGGGAATTTCAGGAGCTTTTGCAGTTGGTGGATTGGGAGGCCGCGCCGGGGGACACAGAGGAAAACGCGGATGTGATTAACAACCAGATCATCCCTTTCCTTTCTAAATATATTTCAAAAACCCACGATTACGGCCCGGTCCGGTCCGCCACGATGATGTTCATATTATACGCGGTGAAATACGAGAATGGAAACAAGGCCAATCTGGCCAACCTCCTTAATAAGCTGATGAAAAATGGCGATTTCCAGCTTCTTTTCCGGGGCAATCCGGAGGAGGCCTGGGAGAAGAATATCGAGCAGTACCAGGACGCGGACAAGGTCAACCGATTTTCCGATCTTTTTTCCAAGTTCCTGCTGGAGGGAGCGGACGGGAAGGCCGGTGCTGAGAACGTGGGGAAGTTCCAGCAGGTGATGAACGGCCTCCTTGTGAACGAAAGCGTCTATATGCCCCTGCTTCATGTCCTTCTGCCCTTCCGTTATGAGGGCAAGGACGTCATGAGTGAGATGTGGGTGGATCCCGATGCCGGGGAGGAACGGGGAGGGCAGGGCGGGAAAGCCATGAAGCTCCTTCTCAAATTCAATATCCAGTCGGTAGGGAATTTTGAAATGGTGACCATGATGCGGGACCGGCGGGTCGATATGCAGCTCTATCTCCCAAAGGAATTGATGGGGGAGCAGAAGAAAATCGAGGGCAATGTCAGCGGCATTCTCCGCAGGAACGGATTGAGCGTCGCGAATGTCGGCATTTTCAGAAAAATGAGGGATCTTCGCCTTACGGATGTCTTTCCTAATATTAGGAAGGCGGAAAAAGGTGTGAATATAAAGGTTTGAAAAAGCCGTTCGCGCAGAGCTTTGAACAAGGCGCATACGTGGAGCTTTTAACAAGGCGCGCAGAGCTTTGAAAAAGATTTGAATATAAAGCTTTGAGCAGGATTTGAGACAGGGCAAGGCAGGGAGGATCCATTTAGCCTTCGATACCGCGGCTGTTAGTCAGGAATTAAAGCGGCCTAAAACCACTTTGATAAAAGAGATGGAAAAAGGAAAAGAGAGCCGAAAGGTGAAAACAAAGTGAAATTTCCCCTGCCATCTTATAATAGAATTAATTGATGCGGTATAATAATACCGCGACATGGCAAGTATCATATGCTAAAGGCATGGTTGATGACCGGGATACATAAGTTTTTGGCCTGAGCGGGCTATTAAGGCAGTAAAATTTGTAATTAGTAGTTAGTGGTTAAAGGAAGAGGGGGAAATGGCGGAATTCAGGAGTATTTTGGAAAAGAAGGCAGCCGCCCTGAAATATGATCCCGAGAGGAACGGGGCTCCGGTAGTAGTGGCTTCCGGGATGGGCTTTATGGCGGAAAGAATTACCGAAAGCGCCATGAAGGCGGGTGTTCCCGTTTATGAGGATGACTCCCTCGCCTCACTTCTGACGCAGATGAAGCTGGGGACAGAAATTCCTCCGGAGCTTTTTCAGGCGATTGTGGAAATCTATGTTTATTTCCTGGGCTTTACCGGGGATCCGGAGAAGGACAAGAAAAAGCGGGCCGAGATTGCCTTGTCGCAGGCGGAAGCGGCAGCCCGGGAAGACGAGAAAGGCGATGACTATGTGGAATAGGGATGCGGGATTATTGCGCGATGTGACAATGCGTGGGAATCAGGCAGATCTTTGGGGGCGGGCGGAAGAGGGCAAGCGGCGAAAAAGGAAGCTGTTTATGATGCAGTTCGCTTTTCCGCGGCTTTTCGCGTTTCTTCTCGCTGTTTTCATTTTCCTCCAGATACCTGAATATGCGGCGCCGCGCTTCGTGCCTCTGCCCCATATTCTGGAGGCTTACGCTGCGTCGAGCCCCATAAGCCAGATAAAGATCATGGTCAAGTCCAAACTGGAGGTGGGGCAGAGCCTTCCGGATCTCGGGATTGAAGAAACGGAAGTGGAGGACCGGGGGGTCAGCATCTATACGACCGGTAATCAATATGTTATTTCCGATGCGAAATGGAAGAATTCCGTCAAGGAGCTGCTTTCGGGAGATGAACCCCAGATCGTTGTAACCCTGACGCCGATGGATATCGCGGAGTTTTATTTCCTTGCGAGCTACAAGGCCGGGAAGGTTTCCATTAACGGGGGCAGCTTCGTGTCGGCCAGGCGGGACGGGGACGATCTTTTGGTCACGCTAAAGGTCAAAATGGTGACGGGCCGCTATGACCCGCCGAATGACGTGTACTGGAATGAAAAGAGCATAGGCACTATCCGCTGGACGAAGCCGGACAATACATCGGGACTTTATGAGGCCATACTGCTTCGGGATGAGAAGCCGGTCTATACGGCGCAGGTCAGCGCGCTGCAGTACAATTTCTACCCTTACATGACAAGGACCGGGGAATATTCCGTAAAGGTGCGCACCGTCACAAAGGACAAGCGCGTCGGTGCCAGCAGCGACTATCTGCAGTCGGGTGATCTGGTCATCGGGGAGTGGGACGTGTCCGACGGCAAGGGGCAGGACAGCAGGAACGCGCAGGCTTCCACCCCGACGCAGAAGGTGGGCTGGTCCAGGGAAGGGAATTCCTGGGTTTACCGTTACCCTACGGGGGAGCTCCAGCAGCCCGGATTTGCAAATATCGAGAGCCAATGGTATTATTTCGACAATGCTGGCCGGGCCGTGACGGGATGGCAGTTCCTTTACAACAAATGGTTTTTCTTCTATGATACTGGCGTCATGGCGCTGGGCTGGGTGCATCTTGACAACAAATGGTATTACCTGATCCCTGTTACTGAGCTTAAGAGCGGCGAGATGGAGGGACAGATGATGGCGGGCGGATGGCGTGTCATCGGGGAATACTACTATTATTTTAATGGGGATGGCAGCATCTATACGGGATGGCTCCAGTCCCAGGGAAAATGGTATTATCTGAATGAGATTCAGAACAGCCTGGAGGGCGTGATGTTCACCGGCTGGCTTCGGCGGGATCAGAACACCTATTTTCTGGATTATAACGGGGCGATGGTGGAGGGATGGTATCAGATCGATGGCATCTGGCATTATTTCTATCCCGGAAGCGGCGAGATGGCCAGAAATACGGTCATCGATGGTCTGGCAATCGACGGGGACGGCATCTGGTGGACTTCCTGAGGCGCGTGCTTCGCACAGTCGCGGGCTTTGGGGACAGGGTTGCTCTGTCCCACGGGCGGCTCGCCATGTCAGAGCCGAGATGGCTGAGCCCGCTCTGGTAAGATGAGTTGATTTACCCCACGGGCGGCTCGCCATGTCGGAGCCCGAATTGCTTAAAAGCCTTTCTGATAATAGATGATTTGATTTACCCCGCAGGTGGTTCGCCTGTTGATTTTAGAGCGGCCAAAACCCGATCTGACAGGGGAGGTGTGCTATGAAAATGTACAGAGGAGGCGTCCGGCAGATGCTTTTTGCCTCGTTTCTCTTTCTGCTGTTTGTATTCGCCTTTTCCGGAGGCACCGGAAGAGCCTTCGCGGCGGAATCCAGCGTGATTGAGTCTGTTGAGATCACCTTCAAGGATCTTTACGGGGAGCAGGAGGAAATCCTGACGCCGGACATTACAACGAAAACGAAGGGAGCCTTCCTCAGCGATGTCACTTTCCAGAAGGATGTGGGCAAGTGGGTTCCCGGGAAGCGCGTCCGCGTCAAGGTGCAGCTCAGCGCGGACGAGGGGAGGCATTTCTCCACGAAGATCAACCACTCCACCTGCAAGGTTACCGGGGCTGTGTTTGACGGCTATCAGACGGACAGGGAGGATCATTTCACCGTATGGGCCTACTATACGCCTGTCAGCGTGCTGGGGGATACGGAAAAGGCAGGATGGAACGCGGCAAGGACGAAGGCCATCTGGACGAAGGTGCCCCACGCCCCGGGCTACAGGGTGGAGCTCTATGCCGACGACAAGAAGATCAAGTCCTTCAACAATGTCCGGACCAGCTTCCTTGACCTTGCGGAGTTTGTCGGCGATACCAGCAAGATTTACTATTACGAGGTGAAGGCCATTCCCCTCACAAGCGATGAGAAGAAATATTTAAAGGAAGGGAACTTCGTCCTATCGGTCACGGAGGAATTTCCGGACAGTGAAGAGGATGAAGGCGGAGATGAGGACGGAGACGAGACGGAATCGGAGGTGGCTCCCCGGGGCACGGGTAGCAGCACGGCCTACGATACCTGGCGGTACGTGGAGAGGGAATGGTATTACATAGACAGCAACGGCCAGCCGGTGGTCGGATGGCTTTATAAGGATGGGAACTGGTACTACATGGACAGGAACGGCGCCATGTGCACGGGCTGGTGGGATACCGGGCTGGATGGTCGCTGGTGCTTTTTTGCAGGAAACGGCGTGCTTCAGATGAACACGTGGATTCAGTCAACGCCCGGTTCCTGGTACCATGTGGATGTCAATGGCTATATGCAGACGGGTTGGTACAGGGATTCGAACGGCTTCTGGTACTGGCTGGATCCCGTCACGGGTCGCATGCAGATTGGTTGGATCCTTCTGGACGGGAGCTGGTACTATTTTAATGACAGGGGCGAGATGCATACGGGCTGGCTTCTGTTCAACAAGAAATGGTACTATCTTGCCGAAGACGGCAAAATGCTTTTTGATACGACGGTGGGAGAGTATCAGTTCGGATCGGACGGGGCATTGGTGAACAGTGAAAGACTGACGGAGGGGCTTTACTATGGCATTGATCCAAAGTATGCAGGAATTGAATGAGATCAGGGCGGCTAAGTCCAACCGCACCCAGAATATCCGTGTGGGAAATTCTTCCTATGGACGTCAATATTCGCAGACCTCCGGCATGACAAGCTCCGCGGTGGGCTTTCAGAATGCCCTGGCCAGCGCGAGGGAAGCGTCCTCCGTATCCTCCGGAATCGGCGTGAACAACAAATATGATTCGATTTTTACGCATGCCGCGAGGACATACGGCATTTCCAAGCGTCTCCTTATGGCTGTCGCAAAGATCGAGTCCGACTTTGTTCCGACGGCGGTTTCCCGCGCAGGGGCACAGGGCATCATGCAGATTATGCCCTATGAATCGAAGGAGCTGGGGGTCAAAAATCCCTTTGACCCGTTTGAGAACATCATGGCGGGGGCGAAGATGCTCAGGGATCACCTGAAGACTTTCGGATCAGTCCCTCTGGCACTGGCGGCATACAACGCCGGGCCGGACGCAGTGCGGAAGTACAAGGGCGTTCCTCCCTATAATGAGACGCAGGCCTATGTCAAAGCCATCACGAAACTTCTGGGCGACAGCAGCTTTCAGGTTTCCGGCACCGACTATGGTCTGGGCGGTTCCTACGGGGCGTACGGGGTAAATGGGACATATGCTTCCGGAACGCCTTACGGGAATGGACCGACAGTGTATGCCGATTACGCGAACGCGGCCTATCCCCAGCAGGGCTCGCAGAATTACGCCTACCTTGTCAACGCCATGCTTTCCTCCGGGCTTTCCGCGAACAGCGGGGCCATCGGCAATCTGGGCAGCGCCCTGCTGGGGGCGTCCAGCCTGCTCGGAGGGACTTCCCTGCTGAATTCTACGGGAGACGCCAGCCTCTTTGGAAGCCTCTCCGGCAACAGCCTGCTGGGGGGCTTTTATGCCAATGCCCTTTCCAATCTGGCTTCATCCCAGAGCTTTGGCGGCTTCTCGCCGTACCAGGCAGCGCCAAATTACGGATACGGCAGCAATGCGTATAATATGTATAACGCTTATAATACAAATAATGGCTATAATGCTGGCTACAACAATGGCTATAATTATAATTATGGCGGCATCCCTAATAACGCGTATAATTCCTATGCCAATCCCGCTTTTAACCCCAATGCCGGGGCGGCAGCTTTCCAGGCATCGAATGCTGCGGATCCATATGTAAATAATGCCGCCTATACGGCATCAACATCCGGAACATCTGGAACAAGCGGGGATCCTGGCACCGCGGCCATTTCTGCCCCTGCCGGGTCCGTCCAAAGCTCCACAGGCCTTGACGCGGAAAAGGCAGGCGTGATGTCAACGGACACTGTTTCCAGGGCATCAACGAATGAAGCCGCCGCAGCCAGCACAATGGATGCCTACGGGGGAGGCGGGGCGGCCAACGTAAACGGAAGTCAGGGGGCGGCTGCCGCGTATGATGCGGGTACGTCCGGGCTTCCGGCCTCGGGCGGCGCCGTGGCGGCCGATCAGATGATTTCTGTAAGCGGGCAGCAGGCACCGGCAGTAGACGGGATGAGCGAGGCGGAGAAAATGGCATTCGGGCCGGCAGCCTACATGTCCTATGGATACAGCCAGGTCCGGGCAACTGAAAACGAAAATTCCATAGGCCCGGGCGCTTACATAAGCGATGTGCAAAGCCGCGTCCGGTATCCTGAGGCGCCGAATTCCATAGGGCCGGATGCTTTCATCGCGTCTCGCGGGGGGGACGCCGTGAATTCGGCAAATGTAATAAATACGGTTCATTCCCGGAATTCGGCAAATACAGTAAATGCAGGTAACCCCCAAATCAGTCTGAATCTTGCAAATGCGGGAAGTACGGCAGGTATTGAAAATACTGCGAATGTCGTCTACAGCACCAATGTAAAGGTTCCGGGAGGCAGTCAGCTCACTGCCGGAAATTACGGCCCCGGCACCCTGCGGGAGGTGGTGGAGAACAAGGTACTGAATAACGCGATCACCTCCGTGCTCGAGACCGCCGAGCTGCCTGGCAGTAAAGCCGAATGATCAATAAAAAGATTCCCGACGCGGATATCTGCGTCAAGCTTTATGACGGCAATAAATATCAATATCTGTGAAGTTTCTCTCACCTCATTATGCCTGGATAGGGGGAGTTAATGATTTTCGAACTATCTTTAGACTACAGCCCAAAGGATAATCTGATACTGGCCTCGGATTCCTCGCGGGTTCCGGGCTTTCGGATGCTCGCTGTTGGGAGAGGGGCTTATATCGCCGGTTTAAAGGTTAATTGCTGGCTTACGGGGAAGGAGCAGCATTATCACGTCCAGATAGGGAGATATACATCTATCGGAAATGAGACGCTGCTTATCCTTGATATGGATCATGACTATTCCGCTGTTTACCAGGGGGTGATCCGGGAATTCGCGTCAGCGGGGGCAGAGGACCGTCTGAGCATGGGCCAGATGCAGAAGAAGCTCCACAGGAAGGGCGAGATTATTATTGGCAATGACTGTTGGATTGGCGACAGAACAACGATACTGGGAGGCGTCCATATACATGACGGGGCCGTGGTGGCTGCCGGCAGCGTGGTTACGAAAGATGTACCCCCCTATGCCATTGTTGGAGGCAATCCGGCAAGGATTATAAAGTACCGTTTCCCGGAGGATCTGATCAACGGTCTGCTTCAGATTTCCTGGTGGACATGGGATACGGCAAGGCTGCGCGGCGCACAAGCTGATCTGCAGGGGGACGTCAGGGCTTTTGTCGCGAAATATCTGGAAGAGGACGCGTCAGATCCGTTCAATGATCCTCATGGGCGCCCTGCTTCATCAGGAAAGAGACATCCTTGCATCCCCAGAATATCTGAGGATGTTCCGATGTTTTTGCACTTTCTTGACGGCGAGGATCCATATCCGCTTTTTTTATCTATTATCATGAATTTCATTTCGTCCTTTCCGGAAGCGGAAGCAGAGCTGGTTCTCGCTTATGATGTGGAACGTGAGGAAATGGAAGAATTGTGCTCAAGGCTCGTCAATTCCCTTGCCGCTTATGATGACATTCACAGCCTGATCAATTTATGTGGAATTGAAAAAAAGGATGAGGAGCAGGTCTTGCGAGAGGCTGATTATTACTTGCCGAACAGGTCGCTTGAAGAGATTTCGAGATTATCCTATGCGGCAAAGTATGGAATCAAAATCATTTCTCCTGTGGATGTCCCTGTTTTCCCTGAGGCTTTCTGTGAAGAAATCCGGCATTCTTTCCAGCTTTTCGTCATGGGTCACGCCGCATTCCATGTTCCTCCTGTGAAAGGCTACATTCCGCTGCAGCTTGGAAAAAGCTGCAGCAAGATGGAACTGGGGATTCTTTCGGATGACGCCGGTGAGAATATTTCTTTCAAAAATCCACAATATTGCGAGCTTACGGGTCTATACTGGGTCTTGAAAAACAGGATGCCGTTTCTGAATGAACAGGATATAGTGGGTTTTTGTCATTACCGGAGGTTCTTCACGGACACATCAGGCAAGAGGTTCTTAAACAAGTGGGATGCGGAACAGCTTCTACAAAAGTATGATTTTATTACGCCGAGGGCCTTTTCCCTGACCATGTCGGCAGAGGATTATTACTGTGCCTGCGCCGGCGTGAAAAAAGACCTGCTGCTTCTCGGGAGCGTTCTGGAAAAGGAATACCCTTTCTTCCTGGATGCATGGAATCGAAGGTTGAAAGGGAACAAGGGGCATTATTGCAATATATTCATTTCGAGGGCTGGTAAATGCAGGGAATTTCTTTCCTGGCTTTTTGAGCTTCTTTTCAAGGTGGAATCGGGGATTGATACCAGGGGATATACCAGGGAGCAGAACCGGGTGATGGGCTATCTTTCCGAATTTCTCCTTGATGTCTGGATGGAAACAAAGAAATTGTCTTATTTTGATGTTCCTGTGAT
Source organism: uncultured Oribacterium sp. (assembly GCA_946413525.1). GTDB lineage: Bacteria > Bacillota > Clostridia > Lachnospirales > Lachnospiraceae > Oribacterium. Next base: position 49,717 of record CAMKKZ010000014.1, read on the forward strand.
TGAAACGCAAAAGAGCGGCCAATACGTATAGGGAGAGGGAGCGGCCATTAGCATGAATGATATTATTAGGACATATGAGAGGCTTCTCAGTGAAATCGCCCTTAGCTCGGATAATGGGAAATTATCCGCCCTTGATGAAGAATTATGTCGTTTGGAAAATGAGCATGCCAATTTATTGCTTCAATGGAAAGAATACGTTTGCCTTTTGTCGGGTGTGGCAAAAGATGCCTCGATATGCATTGGCATTCTGGGTCCTTCCGGTCATTCTCTTTGTCATCTTATTGAGCTTCTTTATCCTATGTCGAGGGTTTATTGGCTGATGAGCGCCGGGGATGCGGAGGAATTGCCGGAAAAACTTGATTTCCTGATCATTATGGAGGACTTCCTTTCCCCTGAAAATGTTTCTTTACCAGGGCTGGGCGAGCCGACTTGCCCCTCAGACGGTTCGCCATGTCAGAACTCAGAGCGGCCAAAAACTATTCTGATAGAAGAGAATGGGCTTGATAACTGCCTTTCCATAAAAGGAAAGGCTGCTTTTTTATTAAAAAAAGAAGACAAAAAAGAGAGTCTGGCCTGGGATTTCGCCGTAAGGACCGGCTGGATTACGGACAGTCAGGACGTAATTTCCCTGGGGAATACCGGGCAATACAGGAGGCTTTATTTCAGGAGGAGGGAAAGGGAGCGGGTTCTCGAGACAGCATCGGCTCCCAAATATAAAACAATATACGCGCTTTGTCCTGCCTATCTGAAAACCGGGGGTACTGAGCTTGTCCATCAGCTTGTTTATTGGTTGAACAGGCTCTGGGAGGGATGCGCGTACATCGTCTATATTGAAAAAGATGGAAGTTCAAGGCCTTGCTGTCCCCCGGAATTCATGGATTATGTCAGCGGGCATGTCGCTTTGGAAGAGGAGATCAAGGAGGAACCGGAAAACGCGCTTGTGATCCCGGAGGGCTATGCAAAATACATCCTCCGTCGAAAAAATCTGTGCCGTATTTTATGGTGGCTCAGCGTTGACAATTTTGTTGAGTCAACGGAGGGAAGAGAGACAGAAATACTCGCGCTTATTCGGCCGCGGATCGATGTCAATCTGTATCAGTCTCATTATGCCTTTGCTTACCTTTTGGAAAAGGGATTTGATCCCTCGAAAATGAAATATTTGTCTGATTACCTTAACCACCAGTATCTTGATCATCAGGCGGAAGCCCTGTCCAGCCCGAAAGAGGACATCGTCCTGTACAACCCCAGCAAGGGGTATGAATTTGTCAAGAAGCTCGTGAAAAGCTCTGAGGACATCCAATATTGCGCAATCAATAATCTGACGACAAAGGAGGTATACGATCTGCTTTGCCGGGCAAAAATATACATAGACTTTGGAAATCATCCCGGCAAGGACAGGATCCCCAGGGAGGCGGCCAGTTGCGGTTGTCTGGTCATTACCGGAAGGTATGGAAGCGCGCAGTATTATGAGGATGTTCCTATTCCGGAGGGGTACAAATTTGACCAGGATAGGGCAGGATTTGACACGATTAGCGCATTTATTCGTTTGTGCCTTAAGGAATATGCTGAGAGGAGAGGGGATTTTGACTTTTACCGGCAGTGGATCAATGAAGAAAAGGGCAGATTTATTAAGGATGTGGAGGCTGTCTTTGGTATTGTTTCGTGACTGAAAGGCAGGAACCTTGGAGTTGTCTGCTTCGCAGCCTGTATTGTTTGAGAGACGAAAAAGAAGATAAAAGGCTGCGGCATAGAGCGCTACCGTAAAGCGTTGCCGCATAGACGAAAAAGAAGATAAAATGTTTTCGCAAAGCAAAAGCCGGGACTTCAATAATGAAATCCCGGCTTCCGTTAGGTCATACAACATGTATAAGCTTGCTGCACGACTGGAATAATACCATAGAAATTCAACAATTACTGGAGCAGAGAAAGGACATTCTGAGGCTGTGAATTCGCCTGTGCCAGCATGGACTGAGCAGCCTGGTTCAGGATGTTGTTCTTTGTGAATGCCGAAATCTCTTTTGCCATATCCGTATCACGAATACGAGACTCTGCAGCTGTCAGGTTCTCAGAAGCGGCCTCAAGGTTGCTGATGGTATGCTCAAGCCTGTTCTGCTTTGCACCAAGGTCGGCACGGCTGACGGAAAGGCTGTTAATCATACTCTTCAGAGAGTCAAGCTTGCTGGCTCCGAGCTTGCTGACACCGGCTGCGATGGTCGTCAAACTCACCTTGCTAAGCTGGATTGTCTCGGTGCTGGTTGGCCCAACCTGGAATGTGGCATCAGAGAATACATTAACATCATTGAACGTAGAGCTGGTAGCAATCCTGGAAATCTCGGACTTCAACTGCTGAAGCTCTTTCTCGATAGCTTCCTTAGATGTCTTGTTCTGGATGCCGTTCTGACCTTCTTCTACCAGTGTGGTCATACGCTGCAACATGCTGTGTACTTCGGTCAGAGCACCTTCTGCGGTCTGAATGAAACCAACAGCGTCCTTCGCGTTCACAATAGCCTGGTCAGTCGCATTAATCTGGTGACGCATCTGCTCGGAAATGGCAAGACCTGCGGCATCATCACCGGCCCTGTTGATCCTGTAGCCGGAAGAAAGCTTCTCAAGGTTCTTGTTCAGGTTGGTGACATTGGAGCTCTGATTCCTGTACGAGTTGATTGAAGCGATATTGTGCTGAATAACCATATTATCCTCCTGTTTTCAACTTCGCTGTGACTTCCCTGTCCCAGCTATGTCCTGTTTCATGTGCACCTGATTGCAGGACAAGGTAATTTGTTAACTGAATGTACATAAAGATCCGTCTTTACATTTATTATATCGGCTCTTGAAAACAGAATATAAGACATATAAACTTCTTTTTTTGAAAATTCATTGAAAAATTTACCTTGTTACGGTACATTATGTATGGCATTTTTCAAACTCATGATTAAGATAGTCATAGAAGTGGGCAAACAAATTCGTCAAACCTGTATCAAACCTGACGCCGGATGGGTAGCGGAACAAAAAGACTTATGTAAATAGAAGTTCGTCAAACCCGCATAGAACTTTGCTTTAGGGCTTGACGGGATGGGAAGGAAGCGGCAAAGGACCGTTCTGATCGGGAAGAAGCGGAGGGGATGGCTTCATGCGGATAGTCGCGCATCGTTATGGCAGCATTTGTGAACCGGATTATATTGAAGCTTTTCGGCGCTTCGGCCTGGAAGTGGAAGAGGACTGCGATGAAATCAGGAGGAAGAATATTCCTCCCGGGGAGAGAGTGGAAAGGCTGGGCAGGTTGATCCTGGAACATAAACCCATTTTCGTTTTTTCCATAAATTTTTTTCCTTACATTTCCGCAATCTGCCAGCGCCTCTCAGTAATCTACGTTGCCTTGACGGTGGACTGCCCTGTTCCCGAAATCTATGATGTGCAGATCAGAAATCCCTGCAACCGGGTTTTTCTGTTTGATTACGCCCAATATCTTTCAGTTAAAGATGAAAATCCCGGAAATATTTTTCATCTCCCTCTGGGCTCGGCTGTCGACCGTTTTGACAAAGTGTTGGGGAATTTGACCGGATATCTTTATGATGTTTCCTTCGTAGGATCATTATATAATGAAAAGGATCCTTTCTTGAAGCTCTCCTTCCCGGATTATGAGAGGGGTTATTATGACGCGTTGATCCAAATGCAGGAAATGCTGCCCCCGGGCCAGACATTGGAGGAGCTTGTTTCATCAAGAGACGCGGATAATTTCAAAAAAGCGGATGATTCTTTTTATTCCAGCGCTGACAACGTGGAGAGTGTTCGGCAGATTGATGCCTTTATTGTCTGGGATTATTATATATGCCCGCATCTTACCTACAGGGAACGTGTTCGGCTTCTCAATACGGCTGCCGCGAGGCTTGCGCCCCGGGAGCTCCATTTTTTCACCAGAAGCGATGTATCGGAGCTTCGGGGGGTCTTGTGCCATACGGAAGGCGCCGAGACCATGTATGAAATGCCCCGGATATTCCGTCAAAGCAAAGTCAATATACATCACACGGCCAGGGCAATCCGAAGCGGCCTTTCGCAAAGGATATGGGACGTATTGGGCTGCGGAGGTTTCCTGCTGACAAACCGGCAGCCGGAGCTGGACATGGAACTTGATGGAAAATGTTTTTCGGTTTATGATGACCCGGAGGATTTGTCAGACAAGGCATGTTATTACCTTTTGCATGAAGCGGAAAGGGAGACTATTGCCCGAAATGGTTATGAATATGTTAAAGACAGGCACTCTGTCCTTATGCGCGCTGCTGAAATAATCAAAAGGCTGCTCTGATGGATACAGCCGCGGGGAGGGCGGGAATGTTTGCGGATGATTATTTTGAGGATGAAGTGAGGGATGGCTTTTATGTACCTGCCATCATGAAAAGAAGCTGGGCCGCCATGCTGGAGCTCCTGTCCATGATTGCCGAGCTTTGCGATAAGCATTCCATAAAGTGGTATGCGGCTTACGGGACGTTGCTTGGGGCGGCGCGTCATGGGGGCTTCATTCCCTGGGATGATGACCTGGATATCTGCATGCTGAGAGAGGATTTTGAGCTTTTTTTGAATTATGCAAGGGAAGAACTGTCCGGATGTTACATTGCCAATAGTTTTTCTGATGAAAAAGGGACTTTCCTCGCCCCGTGCGTTACGGTGAGAAATAGCCTCACCCCTCTCTTCAGGGAGCCGAATACTCTTTCCCGATATCATGGCTTCCCTTACCCGGTCTTTGTGGATGTATTCCCCTATGACAATCTGTCCAGGAATCCGGAGCGGGAGCGTCTCCGGGATCATATCTGGCTTGACTTGAATGACATAGCGTCCTTTTTGGCAAAAGGGGAATTTTCCGAACGGGATATTGAGTCGGCCTTGAGCCGGTCGGAATCTGTTTTGGGGATTCATAACATGAACCGGGGATTGCCCATCCGGGAGCGGATTGTCAGGCTGGACAGGGAAGCGTCAGCACTGTTTCGGGGGGAGGCGGCAGATTATGTGGGAAACGTGGGCTTATATGCCATCCTGGGGGCAAAGTACCCGAAATCGGCCTTTTCAGAAACGATAATGCTGCCTTTTGAGGGTATGAGCATGAGGGTGCCCGCGGCCTATGAGGAGGTACTCAGGGCGTGTTACGGCAATTGGAGGAAGAAGGTCCGCGGGGGGACGGCCCACGGCTACCCTTTTTTCAAGGACATGGCCAGCTCGATTGAAGCTATTTCTAGTCCATCGCATCTTTTCCCGATGAAGATTAACGAAGATATGCTGCGAAATAAAGGGCAGACGGACTGCCTGCCTGCCCAATTCCGGGCGGGACGGCATCTTGGAGAGTGGCAGGAAATTCTGTCCCGCATCCCTGCCCTTATTTCCTATATGGGCGCGGAGGAAATCCTGGGACTGCTGAAAAAGCTGCAGGATGACGTTGTCCATACAGGGACCCTTCTGGAAAAGTCTGGGGCGGAACAGATGGGGACTGCCGTTTCCATGCTGGAATCATTTTGCGAATCTGTTTACAGGGCTTACCTTTTCTTCTCATCCGGGAGCCGCGGGGATGGAAGGGATATTGTTTCGCAGGATGAGTTTTCCAATGCGTCCGCCACGATCTCTTCATTAAAAGATGAATTGAAAAAGATTGTCGATTTCATTTTGTCAAGTAATGGCACGCGCCGGGAAGTGGCGTTCTTTCCACGAAGGGCTCGTGATTGGAAAGCCATGGAAAGCATCTGGAAAGCTGCAAAGGAGGATCCGGAATGGAATGTTTCCGTAGTCCCTGTTCCCTGGCGGTACCGGGACGGGAACGGGGAGACAGCGGGAGAGACATACTATGAGGGAGGGGAGTTCCCGGACTACGTGCCCATTGTCCCTTTTCAGGATTATGATGTCGCGGCACGCTGCCCGGACATTGTGATTATCCAGATTCCTTATGATGAATATAATAACGCCATGAGCATTCATCCCGATTTTTATGCCAGGGAGCTGAGAAAGCATACGCGGCGCCTCGTCTATATCCCCTGGTTTGTGACGGATGAATTTGACGCTGGAAAGAAGATGGACCCGGCGGACTATACAATGCTTTATTATGCCTTGACGCCGGGGGTGGTCTTTTCCGATTTAATTATTGTCCAGTCTGAAAAGATGAAGGAAACGTATGTCCGGAAGCTTACGGAGATGGCGGGGGAAGGGACGGAGGGCGTTTGGAAGGAAAAAATCCAGGGCCTTGGTTCTCCGGTCATGGAGGCTCCTCCGGGAGAAGGCTATGGCTATGGGGAGATTCGGAAGTCCGCGTTATGGGAGACGATTTCAAAGTATTCAGGTTTATAGTTAGGGAAATGCTGATTTAAGCGTTTCCGGCGCCGAAAACGCACCGCCCAGCGGCAAATTTCCTTTGCGTTTTCGTGTGCATCATAGGGAAATGCTGATTCAATCAGCATTTCCCTGGCTTTTCGCATGCATGGCTGACTGAATAACTGTGGTAATTTTCCAGATCAAAGTGGTTTTTCCCGCTCTGATTATGTGAGAAGCCGATGCGGCACTACAGCAGCAAGGCTTTGGAATCAAAGTGGTTTTTGCCGCTCTGATTATATGATAAACCGATGTGGCACTGCAGCAGCAAGGCTTTCGGATCAGAGTGGTTTTTTGCCGCTCTGATTATGTGAGAAGCTGATGCGCTGTCGCGTTGGCAAGGCTTCGCAAGGGGGAAAAATGCGTTTTTCTGAAGACTGGTTTGAGGATGAGGTGAGAGAGGGCTTTTATGTTCCTGGCATAATCAAGCGGTACTGGGCCGCTGCCCTGGAAATTCTGGAAATCATCGATGGAATCTGTCGGAAGCATAACATCCGTTGGTTTGCCATGTATGGGACGCTTCTGGGCGCGGCGCGCCATCAGGGCTTTGTTCCATGGGACGACGATGTGGACGTTTGCATGCTGCGAGAGGATTTTGACAGCTTTCTCGCGGCGGCAAAGGATGAACTGCCGGAAGGCTTTTCCATAGAGAGCTTTGCCACGGACAGGGACGAAACGGTCAATGGCTTTTCGCCGGGGGTTTCCATAAGGAATTATCCGAGATTATATCATAGCGAGCCGGAGGTTCTCAGGCAGTTTCATGGCTTCCCTTATCAGGCTTTGATCGACGTGTTCCCTTTGGACAATATCAGCCCTGATACTAAGCGGGAAAACTACAGGGACATCATCTGGATTGAGATTAATGAAATCGCCCGCATGTATACAGGCCATGAATTTTCCGAGGATATGGAGGACGCGATCAGCCGGGTGGAAGGGATTCTGAATGTTTCGGAGGATGGGGCAGAACAGGGGCTTTCTTTCCGGGAAAGGCTGCAGAGGCTCCAAATGAAGGCCTGCACTCTTTTTCAAAATGAGAAAACCGGGATTGTGGGAAATGTGCCGAACTTCATCTCCTACAACGCCTCTTTCCCCATTGAGTTTTTCAGTCAGACGGATCGCCTTCCTTTCGAACAGTTCAGTATTCCGGTCCCGTGGAAATACAGGGGGGTATTGCGTAGGATTTATGGCAACTGGGAATTAAAGACAAGGGGCGGGACGATACATTCCTATCCTTATTTTTCCATCGCTTCCGAGAGGCTGGGCAAACATATGAGGCCTTCCCATTTATTTCCTTATGAGATTAAAGGGGAAGATATAAAAAAGAGCCTGGAAGCCCAAAAGCTTCTTTCACCGGCAGAATGGGCCAGGTCATCCCTTTCCGCGCTGAAGTCCGCCGTCCTGTCCCTTTCCGCAGCTTTTTCATCTCTTGAAAAGGCTGCGGCCGCGGAGATGCTGGCTGATTTTCAGCAGGTGGCGGTTGGCATTGGCACGGGCCTGGAACAGTCCGGTCTGGAAGAGGCTCCGGGCCTGGTTTCCATGCTGGAAACGTTTGCCGATCATCTCTATCAGCTTTATGAATACATAGCGGCTGACAATTCCGCCGCGGAGAAGGAAACCGTCCGGGCCCATGGAGCTGATGATGGCGGGCCGACCATGCTTGCCGTCCTGCGGGAAGACCTGGATTCGATGCTGGAATTTGCCGGGACTAGGCTTTGGAAGAAAAAGGAAGTAGTGTTCCTGCCTCGCAGGGCTTCTGACTGGGCGGCCATGGAAAGCGTCTTCAGCGCGGCCATGGAGGATGAGGAATGGAAGGTTTCGGTCATCCCCGTCCCATGGTATTACCGGGATGTGGATGGAACAATGCTGCAGGAACAATGGTACGATGGGGGGCTTTTTCCGGATTATGTCCCCATTACCGGATACAGGGATTATGCCTTTTCTCTGAGGCATCCGGATGTGATTATTACTCAAAACCCCTATGATGAATATAATAATTCCATGAGCGTCCATCCGGCCTTTTACATAAGGGAGCTACGGAAGCATACGGAATGCCTTGTATATATCCCGTGGTTTGTGACGGAGGAATTAGACGGGAGGCAGAAGAATGACCCGGCTGCGCGCAATGCGGTTTATTACGTGACGACGCCGGGAGTCGTATTCTCCGATCTGGTTATTGTACAGTCTGATAATATGAAAAAATTTTATGTAGATGTGCTGTCGGAAGCAGCCGGGGAGGAAAGCCGGAGCTTATGGGAGGAAAAGGTTCAGGGGCTGGGCTCTCCCCTTTCTGACAAGGAGGGGGGAGGGCGCGCTTATGGAAACGCTGTCGCATCATCTCTGTGGGAGGCGATTCGAAAGAAGGCAGAGGACGGGAAGAGCAGGGAGGGGAAGGCTGATATATAGAGAGAAGGATGGCATAGAAAAGGATGGAATTAAAGAAAAAACTTGCGGCGAGGGAATATGACACGCTGGTCGTAACCACGGCGGAGGATTTCCGGCGCCTTGCCATGCACCACCACAGGCTTTGGGAACACCTTGAGAGCAGGAAGCTGATCTTTGTCGGAAATAAGGATGTGGGAAGCCTGCTGGAGAAGGCGGGATATCCGGAAAACGTGCTATTCCTCGATGAAAATGACATTATCCCTTTTTCCGATGTGGCGGCCGTGATGACGGAATGCCTGAGGGAAAGAGGGGAACTGGCGGGCCGTGAGGCACCCAGGGGCGTCGTGGGCTGGTATTACCAGCAGTTTCTGAAGATGCAGTATTCAAGGATCTGTCAGGATGATTATTATATGAGCTGGGACGGGGATACGGTTCCCTGCGTGGATATTTCCATGTTTGACCCGAAAAGCGACCGTCCTTTTATGGACTTAAAGAATGAATATGATGAGAATTTTTTCATTACGATGAAAAGGCTGCTGCCGGACCTTAAAAAGATCATCAGGAAAAGCTGCATTTCCGAGCATATGCTTTTTCATTGCGGCATTATGAGAAGCATGCTGGCAGACATTGAAAAAAACGGGAATTTCAAGGGTGATGTTTTCTGGGAAAAGATACTTCGTTCTATTCCAAAGCTCAGGGACGCCTGCTTCAGTGAATTTGAGACCTATGGGTCTTACGCGGCGCTGCATTATCCTTCGCAATATCTATTCAGGAACTGGCATTCCTTCCGGAGATGCGGCATTTTTTTCGACCCGTCGGATACAGGGGACGGAGATTTCATCTGGTTTGGGAAGGATTTCGAGGCGGTTTCTTTTGAAAAGATTGACAAGCCGGACTGGATGACAGAGAACATTTTCAGGAATCCTAAATTCCGAAGCCGTTTGTCCGCAAGGAAAATGGTGGAGATCGTGCAGAAGGATTTTGGATTTTATCACCAGGAGGAATGGGAGGACGGGCCGGATCAGGATCCGATTTCCCTTTCAGGCGCTTCGCCATGTCAGAACGCAGAGCAGTTAAACCCTGCTCTGATAGATGAGCTGATTTCCCCTTCAGGCGCTTCGTTGTGTCAGAATTCAGAGCGGCCAAACCCCACTGTGATAGATGAGTGGAGGGAATATGAGCTTCTGGGGGATGCCCGCGCCCCGGAAAACCCGGATCACGCGTTTCTATGCTATGAAAACGCGGAATTCCTCTGTACGGATTCGGCTGAAAAAGAAAGGCTCCGGGCGAGAAAAGCCGCGCTGCTACAGTCCGGCCTCGCGCATGTACGGCATGTCACCATCGTTATCGTAACACGCAATGAACATTATATGACGGAGAAGTGCGTCGAGAGCATCCGTGCCTACTGCAGCCCGGACGCGTATGGCATCCTGGTACTGGACAATGCCTCGGATGATGGCACGGCGGAATGGCTGAAAGCGCAGGGGGACATAGGGCTTTTGCTGAGTGATGAGAACATGGGTTATGTCCGGGGCTTAAACGAGGCATTATCCTATGTGCCGGAGGGGGATGATGTCCTGCTTCTTCATCAGGACGCGCGGATGGCTCCAAACGCCCTTTTCTGGCTCCGCATGGGGCTGTATGAAGATTCCGGCGTAGGCGCGGCGGGCTGCGTTTCCAATTACGCGCCGATAGACCAGCTCGCGGGGCCGTTTTTCCCGTTGCCGGCAGAGTACCTTGCGTATGGAAGGGAGAGAAATGTGCCGATGGAGGGGGCACATGAAGAAAAGGCAAAGCTTTCCGGCTTCGCGCTGCTGCTTCGAAGGGACGCGCTCGACCGGGTGGGCGGCCGGCTGGATGAGGCCTTTTCCCCGGCCTATCTTGAGGACGACGACCTTTGCATGCGCCTCCGGAAAGCCGGGTTCCGCCTGCTCTGCTGTCATAACAGTTTTGTTTATCATGCGGGGCTGGGAGGCTACCTTTCTTCGAATGACGCATCGGGGCTTGAAAAAAAGAACTCGGAAACATTTCTTCGTAAGTGGGGAGGCTTCATATACGCCATGACAGAGGAGGAAGCCCGCTTTCTCCCGAGGATCGAGAGGGGAAGGCATGAGTCCTTCCGCTTTCTATACCTGGGAGCCGGGAGCGGCGCCATGCTGGACAGGGTGAAACGGCTGTTTCCCCATGCCATCCTTTTCGGCACGGAAGAGGACAAGGGGGCTGCTTCCCAGTCCGCGTCCGTACCGCTGACCTGTCTGAACTGGAAAAGCGAAGCGCTTCCTTTTCCTGAGCGCTATTTTGATTATATTATCGTTAATGAGAAGCGAAGCGGTGGCACTCTCTCCCTTGCTTCTCTTCGGAATTTACTGGATCATTACCTTCGCGAAGATGGGGTTTTGTTGAAGCTTGCGGCTGTCAGGGGAGGATGATTTGAAAAAATGAGAGAAAATAAGTACCATTTTATTTTCAGCAAAGGGGTTCTCCCTGTCCTTGATGAACTGACGGAAGAATTATGCGGGGCTGTTGCCGCCCTGGGCATGGACTATTACATTATAAATCCATCTGTCCCGGAAAGCTTCACGTCGGACGCCTTTTTTTCCTATCTGTCACAGGGCGGCTGCATTGGGCTTTTTTTCAATCAAATAGGAACACTGCTTTCGCTAAAGGATGGCAGGAATCTTTGGGAAGCATTCTCTGTCCCTGTTTATACATGGGTTGTCGATCATCCGAGGAACTTTCCTTCCGCGTTTCTGAACCCTGTTCCCAATCTGCATGTTATCTGTACGGATCGGGACCATGCGGCATTTGTGAAAGCGTATTATCCCAAGGTGGAGAAGCTGTATTTTTTGCCCTGCGGAGGCAGCAGGGCGGAAACGGAAACGCCATACGGGGAACGGGATATAGAGCTCCTTTATATCGGAAATTGCGAGAATGAGGTCGGATAGCTTCCTTAAAAGAGATGAAAGACGGAGAGTGGGAATTCTGGCAGCATGTCGTTTCGTCTATGATTGGGAATCCTGCCCTTACCACGGAGGAGACTGTCCATCGTTACCTTGCCGGGAATGGAATGGAGTATGAAAGGCAAGACATTCATACTTGTGGTCATGGGGCCCCGCCCCACAAAAATTCATGAAAGTATCCTTTCATACTTCATTTATGCCGCTGACGCGTCAAAAATGGGACGTCAATGCCTGCGGTATCAGGTCAAAGGATGAGGATGTCTTTTTTGACATTATTACAAAACATGCCCTGACGATTGAGAAGTATGTGCGGAGGTATTTTAAAATAAATATTATCCGCGCGCTGGACAGAGCGGGCGTGCATGTGGAGATAATTGGGAAAAACTGGAATCCGGACCTGCCGTTTAGCGGCAATGTGACTGTTCACGAGGACTTTGTCAGCCGGGAGGAATGCCTCAAAAGAATCCAGCGCGCGAAGCTTGCCCTGAACCTGACGCCATGGAGCAAAAACGGTTGCAGTGAAAGAGTGTTTGACATCATGTTGAATGGGGCGGTCTGTCTTTCTGAATCGAATCATTATCTTCATGAACGCTTTCAGGATGGAAAGGAGCTTGTTTTCTTCGATCTGCTTAATCTGCCGCAGATGGCTGAGGATGCCAGATGGCTTTTGGAACACCCGCAAGCCGCCGCGAAAATTGCCGGGGAGGGGCAGCTCGCGGCTTCCATGAAGGATACCTGGAAGGAAAGGGTGCAATGCCTCGTTTCGCTTTTCGATGATGAGGCGTAATTATTCCTGGGATTCAGCCGGATTGAACAGTCCCCTTTTGTGATTTTTCTGAGTCAGGAAACTTTTTTGAGTCAGCAGTCTGTTTTTCTGAGTCAGGAAACTTTTTTGAGTCAGCAGTCTATTTTTCTGAGTCAGGAAACTTTTTTTGAGTCAGCAGTCTATATATATGAGTCAGGAGCTCGTTTTTATATGAGTCAGGAGCCCATTTATGAAGATATTCTACCTTTTTGATGAGAATGCCCTGTGCAACCGGGATATGGCAGAGGCTTTCAGGGGCTATCGGAGAAAAGGGGAAGAGACCGTCCTTGTCCCATATTCGTTTAAAAACGTTCATGGCCGCAGAAACCCGGGAGAGGAGGGCAGGATGGGGGAAGCGATCCGGCAGGCGGCTCCAGATTTCGTTTTTTCCTTTAATTTTTTTCCTCTGGTTTCCGAGGTCTGCCACAAGGAAGGGCTTCCTTATGTGAGCTGGACCTATGACAGCCCCCAGGTCAACCTTTATTCCAGGACGATTCGGTATCCGGAGAATTACGCTTTCCTCTTTGATTCCCAGACCTACGAGGATCTGGCAGGGAGGGGCATTCCCACGGTGTATTATTTGCCCATGGCCGCTTCCACGGAGCGTCTGGACGCGCTGGTCCCGGATGCGGAGAAGGAAGCACGCTTTTCGGCGGACATCGCCTTTGTCGGTTCCCTGTATAATGAAAAGCATAATCTTTATGAGCGAATGCTTTCGAAGCTTCCTCCCTATGCCCACGGTTATGTGGACGGGCTTATGCGGGCACAGATGCAGGTGGGCGGGTACAGCTTTTTGGAAGAGTGCCTGTCCGGGACAGTCCTTCCGTCCCTTCAGGAGGCGCTTCCCCTGTACCCCCACGAGGAGGGGATGGAAACAGGCGCGTACCTTTTTTCGGAGTATGTTCTTTGCAGGAGGATGGCTACCCTGGAACGCATGGAAATCCTCCGGATGATTGGGGAAAAATATCCGGTTTCGTTATATACCTATGAGGAGAATAGGGGCTTTTCCCCGAAGGGGGTTTCGAATAAAGGAAGGGCCGACTATTATGACGATATGCCCTATGTTTTTAAGTGCAGCAGGATCAATCTGAACATAAGCCTGCGCAGCATACGGAAGGGCATCCCCCTGCGCTGCTTCGACATCATGGGGGCCGGAGGCTTTCTCCTTAGTAATTACCAGGAGGACTTTCTGCGTTTCTTTGTGCCGGGGGAGGATTTTGTATATTATGAGAGCAGGCAGGACCTGATGGACAAAATCGCGTATTACCTTTCCCATGAAGAGGAGCGGCGGGATATTTGCGGGAACGGTCACAGGAAAATAGCCGAAAAGCATACCTTTTCTGTCCGGGTCGGACAGATGATGGAAGTGGTCCATGCCGGAATGCGTTGAGTATTTTTACGTGATGCCGCATTGCGACAGGACTTTTCCCGGCCCGGCAGGCAATTGCCATGCCGGTTTCCCTGCATGGCTGCATTAGGCTAATGTGGAAAGCAAGTGCTGCTCCAGGAGCGTTCCAACCTGTCTCGCGATCCCTCTTTCAGCAGCATGATTCAAAAGGGAGGCTGTCGCGTCCTGAAAGCAGCCATTTTTCAGGAGAGTTTCTTTGTGCTTCGCAATCATCCTGCAGCGGTTATCGTAAAACTTCGCAATATCCGAGGACAGACCCGAGGGAAGCATGCTGGATTGCAGCAGGATTTCATGAGCGCAGCCAATCTGGTATTTCAGGGAAAAACGAAAGGCGAATTCCCAGTCCTCCAGGGCAGTGAAGGCTGTATCGAAAGCGCCGACGGAGAGGAAGGCATCCTTTCGGATAAGCATGGAGGGCGTGTCTATGAAATTATGGGTGGCCAGTTGACGGAATAAGGCGCCCTCGTGGTACTCCTCACGGGTTAGCTTCCTGCCATCCGGGAAATTCTCGCATATCCCACAGTAGACCATGCCGTACCGGGGATTTTGGAGGAGGCAGGCCGATTGTTTTTCAAGCTTGCCTTCGTCCCAAATGTCATCGCTGTCCTGAAAGGCAATCCAATCGCCCAGCGCCATCCTGACCCCGACGTTCCTTGCGTTTGCGGCGCCGCCGTTTTTTTCAAGGCGCAGGAAACGGATGACAGGTTTTTTGATGGGGCGATTTGCATCGTAGTCCTGCATTGCCTCCTCTGTGCCATCCGTTGACCCGTCATCAATGATAAGGATTTCTTTGATTTCAAATTTGCCACCCTGGCCGTCCTGACGCAGGACGCTTTCAACGGCGGCTTGCAGCAGTCCGTTCCTGTTGTAGGAGGGGATTACTACGGATATTTGACAAGGCATTTCGTTTGCTTTCCTTTCTTGAAAAAAGTATTGTAACTGCTTAGGCGCCCTGAGCAATTACGGCAAAAGACGCGGCGCTTACGCGCATTCCCATGCGTCTTTTGCCTGCTTTTCGGCTTATGTGTATGCCGATTGCAGCGAGTGGAAGCGGCTAAGTGAGTAGTAACAAAGTATTTACATTTTCGGAGGCCATCACCCCCAACGGGGTACGGGGTACAGGGCGGCCATTGTCAAATAATTATAAACATTTAAAAATTAAAACGCAATCTGCTTGAGAGATTTCAGAATAAATAAGCAGTTTGTGCTTTGTCCTGCCTGATAAGCATAAGACGGGAAGCGAGCTGGTAAGGGCAATAATACATTCATTTGGAAAAAAGAGGTATAATATACATGGATACTCTTTTGAAAACGCAGGTTTCCTCGCTGGTAGATGCCGTAGAGGGAGGACTCTCATTATACAGGGAGCATGGCGACAATGAATTAAGGGAACGGGTGGAAGAGGGGCGTGAAAAGGCCGAGTCGGCATTCCTTCAATTTGCCGGCTTTTCACTGGATGAGAGGGTGGATTCTGGCAATCTGGGGCATGAGGAATGGATCCGCGCGATCCGGATGGCCATGGACGATGTGGCGGATCCCTTTGTCCCGCGGAATCGTTTTGACAGGGAGTTCATGTCGGCCCTTAAATATGCCTGGCTCCAGGATATAGATGGAATGGTGCGGGACATGCTGCAAAGCCTCGACAAATGGAAGAGGGAGGACGCGGAAGCCTATGCTGAATTTGTTGCTTATCTTGCGTCCTATTCAAATTTGTGGGGCAATTTCAAGCCGGGAGAAGGCGATTATGAGACGCTTTACCGGAGGGCTGCCGTGCTGAAAAGGCATAGCTATGACTTTTTATGGCTGTATCGCCGCCTTGAGGATTACCTTTCGAAAAGGACGCTGACGGCGATCCTTCTGAATTGGGAATGCCTGGAAATGACTTATTTCAAAAAAATAAGGTCAGTATTTCCGGATTACTGGGAGCCGGATTTTTTTCCTGATAACAAGGGTGCGGTGATGGTGGACTTAGGGGCCTATGTGGGCGATTCCATTGAGCAGTATGTGGAAACCTATGGGCAGGATTACCGGAAGATATATGCCTACGAGATTTCAGGCGAGGTATATAAGTATCTTTGCCTCAACATGGAGAAGCAGGGCTTCCATGATGTCGAGGCAAGGCATAAGGGGGCGGGCAGCAGGAACCACACCATGTATGTCCTGGAGCATGAGGAGTCCCCTACTTCAAATACGGTATCGGAAGATGAACAGGCCGGGGAGCCGGTGGAGGTCGTCAGGCTGGAGGACGATCTGGAGGAGGATCCTACCTTCATCAAGATGGATATCGAGGGGGCCGAAAGGGACGCGTTGCTGGGCTGCGAGGGCATTATTCGAAGGAGTCATCCCGACCTTGCCATATGCACCTATCATGGCTATGACGATCTCTGGAGAATCCCGCTCCTCATTGAGGATATGCATCCTGCTTACCGCATGCATTTAAGGCTGTATGGCAAGAGCGTGATTCCCACGGAGTTTGTCCTTCTTTGCGGACAGGGGAATGTGACGACATAGAAGGACGGGAAAATGAAGTATGAAAAGCTTGCTTTTCATACTTGCCTCGCGGCAAGCGTGAGTTGCTAACTGAATAGTTGAAATAATGGCAACTTTTCTGAAGCGGGAAGAGGGGATGGGGAAATGCGTATCACTGTCATAGCTATGATTAAAAATGCGGCGGATATAATCGAAACGTTTATCCGGGGGAATGCCCAGGTTGCTGATAATTTTGTGATTTTGGATAACTTGAGTACGGACAACACGATAGTGATTTTGGAAAAACTCATCGAGGAAGGATTTCAGATCGAGCTTTTGAAAGATCCGGCGAACGCGTATGAGCAGGATAAAAGGATGAATATGCTGCTGCGCTATGTAAATAATAAATATGATCCTGATTTTATTCTTCCATTGGATGACGATGAAATCATTTTTTCAACGTTAAAGGATGTGGACGCAAGAAGCGCGATCGCGAAATTGGAAAAGGACAAGCTCTATTTTGCGACGTGGCGGAATTATATCCCCGCGGAGGATGATGACCCGGAAGATCTTTGCGTTCCCCGTCGGCTGCGTTATTGTTTTCATGAGAATATGGCTTCTTATAGCAAGGTAATCATTCCGAATCAAATAGCGAAAAATGAGAGCTTTGCGCTTGCTATGGGCAATCATGACATGATTGGTGAGGGGATAGTGAGGGTTCAGCTTTCGAACCTGAGGATTGCGCATTTTCCATGCAGAAGCAGGGCGCAGATCATTTCAAAAGCTCTGGTGGGATGGACCAATTTCCTCGCAAATCCCATGAAAAAGCCAGGGGACGCGGTTCATTGGAAACGCATTTATGATCTCGTTAGGGACAGGGAGGAGCTGAGCATAGAGGATCTTTGGTCCATTTGCATGATGTATCTTCACCCATTTAATGCCCACGATTTAAGTATTGTCAAGGATCCTCTGGATATTTCGGAGGATTGTTTTGTGATGCGTTATACCATAAAGGATGAAATCGATCCTTTGATGAATTATATGCTAAACACGGAGCATCTTGCGGAAGAATATTGTGAGATGAGGAAAAAGCTTTCCGGGCAGGGCGGGGATTCGTATTCCGGGCAGGATGATCAGAAGTAAATGTCCTGTGCCGGAAATTGAGTAAAAGTGCATTGAAATGAGTAAAAGAATTCTGTTTTGTAATTTATTTTACACATATACCGGGAAACAGGTGTCTGCGGCTTTCCGGGAGATTGGCTTTGAGGTGGTGGAACGCTTTTATCCGTCCCCGGGCGATATTTATCGGGACGAGGAGGCGGAGAGGCGGCTTGATGCCGACCTGAGGGGAGATTTTTCCTTTGTGTTCTCCATCAATTTTTACCCATTGCTTGCCAGGCTTTGTTTCCAAAAGGGTATAAAGTATGTCGCATGGACGTATGATACGCCTATGAACCTGCCTGTGATGCAAGGCCTGGAATATGAAACAAACTACCTGTTTATTTTTGACAGGGGTGAATATGAAAAGTTCTTTGCCATGGGCATTCCCCATGTCTTTCATCTTCCGCTGGCCAGTGCCTGTGGGCAGGAAGCCCGGGGAGGGGAAAAGAAGCTTTATGACATATCCTTTCTGGGCTCTCTGTACCGTTCAAGGCTTTTGGGGCTTCTTCCCCGCCTTTCTCAATATGAGATTGGATACATTAACGCGCTCCTTGACGCGCAGCAGAGGGTTTACGGCGGGTATTTCATCCCGGACGCCCTGACGGACGAGCTGATGGAGGGAGTGAACAGGAGCCTTCAGGGAGCTTCGATGGACGGCGGCAGGGACGGGCAGGCGTCCTCCCTTACAAGGGCGCAGCTTTCCTACATGATTGCCGGGCAGATCACCTGGATGGACCGGATTTCCCTCCTCAGCATTTTCTCCAAAAGACACAGGACCGCGCTGGTCACGAAGCATCTGGAGGAGGATGAGAGGGAACTGCTTCGGGATGTGGAGCTTTTGCCCCCGGTTCCCTACGATGACGGGATGGATCGCTTTTTCAGGAGCAGCCGGATCAATTTGAACCCGCCGCTTCGCTGCGTCTGGTCGGCTATCCCACAGAGAGCCCTGGACATCATGTCCTGCGGGGGCTTTCTGCTTTCCGGATATACGGAGGAGCTGGCCGAGTCCTTTCGGAACGGGGAGGAATGCGTGCTGTATGACAGCATCGGGGACGCGGCGGAGAAGGCGGAGTATTACCTTTCTCATGAAGCGGAGAGAGAGCGGGTGGCCAGGGCGGGGATGGAGAAGACAAGAAGCTTCTATACCTACCGGCAGCGCGTTCAAAGGATTGTCCAATGCGTAGAATGCGCGGTAGACGGCGGATAGAGGCACAGGAGAAATAGAGAAGAACCGGAAAGATAATGCATAATGCAGAAGAAATGAAATCCGGAAGAAATACAGAAGAACCACAGAAAAAAAGTGGCATGAAGGACGAAATGGATGGGGATGATGGATAATGAGGGCAAAGAGGGCGGAAGATCGGATAAGCAAAACCGGAGGATTCATGCCGCCCTGATCGTACGGGATGAGGAGAGGGCAATCGCCCGCTGCCTCCGTTCACTGGCCCCGCTGGTGGATGAAATCGTGGTTATGGACACCGGCTCAAGGGACAGGACCAAAGCAGTAATGGAAGAATTGAGGGAGGAGCTGCTGCCCTGCCGTCTGCGCGTAGGGGATTTTCCGTGGATTAATGACTTTTCCGCGGCCAGGAACCGGTCGCTGGAAGTGTCGGAAGGGGACGGGGCGGAGTACAACCTTGTGCTTGACGCGGATGAATACATTATCCCCTTTTCCGATGGACAGGCGGAAGAAAGAACGGGGCGGGAAGCATTGCTTTCCTTCATCCTCAGGATGGAGGAGAGATACGGGAGGCAGTGGATCGGGGCCATCGGGGAATATTTCGATTTCAGTGAGAAGGAGGGGGAGGAGCCCCAGTCGCTGGAATTCCTGCCGAGGATATTGCCTGCAGGCCTCCGTTATGAAGGAATTATCCATGAGCAGATTCCCGGGGGCCTCCACTGCATCATTTCCCCGGTCCGTTCGAGGCATGATGGGTATATTGATCCAAAGGCCAAGGCGGAAAGGAACCTCCCCTATCTTCGGAAATCCGTTCACGGGGATCCGACGGACGTATATATGCGTTACCACTTGGCTTCGGCGCTCCGGGACGCCGGACTGAAGGAGGAAGCCCTGGATCATTTCCGATATTTTTACGCTCATTCCGCCCTTGAGGCGGATACGCCGTATATACCGAAGGGGATTCTGGCCTATTTGTATACGCTGACCGAGCTTGGGGGGGAGGAGCGTTTTTCCGAGGCGCTGGATGTGATCCGGGCCGTGGAGCGGGAGCCTGCCAAAAGCGCCCTTTTCCTTGAAAGCGCGGATTACTGGTTTTTCCTTGGCAGCTTTTACCAGAAGCTGATCCTCTCCGATGTAAAAAAATACATCGGCTTCCTCCCGCAGATTGAGAAAAGCTATCTGCATTGTCTGGAAATCGGCGAAAGCGGGCGCACGTGGGGGGCGGTGGGGACCGGATCCTTCATGGCCGAGTACAACCTGGGGGTCTGGTATGAGCTGTCCGGGAACATGGAAAAGGCGATGGAATATTACAGACGATCCGCGGAGCAGGGGGACAGGAAGGCTCAGAGGCGCCTTGAAGGCATTGGATAAAGTAGGTTTTCTGCTGTTGATTGGACATGAATGTCTTTTAAGGAAATCTTGATGTCGCGATGTGTCATCGGCTTGTTACAAAAACAGAGTGATGAAATCGCGCCCGACAGGGAAGGTTTATGTCCTGTGCTTTCGGAAAAGGCGGCACTTTCGGGAAAGGCGGCAATATGGAAGAGTCATGGAATGGAAGGGCTTCCGGAGAATGGGTAAGGCAGCCGGTGGATGCCGGTAGGGCATCGGAGGAGTCATGGAATGGAAGGGCTTCCGGAGAATGGGTAAGGCAGCCGGTGGATGCCGGCAGGGCATCGGAGGAGTCATGGAATGGAAGGGCTTCCGGAGAATGGGCAAGGCAGCCGGTGGAAGTCGGCAGGGCGTCGGAGGAGTCGGGAAAAGAAAGTATGAAGGGGCAAGCCCTTCATACTTCATTTGTGCCGCTGGCCAGGCACAAATGGGACTCAATGCCTGCGGCATCAAGTCAAAGTATGACCGGGAAGAGGAAAAGGAGGGTAGCGGCCCTTGCGTATATGGGCTGGAGCAATGCCCTGGTGCTTAAGGACTGCGGGCTGGTCCCGTATCTTCTCCACAAAAGATACGGCTTCGAGGCCATGCTGCTGGGAAGGGTGGACGGGGAGCTTTCGAGTCTCCGCTATGTGGACGGGGTGCGGGCGGTTCCTCTGCCGAACGGGACCATGGAGGAGCATATGCTCTACCTTGTTTCCCATGCCGGGGAGATCGATCTCCTGACGCTTTACGGAGGGGACGTCTTTTACCAGCCCATCATAGAAATTTACAAAAAATACAACCCGGCGGGCAAGGTGTACCTTGCGTTGGATCCGAACCTGACCTGGACGGACAGGGTGCAGTGGAGGGATCCGATCTGGATGAAGATGATGGATGATTGCGACCTTATCGCGTCCTCCGGTCATGTGCTTCAGAAGCATTTGAATGAGAAGTGGCCCTGGGCGATTGATTATATCCCCAATGGGTATTATCATTTTACGGACAGGGAGCTGAGGCCGTCCTTCTCAGAAAAGGAAAATATCATCCTTTCCGTTTCTCGGCTGGGCACAAGGGAGAAAAGGACGGACCTTTTGCTGGAGGCGTTTGCCTCCATTGCCTCAGAAATCCCGGACTGGAGGCTCAGGCTGGTGGGCGGGATAGAGGATGTGTTTCGTCCCTTCCTCAGCGGTTTTTTCGAGGCTCATCCGGAGCTTAGGGAGAGGATCAGCTTTTCCGGACATCTGAAGGACAGGGATGCGTTATATGATGAATACCTCCGGGCAAAGATCTTTGCCCTTCCCTCCTATTGGGAGTGCGGCACGCCGAATGTCATTTCGGAAGCCCTTTCACTGGGCTGCGTGACAGCCCTTACGGCCTTCGACGAGTGGAGGGACGCGAGCGAAAATGGGAAATGCGGCATGGCGGTGGGGCTGATGGACCGGGAGGGATATGGCAGGATGCTGCTTTCCCTTTGCCGGAGCGCAAAGCTTTCGGAAATGTCGCTTGAGGCGGTACGTTACGCCCACGAAAACTATGATATGCGTAAAATCGTGGACCGGCTCCACGCTATGCTTTTTCTGGAGGATCTGGCGGACAAAGCTGCCGGATAGGGCCGCTTTGTCCAAACTGCTTTGATAAAGGCTGGCTTGAAAGCTCTTCCGAAGATTCGATTCATCAAAACGGCATTACGTCCAAAGCCTGGGCTGCCAGCCTGCGTTTTAGACACAGGCCGGACTGTTTTGAGAAGCCGGATTGCTTGAGAAACGGAGGTATCTCGGTTTATGATGAATGATTCCGTATCATTTGATGCTTTGGATACTATGGATATTATGGATACCATGCCGGGAGACAAGGGGGAGCCTTTGATCAGCGTGATCGTGCCGGTCTATAATGCGGGAAAATACCTGGAAAAATGCATTGGCAGCGTGCTTGGACAGAGCTATGAACATCTCGAGCTGATCCTTGTGAATGACGGCTCAACGGACGGAAGCGGCGAGCTTTGCGGGAGCTATGCGGAGCGGGATGGCAGGGTCCGTCTGATCGATCAGGGACATCAGGGGGTTTCCTCCGCGCGAAATACCGGCCTTGCCGCCGCCCGGGGAGAGTATATTGCCTTTGTGGACAGTGACGACTGGATCGAAGCCGAAATGCTTGCCATGCTGCGTTTTCTATTGGAGGATGCCGGGGCCGACATGGCTGTATGCGCTTGTTATGAGGAGAGGGCGGACGGCGGCCAATCCCTGATAGATGTCGGCCTTGAGGAGAATGTCATTGACGGGAGAGGGGCGCTTGAAAGGGTTGTCCATGGGTGCCTCCCATTCATAGCGCTTTGGAACAAGCTGTACCGCCGTTCGCTTTTCAAGGGCTTTGCGTTCCCACCCGGCAGAATACATGAGGATGTGTTCGCGGCTCATGAGCTTGCTTTTCGGTGCCGCAAAGTGGCCTGTCTGCCGGACGCGCTATATCATTATGTACGGCACGTGGGGAGCATTTCAACTACGACGGACATGCATTATCTGGATACGGTGGCGGCGTATTGCGGGCGCTATCGTTTCCTGCGGGAACAGGGTTTTTCGGAGTGGCGCCGTATCACTTACCATGCCTTCTCTTTGACGTATGGTTTTGCCAGAAAAGAGTTCTTTGCCGGGAACCGGGAGGAAGAGGATTATCTCCATTCCATTGACGTGATGGCCGGGGAGCTTCTCCGGGAGAGGCAGGAGGAAAGGAAGACGGAACGTGGGTCAGACAATGATTCCGTTTGCGCTTCTAGTCCCGCTCTTCATAAGCTGCCTTTTGAAAAAACACGGCTGCCGGACGCGATGATGTTATGGAAACGGACGGAGGCATATTATCAGGAGCGGCCGGATGCCGAGCTGCAGGAGCTGGCTGATGACACGAGGATCATAATGGCCTTGCTGCCGACGTCTTCCCCTGAACGGGAGCTGGTAATGGGAAGCGGCCTTTATGGCCGCGTCAAAAATCTGGTGGAGGATTTGTCCTATTGCCTCAGCCACCCTCCCGCATCCGGATGTTAACGCAAACCGGCACAGTCACAGCGACCATGCCAACAGCCACCCCCTGCATCCGGACTTTAAGGCAGGAAAGAAGAATGCAGGAGAAGGAGCAGGATGTCAGCCACCCGCCCGCCCGCGTCCTGACATTATGGCGGCCGCGAATAGGATGCTGATTCGTTGTTTTGATTTTTGATTTGCCTGAATGAGGATGGAAACGAAATTGTAACTGCTCAGGTCCCCTGAGCAGTTACGGCAAAAGACGTGGCGCTTATGCGCATTCCCATGCGTCTTTTGCCTGCTTTTCGGCTTATGTGTACGCCGCTTGCAGCGAGTGCAAGCGGCTGCCTGAGTAGCAACACGAAATTTTCCAATTGCGGGCATGGGGGATCAGGCGGGGATTCCGCGAGAAAGCGTAAAGCAAATTCTGTAGGAGGTTATGAGATGAGTCCTGTAGGAAGTAATGAAGCTAATCCCGTAGGAGTCCATGAAGAGAGCATTTCTCACTGGATTGACATGGGGGAGTGGGAGAAGGCGGCGTTCTGCCTGGCGGAAGCTCTCCGAAAGGGAGTGCAGGTCACGGACCGTCTGGCCATCCTTGCGGCGGCCATCTTTTCTTTTTATGGAAAGTATGAGGATTTTCAGGACTGGATCAGCCAGGGGCTTGCTTATAACCCGTACAATTATGAACTCTATCTGATGCTGGGGGATTATTATACAGGCGTGAACCGGGACATGGCATTCCTCTGTTATGAAAATGCCCTGTGGCATTGTGAAAGAACCGTGGGAAGGGAGCATCCGGACTATCAGAGCATTGCGGAATCCGCCGCGGCTCTTTTAGAAGCTCCTTGCCCCGCAAGCGATTCGCAATGCAAAAACTCAGAGCGGCCAAACCCTGTTCTGCCTGCGCTGATAGAAGAGCCGTTTTGCCTCGCAAGCGGCTCGCTATATAAGGACTTGGAGCAGCCCAAATTCTCTCTGATAAACGAAAATGGCGGGATCCATGTGCGCAGGGTGTCTTTTGTCATTCTTTCATATAATACCCTGGAATATACCAGGCAATGTATCGAGAGCATTCGGGAGCACTGCCCGGCCGGATCCTATGAAATCGTGGTCGTGGATAATGCTTCTTCCGATGGCAGCAGGGAATGGCTGGAGAAGCAGAAGGATCTGGTGCTGGTTCTGAGCGACGTGAACCTGGGTTTTCCGGCGGGCTGTAACGCAGGCATTCGGGCCGCGCGGTTTGCGAATGATATTTTTCTTTTGAATAATGATGTCGTCATGATGCCGAATGCCTTGTTCACCGCGCGGTTGGGCCTGTATTCCGATGAGGCAGTGGGCTGCGTTGGATGTATGCAGAACGAGAATCTTCCCGGCGCAGACGTTTTTTTGCGTCAGGCCTCAGGGCAGAACATCCCGAGGAGAAATGCCCTTGAGGACAAGATATTCCTGTCGGGCTTTGCCATGCTGATCCGGCGGGAGGCTCTTGATCTTTGCGGTCTTCTGGATGAACGCTTTTCTCCCGGGAATTATGAGGATACGGATCTCTCGCTCAGGCTCGTTCAGGCAGGGTACAGGAACGTCCTCTGCCACAACTCCCTCCTCTATCACTACAAATCCCGTTCTTTCGCGATACGGAAGGGCGGAATGGATGAGTATGCGGAGATCATGAAAAGAAACCGCGGAAAATTCCATCAAAAATGGGGATTTGACACAGACTATTACTCTAATGTGCGTTCGGACTTGACGGGTTGCATGGAGAAGATCCTGGAGGAAGAGGGCAGGGGAAAGGATGAGAAATTTGAGGTTGTAGAGTGCGGCTGCGGCATGGGCGAAACTCTTTTTCATGTTCAATATCTCTTCCCGAGGGCTTCGGTGCATGGTATAGAGCTAAACGGGGAAATGGCCGCCTTCGGAAAAAGGCGCCTGGATATCCTGGTCGGGGATTTGGAAAGCCTCCGGCTGCCCTATGAGAGGGCTTCGCTGGATTTTGTCCTCTTCGGGGATGTGCTGGAACATCTTCGCGATCCGCGAATAGTTCTTTCCTTTTTCCATGACTGCCTTAAGGACGGGGGGCATGTCGTAGCCAGCATACCGAACATCCTGAATATCAAGGTGATTCACAGTCTCCTTCAGGGGAATTTCACCTATCAGGAGGAAGGCATACTGGACAGGACCCATCTTCGTTTCTTCACGCTGAAGGAAATATACCGACTGTTTGAATCCGCCGGTTTCACCATCCAGTCTATCCGGTCCCGGGTGCTGGACGAGGAATCAACGGCTGTCCCGGCTTATGGAAAGTTATACGGGCTGTTGACTGCAATGGAGGGGGTCGCCGCCAGGGAGCAGTTCGATGCTTATCAGTATATTGTGATTGCCAGGAAGGCTTGCAAAGGACGGGATTATAAATGAATTCTATAAGCTTGCAATTATAGAAATGACAAAAAGTAATCAACAGTATTGCCCGAAATTACGAAAATATCAGGAAAGGGGTGGAAGCGGTCATGGATAGCGCTTATCAGATGCAGTTGTTAGGGGAATCAGTCTCGCAGGAAACAAATTAAATAGATATCAGGGAAAGAAATGTCTGGGTTTTGCTGGGAGATAATAGAGGAGGCCAAGGTTGATGGCAGGTTTGGAAATAGGTGGAAGGACAGGGAGTCTGGTTTTCTGGAGGGACAAATCCGGAGAGCATCCTTTTTTTGATATAGGGGATTTCCTTTCGAATAAGAGCAGCGTATCCCTGCATTCGCTGGATGGCCAGCGTTTCCTCACAGTGCCGGCCTTTCTGGCAGATCTTATGAGGGAGGCGGGACAGTATCCGGAGTTGGAGAGGAATAAGCGCATTTTGCTTTCCACCCTGATGATCCGGCGCCTTTTGGCATCCCCTCATCCGATCCGTTTTCTGGAATATGGCTGCGGCGACGGGGGGATGAGCACCCTTTTTGCCAGAATTCTCGTCACATTCCATGAGGGCTCGAGGCTGGTCTGCGCAAGCAACGCATTGGATGAGAACACGCGGAAATGGCTTGCCAGGATGGAAGGGCTTGAACGCCTTCCCCACGTGGATTATCATGCGGGGGATTACGGGGCCATGGAGCTTCCGGAACGGGGCTTTGACATGGTATATCTGGATGAAGAAAAGCTTCAATTTCCGGATTCGGAGCCTTTGCTGGAGGATGCCGGGAGGCTTGTGTCAGGGAATGACGGGCTTCTGTTCCTCGTAATGGAAACGGATGGAGCTCTGGCGGGATGCATTCGGAGCAGCTTCTCCGGCAGGGAGGAGTACGAAATCGGAGGCGGGCAGTTCCTTGCCCTCGTCCGGGCACGCGAATTATCGGAGAATGGAAGGGCAGCCGGCGACACTCACGACATCCGCAATCTCGCGGAAAAGAGCATGGAGTCCGCGGAAATCCTTCTGGGGCGTGACAGGGCATCCCTTCAGGAGCTTTCGGAAATGGCGGTGGAGCTGAATGAGCGGGTGCGCGGGGCTGTGGAAGCGGGGGAAGAAGACATTAAATACCGTCTGATTTTGGCAAGAGAGAAGGTTTTTCGCAGGATTGCCGGGATGACGAGCCCTATATGATGTTCAGAGGCAAGCCGCTTTTTTCAGTGGGTTCTTCGCTGTGTTGGAATTCAGAGCGGCAAAACCCCACTCTGATAGATGAGCTGAATTGCCCCGCAGGCGGTTCGCTATGTCAGAATCCAGAGCGGCGAAAACCCACTCAGATAGATGGGGTGTACGAAGGCATGGCTGTTGAAACAGCCGCTTTTGCATGAAAGCAGAGGCGGCTGTTTTCATGTTTAACGATCAGCGTTCGCCGAAAATGGCGGTGCCCACGCGGACGATGGTGGCTCCTTCTTCTACAGCTACCTGGTAATCCCCGGTCATGCCCATGGAAAGGATTGGTTTATTTCCTGAAAGGAGGGAGGCGCGGCTAAGTTCTTCGAGAAGCTCCCGCATCTTCCTGAAGTAAGGGCGGTTCGTTTCGGCATCCTCAGTATAGGGGGCGGAGCACATGAGGCCCAGGAGGCGCAGGCCGGGGAGCCGGGAGATGCTCCCCGCGGCAATGGACGCATCTCCGGGGGCGAAGCCGAACTTGCTCTCCTCCCCGGCAATGTTGATTTCCAGGAGAATGTCGGTGGAAATCTTCCTTTTCACGGATTCTTTGCTTATCTGTTCCGCAAGGGCAAGGGAATCGACCGAGTGGATCAGGGCGGTTTTCCCGATAATGTATTTCACCTTGTTCCTCTGAAGATGGCCGATCATATGCCACTCGATTCCGTCATTTAGCGGAATGATCCCGTCAATTGGCAAACTTGTGTCCGGGCTTTCCGGATTGATTGATATTTCTGCGTCCTGTTTTGTTTCCGCGCCTTGCTGTACCCCTGTGCCGTTCAGAAGCTCGTATTTCTCCATCAGCTCCTGGACGTAGTTCTCCCCGAAAAGCCGCTGGCCTTCTTCGCAGGCTGCCAGGATGTCCTGTAACGGCTTTTTCTTGGACACGGCCAAAAGACGGACTTCCCCGGGGTCCCGTCCGGCTTTTCCGCAGGAAATAGCAATTTTCTCCCGCACGGCGCGAATGCCTCGCCGGATTTCTTCTGTTCTCAAATCCCGGGCGATTCCTGCTGATTTTTCAAGGTTCTCGCTTTCCTCTAAACTATTCTTTTCATTGCGTTCTGCTGAAAAATTCATATGCTTTTTGTTTCCCTTTCCTTTGCTGAAAAAGTGATTTTTTTCATTGCGGGTTGCTGACAAAATACCCAGGTTTATCCCAGGCCTTATCGTGATTCTCAGGATTTAAGTATGAAAAGCAAGCTTTTCATACTTCATTTGTGCCGCTGGCGCGACACAAATGGGACTCAATGCCTGCGGCATCAATCATAGTACGATGATAGGATAATATCCTTGAAAAGACAATATCGAATTATGGATTGTAAGCATTGTGAAAACAATGTATAATGAGGCTGAGGTAGGCGGAAAGGCAAGGGGAGGGAAGGATTTATGGCTGGACAGCAGTTCGACGTGCTGATTATGACGACGGCGGAGGATTTCCGCAGGCTGCGGGAAGCGCATCCCATGCTTTGGAGGCATTTGGACTGTAGGAGGATACTCTTTGTGGGAAGCTGCGAGGTGGAGCGGGAGATTTCCGCCCTGGATTATCCGGGGAAGGTGGGTTTCCTGAATGAGGAAGACATTCTTCCTTTCAAGGCTTTGGCGGACGCGATGTCCGGACGCATGGCGGACATATTGCGGGGAAGGCCGATTCCCCGGGGAATTGTCGGCTGGTATTATCAGCAGTTCCTGAAAATGCAGTATGCCATGCTCTGCGAGGATGAATACTATATGACCTGGGATGGGGACACAGTTCCCTGCCGGGATATTTTTATGTTCGATGAAAAGACGGGCGCTCCTTTTTTTGATATGAAGGGGGAATATTTCAAAGAATATTTTGATACGATGGGGAAGCTTCTGCCAGGCCTTGGGAAGGCTTCCGAACGGAGTTTCATCTCGGAGCATATGCTTTTTGACTGCCGGATCATGAGGGAGATGATCTCGGATATAGAGAAAAATGAAAATATCCCCGGAGAAAGTTTCTGGGAAAAAATCGTGAACGCCATCGAGCCTGCTGAGCTTCAGGAAAACCGTTTCAGCGAGTTTGAGACCTATGGAAACTATACCACCCTGCGTCATCCCGGAAAATATATGCCCCGTAGCTGGCGTTCCTTCCGGCGGTGCGGGATGTTTTTCGCGCCAGGGGATGTTCGGGAGGAGGATTACCGGTGGTTTGGGAAGGATTTCCATGCCCTTTCCTTTGAAAAGATGGACAAGGTGGACCGGCTGACAGAAAATATTTTTCAGAACCCGAAGTATCGGGCCCGGCTTTCCGCAAGAAGGATGGTGGAGATCATTCAGGAAGGCTTTGAATTTTATCATCAGGAAAGCTGGGATGATTCAATGAAGCAGCCGGGACAGGATGGTACAGGGAAAGGGGGGACGGAAGCGACAGCCGGGGATGTGGAAGCATATGAGGCTTCCCAAAACGGCAGGCAGGAAGGCGGATCAGATGAGGCTGCCCGGGACGGGGCAGGGAATTCGGAACTGTATACGATGACCTGGAACGGGGCAGAAAATTTGGAACCGGACGAAATGAATCAAAACGGCCGACAGGCCAGGGAATTGAAATCAAACACGATTGTCAGGGATGGGGGAGCGGAAAATATGCCCGGATCTGCTTCGGCAAACAGAGGCGCGGAATTCCGGAATGAGGGGACCGGTCTTGGGCTTCCGGCTTTCGGGCAGGACGAGTGGAGGGAGTACGAGCGGCTGGGTGATGCCCGGCTTTCGGAAAATCCGGATCAGGCCTTTCTTTGCTATGAAAACGCGGAATTCCTCTGCGGCGAGCCTTTGGAGAAGGAGCGGCTGCGGGAAAAGAAGGCGGCCTTGTTTGATTCCGGCAGGACGGGTGTCCGCCATGTCACCATCATTATTATCAGCTTTAATGAACGTTATATCGTCCAGAAGTGTATCGAAAGCCTCCGCGCCTACTGCAGCCCGGACGCCTGCGGCATCCTGGTTTTGGACAATGCTTCGGAAGACGGCACGGCGGAGTGGCTGAGAGAGCAGGGGGACGTGGGCCTTCTCCTGAGCGATGAAAACATGGGCTATGTCCGGGGCTGCAACGAAGCCCTTTCCCTCGTGCCCCCGGAGGATGACGTATTGCTTTTGCATCAGGACATGAGGATGGCGCCCAACGCGCTTTTCTGGCTGCGTATGGGGCTTTATGGGGACAGGGGGGCCGGAGCGGCCGGCTGCGTCTCCAATTATGGCCCACTGGACCAACTGGCCGGGCCCTTTTTCCGGTTGCCGGCGGAGTACCTTGCCTACGGGAAGGAGAGGAATGTGCTTTCGGAAGGGGCACTGGAGGAGAAGGCGAAGCTTTCCGGATTCGCGCTGCTCCTTCGGAGGGAGGCGCTGGACAAGGCCGGGTGCCGGCTGGATGAGTCCTTTTCCCCGGGATATCTTGAAGATGACGACCTTTGCATGCGCATACGGGCGGCCGGTTACCGGCTCCTTTGCTGCCGGAACAGCTTTGTATATCATGCCGGCCTGGGGGGCTACCTTTCCGCGGATAACGCCGGGGCACTTGAGAAGAAGAATTCCGAGACTTTTCTTCGGAAATGGGGCTGCTACATCCGTTCCATGACGGAGGGAGAGCTCCGGGTGCCGGGAAAAATCAGACGGGAGAGACATGAATCCTTCCGGCTCCTGCATCTTGATGCCGGGAGCGGGGCCCTGCTGGAGCGTATTAAATGCCTCTATCCCAACGCGTTGCTGATCGGTACTGAAGCGGAGCATCTTGCTTCGGGGGCAGGCACCTGCTCCGTCCCTATTCTTTGCCTTGACTGGAAAACGCAGCCTCTCCCATTCCCTGAGGGCTATTTCGATTATATTGTCATTTCCGGATCCGGCGCAGATGCCGTCACCGGATCCAGTGCGACTTCCGTCATCGGGGCTGGTTCGATTGCCGTCACCGGATTCAGTGAGACTTCTACCGGGGCCGGGTCTGATGCCATTACGAATCCGGGGGCGGATGCCGATATCAGGCCCGGAGTGGATGCTTTGAGCACGGAGCCGATCCAAAACAGCTTCGGGAATGAGCATGAAGGACAAAGCGTTCATGCTCCGTTTGTGTCGATATCTGGTCACAAATGGGACGTCAATGCCTGCGGTATCAAGTCAAAGTACGCGACAATACCTGGGAAATATCTGCGTAGTGGAGGGGAGCTTTTGAAACTATAATCCAATAGCAGGTTTTATTTATGATTACCATTCAAAGGCACCTCGCGCCTGACGCAAGGTGCTTTTGAATGTTTTGAATGCAGACCGATAGCCGACAAAATGGAGAGGCTGTCCGCCTTGAGCTTTCTGCGAGGTGCAGATGAGAACTCCGAACAAAAGCCTGGGGATATTTGGAACGCATGTAAGCGCCACGCCCGAGGCGTAACTGCTTGTTATTATGAGCAACTGCCTGCATTTTGGCTAAACGGCAAGCCGTTTTCTGAATTCACGGATCTGGGCAGGTGAAAAGACATCCACGATTCTGACGATTTCCTCATCGCTCATATCTGTCTCTGTCAAAAGCTTTACGGCGAATTCCTCGTCCTTCAGCCTGAGTTCCTTCAGTCGTTCCTCGTCCTTCTGCTTGAGCTCTTTCAGCCGTTCCTCGTCTTTCAGCCTGAGTTCCCTCAGCCGTTCCTCATCTTTTTGTTTCAGTTCTTCGTCCTTCTGTTTGAGTTCCCTCAGCCGTTGTTCGTCTTTTTGTTTCGCCATCGCGTTAACTGCTTCAATTTTTTCTTCTTCATACAATCGACCTATCTGAGTCATCTGAATCCACCTCCTTACATCTGAAAGCATTGCTTTGCTTATGATTTTGTCAGAAAAGACCACCAGGGCGGATAATAGTGAGACGCCCTGCTTTGGATCCTTTATTCTTTTCGCAAGGTCTATTTCCTCCCGAAGGGCTTTGAGCTTCTCGTCCCGGGTCTTCCTCGCAAGCGGCAGGACGATGAAATGCATCTGATCCTTTTCGGTCAGTTCTTTGCCGGATAATATTTTATTACGGATTCTTTCAAAAATCCTTTCCGCGTCCAGCCCGGAAAGGAAGGCAGGCTCTGTTTTGAGCCTTATGCATCCGATGTCGTATACATTATTCACGGCATTGCTTTCCACATCCCCCGTGTAGATTATGATCACGCGGAGCTTTTTCAGGGGCTTGTGATCCCGGCGGTATCTTTCGGCGACGCGGGCGACATAATTAAGGTATTTGATTTTTTGCTCAAAGTAATTATAGCCGCTTTCATAATCAATGATTCCATAGGATCCGTCCGCGAAAGCGAAGATATTGTCAAGGCGAAGCTCGTTCGCCTCGATCACCGGAAGGTTTGTGGGGAGGACGTCGGTGATCCTGGGTAGCTTGAGGCCATAGGCGGCAAGGGATTTCTCCCTGAAATATTCTGCCGTAAGCTTGCTTGTGATGTCCTTGTTTTGATATGCGATATTTTCAGACATTTCGAATCTATTTCCATTCCTTTTCTGTGCAAATAAGTGTTAAGTGGGGCGTGCCTGGCCACATATGAGGTGTAACAGCATGCCGTCATGAGCAGATACCCGTATTTTGAGTAAACGCTGATTTGAGAGTTTCCTGCGCCGAAAATGCGCCGCGCAGAGGCAAATTTCCTTTGCATTTTCGTGTGCATCATAAGGAAATGCTGATTTAATCAGCATTTCCTTAATTAAACGGCAAGCCTTTTTCTGAATTCACGGATCTGGGCAGGAGAAAAGACATCCA
>CAMKKZ010000015.1 GCA_946413525.1 uncultured Oribacterium sp.
AACTTAAGGCCGTGAAGCAGGTCGGCAGGAAGCCTGTCACCATGGAGATGATGGATCAGGCGGCGGAGAAGGCCATAAAGCAGATTGACGACCGTTCATATGTGGACGCCCTCCTGGAGGAAGGCTACGGGAACATAGGGAGATACGGCATCGCCTTCTTCAAAAAGAAATGCAGGGTGCATTATAAGGATGGGTACATTTCGGGCTGATTGCCGGGACAGGGTGGAAAGGGGGGCGGGGAACTGAGGGAACAAGGGATGAAGCGGGTAATCGGAACAGGAGTACAGGATTTTGAAAAACTGAGGATCAATAATGGCTTTTACGTAGACAAAACTGATTTTATCAGGGAATGGTGGCAGGGAAATGATGATGTGACCCTGATCACCCGTCCGCGGCGATTCGGGAAAACGCTGAATATGTCTACGCTGAATTGTTTTTTCTCCAATAAATACGCAAATCGCCCGGAGCTTTTTGAAGGACTGAAGGTTTGGGAGAATCCGGCCATGCGGGAGCAGCAGGGAAAATGGCCGGTGATCTTCCTGTCTTTCGCAGGGGTAAAAGGGGGAACTTATGCCAGCGCAATGAAGCAGATGAAGACAGTCCTGGTCAGACTTTTCTCCGCGCATGTCGAATTATACCAGACGGATATGCTGGACAGGAATGAGCAGGAATCTTTGAACCGGATCAGGGCAGATATGGATAATGATGACGCGGCAATGTCTTTGAATCTTCTTTCCGCGCTATTGGAGAAAATCCATGGAAAAAAAGTTCTGATTTTCATGGATGAATATGATACGCCGCTGCAGGAAGCATATGTGAACGGATACTGGGATGAACTGGCGGCGTTTACCAGAACGATGTTCAACAATGCCTTTAAAACGAACCCTTCCCTGGAGAGAGGGATCATGACGGGAATTACCCGGGTCAGCAGGGAGTCCATTTTCTCCGACCTGAACAATCTGGATGTAGTGACTACGACTTCAGAAAAGTATGCCATTGACTTCGGCTTCACAGAGGAAGAGGTTTTCATGGCGCTGGAACAGCAGGGGTTTGGAGAAACGGAAAAAGAGGAGGTGAAGATCTGGTACGATGGATTTACCTTCGGCAGCCAGACAGACATATACAATCCATGGTCTGTGACCAATTATCTGGACAAAAGAAAACTTGATACGTACTGGGCGAACAGCAGCGGCAACTCTCTGATTGGGAAGCTGCTTCGGACGGGGGAGCCGGAGCTTAAGAGCCAGTTTGAAATTCTGCTGAAGGGCGGGGATGTAATGGTGCCGGTAGATGAGCAGATCATTTTTAACCAATTGGACAGCAATCCGGATGCGGTTTGGAGCCTGCTGCTTGCGACGGGATACCTGAAAATTGTTCATATGATCTCAAAACCGGAGGCGGCCAGGACACAACAAAGACCATTGTACACCTTGACGCTGACAAACCTGGAAGTCAGGCTGATGTTTGAACAGATGGTTCGGGAATGGTTCGCCCGGACCGGAGGCTTGTTCGGATTTGCCAGCGCCATGCTTCAGGGTGATGTGGGGAGCATGGAGGATCGGCTGCAGGATATTATGATGACCTCTATGAGCTCCTTTGACGGTGGGAAGAACCCATCCGTCAAGCTGCAGGAAAACTTCTATCACGGGCTGGTATTGGGGCTGCTGGCGGAAAACAGCCGGGAATATGTGATTACGTCCAACCGGGAAAGCGGCTATGGACGCTATGATGTGGTGATGGAACCGAAAGATGTTGGGAAACCGGCAGCCATTCTGGAATTCAAAGTCTTCAATGCAAGAAGGGGTGAGAAAACACTGGAAGATACTGTTCAGAATGCCCTTCGGCAAATTGAGGAAAAGCAATATGAAGCGGACCTGCTGGCCCGGGGCATTCCAAAGGAGAACATTCTGAAATACGGTCTCGCCTTCCAGGGGAAGGAATGCCTGATTCAAAAGCAGCGGGCAGATCAAGATATCCGGGACGATACAGCTTGATTCCGAGGGGGGAAAGGGGAGGAAGGCTACGGGAACATTGGGAGATACGGCATCGCCTTCTTCAAAAAGAAATGCAGGGTGCATTATAAGGATGGGTACATTTCGGGCTGATTGCCGGGACAGGGTGGAAAGGGGAAGGGGGGAAGGATGTGGGAGCCTATCTGAATCCTGGAAAGCGGAGTTACCAGATGGCGG
This sequence comes from uncultured Oribacterium sp., assembly GCA_946413525.1. GTDB lineage: Bacteria > Bacillota > Clostridia > Lachnospirales > Lachnospiraceae > Oribacterium. The sequence goes on from CAMKKZ010000015.1 coordinate 2,190, forward strand.
TCAACTCTGAGATATTTGTGGATAAAAGTGAAATGATCCAATATCTCAACAGAGTGGTGAATACGCAGCAAAGATTCGTCAGCGTTTCCCGTCCCCGGCGGTTCGGAAAAACGATGGCCGCTGACATGGTTTGCGCCTATTATGACAGGAAAGCTGATAGTAAAGACCTGTTTGCCAAACGGAAGCTTGCCGGTTGCGTGTCTCATGTAGCTTGTGAAAAAGAAATTCCATGGGATATATATCTCGGAGGCTTTGATGTTATCCGGCTGGTGATGACAAAATTTTTCAAGAAGAAATTATCTGTTGCTGATGCATTGGCAAGGGATTATCAGGCTGTTCGTGACTGGTATGATGGATATGAAGTCAGTGATATAATACCTTCGGATCCGGGACATGAAGAGTCGTGTTCTGCTGACAAAACGCCGGATGCGGTCAGGTATTCTCTTTACAGTCCTTTGTCTGTGGTGGACGCAATGACTACAGGCGTTATTAAGGATTATTGGAACAAGACAGAGACATATGAAGCTTTGGCTGAATTTATTGAAATGGATTATGATGGCCTGAAGGAAGCCGTTGCGCTCCTGATGGATGGCGCAAGGATTGTGATTGACACATCAACCTACCAGAATGACATGACTACTTTTCATGGAAGGGACGATGTGCTTTCACTCCTGGTTCATTTAGGTTATCTTGGATTTGACGATAGAAGGAGCGAGGTTTTCATCCCGAATCGGGAGATTCTGGATGAGTTCAGGACATCTACGAAAACTGAATTCAAGCATCATAAGTGTATAATCGAAAAAGTTTGAAAGGCACGCCTTTCATGTCTTATTTGTGCCGTTCTTATGGGAATGGGGGATCGGTGAAGGCTTCGGAACCGTTCCCTCTAAAGAAAATAGATTTTGTAGCTTGTCATTAAACATTGCTTATGCTAGAATACGCAGAATATGGGGTTATTTGGCAGAGGCGCCGGCACCTTGGTGGTTGCGGGTGCGGATTGTCTGTGTTTCTTTCGCTATGGGCACGGATTGCCGGCACCCTGGTTGTTGCGGGCGCGGACTGCCGCGCCGGGATAATGCTTTGCAAAGGAAGTCATTCACATGAACAAAAAAATTCGAGCTTTTCTGCTGCTTTTCCTGCTGCTTCTCGCAACGGCAGGCTTCTGTTTCCTGGGATACAGGAACGCGTCCAGCATCAAGCTGGGTCTTGACCTTAATGGGGGCGTTTCCATTACCTACCGGACCGTGATCGACGATCCGACGGCCGAACAGATGTCGGATACGGTTTACAAGCTCCAGTTGAAGGCCCAGGGCTATTCGACCGAGGCGCAGGTTTACCAGGAGGGCTCGAACCGCATTAATATCGACATTCCCGGGGCTACGGACGCGAACGAGATCCTGGCGGAGCTCGGCGAGCCGGGCACGCTCCAGTTTTCGGACAATAACGGGGAGGTCCTGCTGACGGGGGACGACGTAAAGAACGCCACCGCGGGCATGGTCAACCGGAACGGAAACACCGAATACGTGATCGAGCTTGTCTTTAATGACGAGGGGGCGAAGAAGTTCGCGGATGCCACCGCGGCCAATGTGGGCAACCCCCTTTACATCATTTATAATTACAGCATCATTTCCGCGCCCACGGTGCAGGAGGCCATCAGCGGCGGCCAGGCGCAGATTACGGGGATCGGCAGCTACGAGGAGGCGACAAGGATTGCCTCGACGATCCGTATCGGCGCGCTTCCGGTGCAGCTTACGGAGCTCCGTTCCAATGTGATCGGCGCGACCCTTGGCCAGGAGGCGATTTCCACCTCCCTGAAGGCCGGGGCCATCGGCCTTGCTCTGGTAATGGTCTTCATGATTGTCGTCTACCTCCTCCCGGGACTTTGCGCGTCCCTTGCCCTTATAATGTATGTGGGGCTGGAGCTTGTGCTGCTGCAGGCTTTTGAGGTCACGCTGACCCTGCCGGGCATCGCCGGCATTATCCTTTCCATCGGCATGGCGGTGGACGCGAACGTCATTATTTTTACGAGGATCAAGGAAGAGCTCGGAGCCGGAAACTCCGTGAAGCAGGCCGTGAAGGCGGGATATTCGAAGGCCCTGTCGGCCATCCTGGACGGAAACATTACAACCTTGATTGCCGCTGCGGTGCTTTATCTCAGGGGCTCCGGCACGGTCAAGGGCTTCGCGACGACGCTGGCCATCGGTATCGTGCTTTCCCTTTTGACGGCTCTCCTTATCACGAGGGCCTTCATGTGGTGCTTCTTCGCGATTTTCGCGGATGAGCCGAAGTATTACGGAATCAAGAAGGCGGCCAAGGTCTACGATTTTATCGGCTACAGGAAGATGGCCTATATCATTTCCGCGGTAATCGTGCTGGCCGGCTTTGCGGGCATGGCCGTGAACAAGGGTTCCCTTGGAAGCCTGTTCAATTATGACCTGGATTTCCAGGGCGGTTCCTCTACAAATATTACCTTTAATGAAGACCTGTCCATGGACGAGGTGGACAGCAAGGTCATTCCGGTCTTCGTGGAGGTGACCGGCGGCGACGCCTCTACGCAGGCCTCCAAGGTGGCGGGCACGAACGAGGTTATCATCAAGACCCGGACCATGACGACGGAGGAGCGTACGGAGCTCTATGAGAAGCTGGTGGAGACCTTCGGTGTGGACGAGGACAAGATTACCACGGAGAACATTTCTGGAGCCATTTCCCTTGAAATGAAGCAGGACGCGGTGTGGGCGCTGGTTATCGCCATCATCTGCATGCTGATTTATATCTGGGTACGCTTCAAGGACCTGAAGTTTGCTTCTGCGTCCGTGATCGCGCTGGCGCATGACGTTCTGGTGACGATCACCTTCTACGCTATTTTGCGCTGGGCGGTCGGCTCAAGCTTTATTGCCTGCGTGCTGACCATAGTTGGTTATTCCATCAATGCCACGATCGTCATTTTTGACCGGATCCGGGAGAATCTGCATACGATGGGTTCCAAGGCGGATATAAAGGATTGCGTGAACAAGGCCATTTCCGAGACGCTGACAAGGTCCATCAATACTTCGCTGACGACGTTCATTACCGTGCTGATGCTTTTCATTTTCGGCGTCAGCTCCATCCGGGATTTCACGATGCCGCTGATGGTGGGTATTATATCGGGGGCCTGGTCATCTGTCATGATCGCCGGCCCGCTCTGGTATGATCTGCGTACCTGGTCTAAGGCGCTTGCCGCAAAGAAAGCGGCAAAGCCTGTTTCTGCCAGGATCGTAAAAAAATAAACGGACGTGGCTGCATTTTCCGCCTGATGCTTTCAGGCTCATGGCGGATATGGCGCGGAGCGCCTCTGGACCCCCACATTCGCAGTCGTCAAAGGCGACTGCGAACAGGGCGCTGGATAGTTACCATTTTTGAGGAATTGTGTGGAAGATTTCCGCCCGGTACCATACCGGGCGTTTTCTTTTATTATTGCAGTAATGCCAGGATGAGGATGCTGCCTTGCGGCAAGCGGCGGCTTGAGGTAGGGGAGGGGTGGGAACGTGGAATGGCCAAAACTCACACTGACAGAGGAGCCTTGCTGATGCGATGCCGCATCGGTTTGTCATGAACTCAGAGTGGCCAAAACCCACTCTGATAGAGGGGTCATATAGTCTGCGATACCGCAGATCTTTGTCAGGAATTAAAGCAACTAACAAACCCGCTTTAATAGGGGAGGAGAGGATATATGGTGAAAAAGGAGGGTTCTCCCGGGGAGGGATATGCCGATTCTGATTGGGAAGGGTGTCATTATAAAATAATTGCCTCCTGCGGCCGGGCAAAGTCCGCCCATATGGAAACGGTGCACGGGGAGATTGAAACGCCGGTATTTATGAACGTTGGGACGGCCGCGGCCATCAAGGGGGGCGTTTCCGCTGACGACCTTTATGAAATCGGGACGCAGGTCGAGCTGAGCAATACCTATCATCTGCATGTCCGCCCAGGGGACGGGCTGATCAGGGAGCTGGGAGGGCTGCATCGCTTCATGGGCTGGGACAGGCCGATCCTTACGGATTCCGGCGGCTTTCAGGTGTTCAGCCTTGCCGGGACGGGGCGGAAGATCAGGGAGGAAGGCGTTTTTTTCCATTCCCATATCGATGGGCGGAAGATCTTCATGGGGCCTGAGGAATCGATGCGCATTCAGTCCAACCTGGCCTCGACCATTGCCATGGCCTTTGACGAATGCCCCCCCGCTTTGGCGGACCGTACTTATATTGAGCCTTCTGTGGAACGCACTACCCGCTGGCTCCGCCGCTGTATGGAAGAAATGAGGCGGTTAAATGCCCTTCCGGACACCCTGAACCCCCGGCAACTGCTTTTCGGCATTAACCAGGGAGGGATACTCCCGGACATCCGGCTTCGCCACGCGGAGGAAATACGGAGCCTGGATCTGCCCGGCTATGCCATCGGGGGGCTTGCCGTAGGGGAGACGCATGAGGAGATGTACAGTATTTTGGACATAGTGGTGCCGGCTCTTCCCAGGGAAAAGCCAACCTACCTTATGGGGGTCGGGACGCCGGAAAATATTATTGAGGCAGTGGACAGGGGGGTGGATTTTTTTGACTGCGTTTACCCCTCGAGAAACGGGCGGCACGGTCATGTTTATACCCATCGGGGCAAGCTGAATCTTTTCAATAGTAAATACGAAAAGGACCCGTTGCCCATAGAGGAGGGCTGCGGCTGCCCGGCCTGTGCCGGAAGCGTAAGGCCCGATGGGAGCCGGGGCCCTGGTTTTTCGAGAGCCTATATACGCCATCTGCTGAAAGCAAAGGAGATCCTGGGTCTTCGCCTGTGCGTCCTCCATAACCTGTATTTCTACAACCACCTGATGGAGGAAATCAGGGAGGCCATCCGGGGCGGCACCTGGCGGGATTGGAAGGAGGCAGCCCTTCGGCGGTACCGGGGCGGGGCAGGACAGTCGTCTTGAAAGGTGATTGCGGGAAATCTGAAAAAGTGATATTCTGGAATTGTAAAAACATATATTCCCTGGTTCATGGCGGCAAGCCTTATTTCCTGAGCCGCCCGCGTCGTTTCGGGAAGAGCCTCTTTCTTTCCACGCTTCGTTATTATTTCGAGGGGCGGCGGGAGCTTTTTGAAGGTCTCCGCATCTTTGAACTTGAAAAAGACAACCCGGAGGCCTGGCAGCCTTGCCCTGTGTTTTATTTTGATTTCAATAAGGATAATTTGAACTCAATTAGTGAAAACAAGTCAGTTTATGGTCAGGTTTATAGTTGACTTTATGGTTTATTCGCTCAATTCATGGGCAGAAATAGGAATAATGCTGGATATTTGCATTATTATATGATAACATTCTAATGTTATGCTGGCTTACGGTCAGTTTTGAGCTTTCAGGCGCGTCGTCGGTGAACGCATGGCGGCCTGTTTTATGGGGAATTCATCAGGAATTTGCAGGAGGAAATCGTTGATGGGTACAGTCGGATGGATAATTTACCTTGTGGCAATCATGGCAATGTTTTATTTCATTGGGATCAGGCCGTCCCAGCAGGAGAAGAAGAAACAGGAAGCCATGCTGGCCGCTGTTGCCGTGGGGGACACGGTGCTGACCACGTCTGGTTTTTACGGGGTCATTATAGATATGACGGATGATACAGTGATTGTTGAGTTTGGCAGCAACAAGAACTGCCGTATCCCCATGCAGAAGGCGGCGATTGCCCAGATAGAGAAGCCGATTACGGATGAGAAGAATTAAGGGCTGAATCTGTTCCCGGCCGATGGGGGCGAGGGCAGGGAGGTATGAATAATGAATCTGAAGACGTTACGTGAACTGCGCGGCCTGAGCAGGAAGGAATTGTCCGCCGTTACAGGCATCTCTTTTCGTTCCATCCAGGACTATGAGCAGGGGCACAAGGATTTGGCCAGCGCGAAAGGCGAGACCCTCCGGAGGCTGTCCAAGGCTCTGAACTGCAGTATAGAGGATTTGATTTCCATCGACGGGCAATCCGGGACGGATGCGTCTGCCGCGGCGGCTTCTTCCTATCCTGGGAGCGTACCTGCTGCCGGAATCCCCGCGCATACAGGGAACCTGGCTGGTGGGGCCTCCGCGTATATGGGGAATGGCTTTGCTGCAGGGGCACCCGCGCATACAGGGAACGCGGCTAATGGGGCTTCCGCGTATAAGGGGAATGGCTTTGCCGCGGAGGCACCCGCGCATACAGGGAACTTGGCTAATGGGGCCTCCGCGTATGCGGGGAATGGCTTTGCCGCGGAGGCACCCGCGCATACAGGGAACTTGGCTAATGGGGCCTCCGCGTATGCGGGGAATGGCTTTGCCGCGGAGGCTCCTGCGCATACAGGGAACGCGGCTAATGGGGCTTCCGCGTATACAGGGAGTGCGTCTGCTGCCGGGATTTCCACATATACGGGGAAAGCTCCTGCCCCGGAGGCTCCATCCTTTACAGGGGACACGCCTGCTGCCGGAGCCTCTGCGCATACAGGGAACGCGTCTTCCGTTGGAAGCCCTGCCTTAACGGGAATGGCTGCCGCCATGGATGTTTCCGTAGCTTCCGTAGCTTCCGGAGCCTCCGCATTTTCGGGGGATTTGCTGGAAATACGGGAGGCCGGAAAGGCGGGTTCTGCCTCGGGAGATGTTCTGGGCGAAAAGAACGGCATTGCTTCCGCAGCGGATGATCCGAATATCTCCGGCCAGGCGTATATGGATTCCCATTCAGATTCGTCCGCTTCCCTTGACTGGGGCAGCAGTCCCGTTTCGGATAATTCAGAACCCATCGGCGGGGATGGCAGTCGGAAGCCGGGAAGGAATTCTGAAACAACAGGAAAGGCGGATAGAGAACCCGACCACTCCCCTTCCAGTGTTGGGAAGGGCGGGAGCGATACGCCTCCAAATGATGGCGTGGAGGCAAGGGGGGTCATGTACCGGATCAAGCCCGAGGACAGGCTGCTCTATTTCTTAATGCACAAGAACGAGAAGGTGGCGGCCCTCTTTTTCGAACCTGTAGCCGGCAACGTCATTTCCGTGGTGGAGCTGTTCTCAAAGGAACTGCTTCCGGTTTCCGTCAGGAGGGCCGATCCGGACCTCAAGGCATGGTGGTATCGGCGGGCTGTCCCCATTACTCAGGGAAAGATAAAAAGCATACTTGCAGAGCTTGGTTTCCTGACGCCCCAGGCTTTTCTTCTCCGCTGCATGGGACTCAGCATGGAGGACTGCTATTGGGTTTGCCCCGCGAATGCCGGATTCTATTGGCGGGACGTGAGCCTCTTCAGGAATGATTTTGAAGATATCGTAGGGGCGATGCATTTCGGAGGGCTTTCCGCGAGCCTGGATCTTCGGAAATTTGACATTAGACTTCCTTCCGCGTCGGCCGGGGGCAACGTTCCAAAAGCCTGGATTTGTGTTGACAACGGGAGAAGATACCTGATTAAGGGGACCGTGAAGGGCAATACCCAGCAGATCTTCAATGAGGTCGCGGCTTCCTATATGCACAGGAAGCAGGGCAGGTTCCCTTATGTAAGCTACCAGTTCTATACGATAGAATATGGGAAGCAGAGGCAGTTCGGCGCTTCCTCCGAGGCTTTCACAAGCGAGACGCTGGAGTTCATTCCCGCAATGGATCTGATCTTTTCGGCGGGAGGACGGGAAGGGTCGGATTATGAAAAGTTCGTGGATGCCGCCGTGGGAGGCGGCCTGTACCGGGACGAGGTGATCGCGTTCCTGGATTACCAGATCCTTATGGACTTTGTCATTACCAATGTGGACCGCAACCTCTATAATTTCGGCGTCCTGAGGAATGCTGACAGCCTGCAGTATGAGTCCATCGCCCCGATTTTTGATTCCGGGAATTCCATGTTCCATGACCTTGACCTGTCGAAGGGGACTTTGGAGCTTAAAAACATACCCGTTCGTTCCTTCGCGGAGAACGAGGTGGGGCTTCTTCGGATGGTCACCAATCCCGACATCATTGACATGAACAAGCTGATGACGGATGAGGAGATGGCGCAGATCCTCCAGTCCAGTTCCAGGACCTCCGAGGAGGTGAAGCTCCTCGTGACGATTTACAAGAGGAAGAAGGAACTCCTGCAGAAGCTGCAGAGAGGGGATACGAGGTGGATGCTTTAAGAGCTTTGCGGATGCGATGGCACATTGGTATGTCATTGAATCACGTTAGCAAATACGAGATTAAGTGAGGAGCCTTGCGGATGCGATGGCGCATCGGTATGTCATTGAATCACGATAGCAAATACAAGATTAAGTGAGGAGGAGTTGTTGGGCAAGCAGATCGTGTTGGTCATATTTGGCGGACAGTCAACGGAACATGAGGTTTCCTGCCAGTCTACGCTGAACGTGGCCGGTAGCATTAATTTGGAAAAATATGACGTGCTGCTTTGCGGCATTACGAAGGACGGGCGCTGGATCCTTTCGGACAGTCTGGATAAGATAAGGGACGGCAGTTGGCTGTCGGGAGAAGAAAGGATCTGGCTGCTCCCTGATGCCGGGGAGCAATCCGCCTTGATCAGAGAAGCGGACGGCAGCGTGCGGCTAAGGAAAATTGACCTTGCCTTCCCCGTGCTCCATGGAAAGTTCGGAGAGGACGGCACGATTCAGGGGCTTCTGGAGCTGGCGCGTATTCCATACGTGGGCTGCGGGGTACTGGCTTCCGCCGTTTCGATGGACAAGCTTTATACGAAACGGCTGGTCAGGGAAGCCCTTGCGCCATTGTCCGTGCGCCAGGCCGACTTCCTTGCTTTCTTCGCAAGGGAGGACCGGGATCGGGAGTCTTGCGCAAGGAGGGTCGAGGAGGCATTTTCGTATCCTGTCTTTGTGAAGCCGGCGAACGCGGGGTCATCCTGCGGGGTGACGAAGGCTCATGACCGAAAGGAGCTTCTCGAAGGGCTGGAAAAGGCCTTCGGCGTAGATCGGACCGTGCTGGTGGAAGAGACCATCATCGGGAGAGAGGTGGAAACGGCGGTATTCCTGGGAGCGGACGGGGAGATCCGGGTTTCCGGCGTGGGGGAGATTCTTGCCGCCGCGGATTTCTATGATTATGACGCCAAGTACAATAACCCCCGGTCCATGACGGTTATCCGCGCGGATATCCCGGAGACATACAAGGAGCAGATCCGGGCGGCCGCGAAGGCGGTCTTCCGGGCTGTTGACGGATATGGCCTGTCAAGGGTCGATTTCTTCCTCACGAAGGAGGGGCCGGTATTTAATGAGATCAATACCATGCCGGGTTTCACGGCCATTTCCATGTATCCGAAGCTTTGGGAAGATTGCGGAATCGCCCTGCCCGAGCTTGTGCAGAATTTGATTGACAGTGCCTTTACCCGCCCGGGATATGAGTCGTAAATGGCGGAGTTATTGAATTTCTGCTGAAAAGGATGACGGAGTTGCTGCTTTCCTGCTGAAAAGGATGACGGATTTGCTGTTTTCCTGCTGAAAAGGATGACGGAGTTGTTCCATTCCTGATGAAAGGAATGACGGAATTATTGAATCACAAATGAATTAATGATGAATTAATGACAGAATCAGTGATGGATCAATGATGAATTACTGAATAATCAGTGCCGGATTAATGGCTAATCACTGATGGAATAATGATGGGATAAATGGCAATTAACTGACAATTGGGGCCTTAATAATTTCCTAAAACTTTATTCAAACAAGATTCACACTCTTTTTTCGTAGATGTGATATGATAAGGACATCTGAAAAATGTATTTACCCCTTATCCTTTTTTGAATAATTTTCTTGAATCCTGCCCCTTGCCCTGGGAGCAGGATTTTTTCTTTTGTCCGGGGCAGCGGGGAGAGCGGGGAGGCTTACGGCTTGAGATACTCCGGATGTTAGTCTGCAATAAAAATGGTCTAGAAACCACTTTGGCAGAGGAGGCGTACAGCCTGCGACACCGCATCGGTTTATCATGAACTCAGGGTGGCCAAAACCCACTTTGATAGAGGATCCATGTAGTTTGCGATACCGCAGCCGTTTGTCAGGAATTAAAATGGCCCAAAAACCACTTTAATAGAGGAGCCTTAATGATGCGATACCGCATCGGTTTGTCAAGAAATTAGAGTGGCAAAACCGCACTCTAATAGAGGATCCTTAATGATGCGATACCGCATCGGTTTGTCAAGAAATTAGAGTGGCAAAAACCCACTCTAATAGAGGAGGGAGGATGAAGGCGCGGATCGTAATGGAAACTCTTCAGACCGTGGACGGGGAGGGCGAGCTGCTCGTCCATGAGTCAAACGGCATCCTGCGTCGGAACAGCGAGGGATGGCGCGCCACCTACCTTCTGGATGGCATTCATCATGAGATGCAGCTTGACCCGCTCGTTCCATCAGTTACTGTCATAAGAAACTGGCAGGATAGGGACGCGCTGCGTTATGAAAGAGGGCTCCGCCATACCGTGCTTTATGAAACACCCGCGGGCTGCATGGAAATCTGCTTCAGCACGAGGCGGGTGGAGATCAGGGAGCAAGGCGGAGGCGCCGGAATTGCGGCTCTTCTGGATTACAGGATATCCCAGCATGGCGGGACCCTTGCGGACTGCCTTGTCCGGATCGACATTTCACCGATAATTTGAAACGATGTTTTTTATATCTATATTCAGTGCCCTCTGGATTCCAGAGAATTCCAAATGGCAGGCTTGCTTTTCATTTGGAATTCTCTGAAATCCGAAGGGCGGACAGGGCGCGAAGCGCCTCTGAACGTACGCGCAGTCGCTAAAGGTGATCTATGCAGCATTGCCTGTGAAAAGGGGACAGGAAACCTCTGAACGCACACGCAGTCGCTAAAGGCAACCTATGCAGCATTGCTTGTGAAAAGGGGACGGTAAACCTCTGAACGTGCGCGCAGTCATCAAAGGCGACCGCGAATAGGGCACTGAATGGTTATGTTTTTAGAAAGGGGATGTTTTATGCTTTTGCTTGCAATCAGTGGGAGGACGGTGGCCACGATCCTCATTGTGATACTGCTTATCCTCCTTGCCGTCCTGGCACTGCTTTACTTCATGGGGCGCAAGCTTCAGAGGCAGCAGGTTGAGCAGCAGGGGATGATCGAAGCGAACACGATGGATGTTTCCATGCTCGTCATTGACAAGAAGAAGTTGGGAATTGAGGAGGCCATCAAGGCGGGCATTCCTCAGCAGATCCGGGATAATGTGCCGTTTTATCTGAAGATGACGAAGCTTCCCGTGGTCAAGGCCAAGGTGGGACCGAAGATTATGGCACTGCTTGCGGATCCCGAGGTGTTCGACCTGATTCCCGTCAAAAAGGAAGTTAAGGTATCCGTATCCGGATTATATATCCGATCGATCAAGTCTGTCCGGGGCGGGTCGCTGGAGCAGCCGAAGAAGAAGCAGGGCTTCTTTTCAAAGCTCCGGGGCAAGGCCAGGGAGATGCAGGAGCAGCAGGTGGCGGAGAGCGCAGGAAAAAGCAATAAGTCCCGTAAGAATAAGAAGTAATGGCTGACAACAAAATACCGTATACCGAGGACAAAAAAATAGTCTGTTTTGCTTGACACTTGACTTTCGTCATGTTATGATGAAATTTGCTATTTTTGTGTCGCGGGATTTTTGTACCCTTTTTCACAAAAAGGGTAGGTATTAACTATGCATCAGGCATAGTTAATACCGTATTTGGCGCATCCCGCAGGGATGCGTCCGAAGGAGATATGCCTTCAGGCATATCTCCTTCGGATTTTTCCGCAGTATTCCTTGTGCCGCGGAAAAACCTACTTTTTGTGCGATAATAGCTGCTGTCGGAGAGCGGCCTTTTCGTTCTGCGGCAGCCCAGGGAGAAGTGGGCGGACGGGAGACTGTCCGGATGAGCAGGGGTGAACAGCCAATGAAAAAAAGCAAAATGCGTCCGGTGCAAACCGGGAAAAATGTCAGGCTTACATTTTCCCAGAGCAAAGAGGTTCTGGGCATACCGAACCTGATTGAGATTCAGAAGGATTCCTATAAATGGTTTTTAAGGGAAGGCCTGAAGGAAGCATTTGATGACATCTCTCCAATCCAGGATCATGGCGGTCATATGAGCCTTGAATTTGTGGATTTCAAGCTTTATGAGAACGAGAAGAAATATACCATCGAACAGTGCAAGGAAAGGGATACGACTTATGACGCCCCTTTGAAGGTCAAAGTCCGCCTGATCAACAAGGACAAGGGCGTGATGACCGAGCATGAGATTTTCATGGGTAACATGCCCCTGATGACGGAAACGGGATCCTTTGTCATTAATGGGGCTGAAAGGGTCATCGTCTCACAGATTGTCCGTTCCCCCGGCATTTATTACACCCTGGAGCATGACAAGATCGGGAAGGAGCTGTACAACTGCCAGGTTATTCCCAACCGAGGCGCCTGGATCGAATATGAGACGGATTCCAATGATGTTTTCTTTGTAAGGGTGGACAGGACCAGAAAGGTGCCGGTTACTGTCTTCATCCGTGCCCTTGGCGTGGGGACAAATCCTGAAATCCGGGAGCTTTTCGGGGACGCCCCGAAAATCCTGACCTCCATAGAGAAGGATTCCACGGAGAATTATCAGGACGGCCTGCTTGAGCTGTATCGGAAGATCCGCCCGGGCGAGCCGCTTTCCGTTGATTCCGCCCAGTCCATGCTGAATTCCACTCTTTTTGACCCCCGGCGCTATGACCTGGCCAAGGTGGGGAGATACAAGTTCAACAAAAAGCTGCATTTCAAATACAGGCTGAAGGATAAGGAACTGGCGGAGGACGTGGTGGATCAGCAGACCGGCGAGATCCTGGCGGAGGCAGGCACCGTGCTGACGCGGGAAAAAGCGGAGGAGATTCAGGACGCTGCCGTTCCCTTTGTGTGGATTAAAGGAAAGACCAGGAATGAGAAGGTCCTTTCCTCCTTTGCCGTGAACATCCTGAAGTGGCTTCCGGCGAATATGGGGTTCACGAAGGATGAGCTGGCACAGCTCGGGATCAACGAGCTGGTCTACTACCCGGCGCTGCGTACCTTCCTTGAAGAAAATCAGGACGCGACCCGGGAGGATCTTTGCAGCGCCATCCGGAAGAATGCCCACATCCTTGTGCCGAAGCATATCACTAAGGATGACATTTTTGCTTCAATCAGCTACTGCCTGAACCTGGAGGAGGACATCGGCACGAAGGATGACATTGACCATCTCGGGAACCGCCGGATCCGCGCGGTGGGTGAGCTCCTTCAGAATCAGTACCGCATCGGCCTTTCCAGGATGGAGCGGGTGGTCCGTGAGAGGATGTCCACCCAGGACATGGAGGACATCTCCGCGCAGTCGCTCATCAACATAAAGCCCGTCACGGCTTCCGTCAAGGAGTTCTTTGGCTCCTCGCAGCTTAGCCAGTTCATGGATCAGAACAACCCGCTGTCAGAGCTTACGCATAAGCGCAGGCTTTCCGCTCTGGGGCCGGGGGGCCTTTCCAGGGATCGCGCCGGTTTCGAGGTCCGGGATGTCCATTATACCCATTATGGACGCATGTGCCCGATTGAGACGCCGGAAGGTCCGAACATCGGCCTGATCAATTCCCTCGCAACTTATGCGAGGATTAATGAGTATGGCTTTATCGAGTCCCCTTACCGCATTGTGGACAAGGAGACTGATCCTACCAACCCGAGGGTTACCGATAAGGTGATCTATCTTGCGGCCGATGAGGAGGACAACTATATCGTCGCCCAGGCCAGCGAGCCGCTGGACTCGGAAGGCCATTTTGTGCATAAGAATGTGTCCGGGCGTTTCCGCGAGGAGACGGCCGCTTTCCCGAGGACGTCGATCGACCTGATGGACGTCTCGCCAAAGATGGTCTTTTCCGTGGCCACGTCCATGATCCCGTTCCTGCAGAACGATGACGCGAACCGCGCCCTGATGGGATCCAACATGCAGCGTCAGGCCGTGCCCCTCCTTTCCACCGAAAGCGCGGTGGTGGACACCGGCATTTCCGCCAAGGCCGCGGTCGATTCCGGCGCCTGCGTGGTGGCGAAGAATGATGGCACCGTGACACTCTCCGAGGCCGGGAGGATCCTGATCAAGCGTGACAAGGACGGGAAGCTGGACGAATACAAGCTGATGAAATTCATGCGAAGCAATCCGTCCAACTGTTATAATCAGAAGCCCCTTGTCATGACCCATGAGCATGTGAAGGCCGGGGACGTGATTGCCGACGGCCCCTCCACCCATAATGGGGAGATTGCCCTGGGCAAAAACCCGCTGATCGGCTTCATGACCTGGGAAGGGTATAATTATGAGGATGCCGTCCTGCTTTCCGAACGGCTGGTTCAGAATGATGTTTATACATCCGTACATATAGAGGAGTATGAGTGCCAGGCCAGGGATACGAAGCTTGGACCGGAGGAAATCACCTCCGATGTGCCGGGCGTTGGCGAGGAGGCGCTGAAGAACCTGGATGAACGCGGCATTATCCGCATCGGGGCGGAAGTCCGGGCGGGAGACATCCTTGTCGGCAAGGTGACGCCGAAGGGTGAGACGGAGCTGACGGCGGAAGAGCGGCTGCTCCGGGCCATTTTCGGTGAGAAGGCCAGGGAGGTCCGGGACACGTCCCTTAAGCTGCCCCATGGGGCTTATGGCACCGTCATTAACACGATCGTCTTTACGAGGGAGAATTCAGACGAGCTGGCTCCAGGCGTTTCCGAATCCGTGCGTATTTACATTGCCCAGAAGAGGAAGATCGGCGTTGGGGACAAGATGGCCGGACGTCATGGGAACAAGGGCGTCGTCTCCCGGGTGCTGCCCGTGGAGGACATGCCTTATCTTCCGAACGGGCGTCCCCTGGACATCGTGCTGAACCCCCTGGGCGTGCCTTCCCGTATGAACATCGGGCAGGTCCTGGAGCTGCACCTTTCCCTTGCCGCGAAGGTCCTGGGCATTGATGTGTCCACGCCGATTTTTGACGGCGCGGATGAGAATGATATTGAGCAGACGCTCATCCTGGCAAACGACTACGCGAACCTCTCCTGGGAGGAGTTCACGGAGAAGCACAAGGATGAGCTGGAGCCGGAGGTTTATGAATATCTGGGGAGCCACCTCGAGCATCGCGAGGAGTGGAAGGGCGTTCCGATCCGGCCGGACGGCAAGGTGCAGTTACGCGACGGCCGGACGGGCGAGTTCTTTGACGCGCCGACCTCCATCGGCTTCATGCATTATCTGAAGCTGCACCACCTGGTGGACGACAAGATCCACGCGCGGTCCACCGGGCCGTACTCGCTGGTCACGCAGCAGCCCCTCGGAGGCAAGGCGCAGTTCGGCGGACAGCGTTTCGGGGAAATGGAGGTCTGGGCCCTGGAGGCATATGGGGCGGCCTATACGCTTCAGGAGATCCTCACCATGAAGTCCGACGACGTGGCCGGTCGTGTCAAGACATAT
The DNA here is from genome assembly GCA_946413525.1 of uncultured Oribacterium sp. Lineage (GTDB taxonomy): Bacteria > Bacillota > Clostridia > Lachnospirales > Lachnospiraceae > Oribacterium. The sequence goes on from CAMKKZ010000015.1 coordinate 17,577, forward strand.
GAGGCGATCATCAAGGGCCAGAATATCCCGTCCCCCGGCGTGCCTGAATCCTTCAAGGTCCTCCTTAAGGAGATGCAGGCGCTCTGCCTGGACATGCGCGTGCTGGATGAGAATCAGAAAGAGGTGGTCATCACCGAGGATCTCTACGACGCGAACCAGGATATGCATCGCCTGCTTTCCGGAGGGGAAGGGCGCTATGGGAACAAGGAGAATTTTGACCGGGCAGGCTACACCCAGCAGGAATTCCGGGACGGGCATCTTGAAAATGTCGATGAGCAGCAGTCGGATTATGACGAATATGATGATGACGCGCTGGCCGAGGCTTTTGCGGAAGAGCTGTCCGATGATGACTATGACGGAGGGGACGCTTACGACGACGGGGATGATTTCTTTGACAACCCGCTGGGCGGGCTTTCCGGAGTAGGTCTGGGATCGGATGACTATGACGACGGAGATGAATAATGCCGGTTACTACTCCGGTAGCCGCTTGCACTCGCTGCAAGCGGCGTACACATAAGCCGAAAAGCAGGCAAAAGACGCATGGGAATGCGCGTAAGCGCCGCGTCTTTTGCCGTAACTGCTCAGGGCACCTGAGCAGTTACTAATGCCGTTTTTCCGCTCAGTTCATCTGGGTGGTTGCTAATGCGGCGGGCTTGAGCCGGGGCTTCCGGTCGGCGTGCTTTGTGCCGTCCCGGGTGCCCGTGGAGGGCTTGTATAGGTTTTGACGCGCGCTAAGGAAATGCGCGTCAAAATCCGCCCTTTGGGCGGACAAACCCCTTTGGGGTTCGCCAAGTACGGACATGAATGTTCCTGAAGGAACATTCATATCCTATGCCTCCTGGTTGCATGTAACGATTCCGCGCTGAATCGTTACATGCAGTCAGGAGGCATTGGGAAAAGGACAGGAGGTTTGCATGGCGCAGCTTGAAAATGTAAACGAGCCGGTACAGTTCGATTCTATACAAATCGGCCTGGCATCTCCGGAAAAGATCAGGGAATGGTCCTGCGGCGAGGTTCGAAAGCCGGAGACCATTAATTACAGGACGCTGAAGCCTGAAAAGGACGGCTTGTTCTGTGAAAAAATCTTTGGTCCCGTAAAAGACTGGGAATGCCATTGCGGGAAATTTAAAAAAATTCGTTATAAGGGCATGATATGTGACCGCTGCGGCGTCGAGGTCACCAAGTCCTCCGTCCGAAGGGAGCGTATGGGGCATATTAAGCTGGCCGCCCCTGTTTCGCATATCTGGTATTTCAAGGGGATTCCGTCCCGCATGGGCCTTATCCTTGACCTGAGCCCCCGCATTCTTGAGCGGGTGCTGTATTTTGCTTCCTATATCGTGCTGGACGGCGGGGATACAAACCTTTCCTACAAGGAGGTGCTTTCCGAGAAGGAGTACAGGGACGCCATCGAGCAATATGGTTATGGCGCCTTCCAGGCCGAGATGGGCGCGGAGGCCATCCTGACCCTCCTCCAGTCCATTGACCTTGACCAGGAATATGAGTACCTTCGCAGCGAGCTGGATGACGCCACGGGACAGAGGCGGCAAAGGATCGTGAAGCGCCTGGAGGTGGTGGAGGCATTCCGTTCGTCCGGGAACAGGCCGGAGTGGATGATCCTGACGAATCTCCCCGTTATCCCGCCGGATCTGCGGCCCATGGTCCAGCTTGATGGCGGGCGCTTTGCCACTTCGGATCTTAATGACCTTTACCGCAGGATCATCAATCGGAACAACCGTCTGGCGAGGCTTCTGGAGCTGGGCGCGCCGGAGATCATCGTGCGGAACGAAAAACGCATGCTGCAGGAGGCGGTGGACGCCCTGATCGACAATGGCAGGCGCGGCCGCCCGGTCACGGGCCCCGGAAACCGGGCGCTGAAATCCCTTTCGGACATGCTTAAGGGCAAGCAGGGCCGTTTTCGTCAGAACCTCCTTGGAAAGCGTGTGGACTATTCCGGCCGTTCCGTCATCGTCGTCGGTCCCGAGCTCAAGATTTACCAGTGCGGCGTGCCGAAGGAAATGGCGATCGAGCTTTTCAAGCCTTTCGTCATGAAGGAGCTGGTCAATTCCGGGAAGGCGCATAATATCAAAAGCGCCAAGAAGATGGTGGAGCGTCTGGATTCCCAGGTCTGGGATATTCTTGAGGACGTGATCAAGGAGCATCCGGTCATGCTGAACCGGGCGCCGACCCTGCACAGGCTGGGCATTCAGGCCTTTGAGCCGATCCTTGTGGAAGGCAAGGCCATCAAGCTCCACCCGCTGGTCTGCGCCGCCTTCAACGCGGACTTTGACGGCGATCAGATGGCCATTCACCTTCCGCTGACCCAGGAAGCGCAGGCGGAATGCCGCTTCATGCTGCTTTCCCCGAACAACCTCCTGAAGCCATCGGATGGCGGCGTGGTGGCCGTTCCGTCCCAGGACATGGTGCTGGGGGTTTATTACCTTACTCAGGAGAGGGAGAACGACCTTGGCGAGGGGATGGTGTTCCGTTCCATAAACGAGGCGGTTCTAGCCTATGAGAACGGTTATGTCTCCCTCCATGCCAGGATAAGGTGCTATGTCAGCAAAACCCTGACGGATACGGAAGGAAATTCCAGGAAAATGAGCGGCCTTATTGACACGACGGTGGGCAGGCTTTTGTTCAACGAGGTCATTCCCCAGGATCTGGGCTTTGTGGACAGGTCCGTTGAAGGGAATGAGCTTGTTCCGGAAATCAACTTCCTTGTCAAGAAGAAGGACCTGAAGAAGATCCTCGAGAAGGTCATGGACGTGCACGGCGCGACGCAGACCGCGCTGACGCTGGACGATATCAAGGCCATTGGCTACAAGTTCTCCACGAAGGCGGCCATGACGGTTTCCATCCATGACATGACCGTTCCCGGGAGGAAGAAGGAGATGATTGCCGAAGCCCAGCAGAAGGTGGACAAGATCCGCCGGAACTTCAATCGCGGCATGCTGACGGAAGAGGAACGTTACAAGGAGGTTATCGAGACCTGGAAACAGACCGACGCGGATCTGACAAAGGAGCTGATGGAGGGTCTGGACAAGTACAACAACATCTTCATGATGGCCGATTCCGGGGCCAGAGGTTCTGACAAGCAGATCAAGCAGCTTGCCGGCATGCGCGGCCTGATGGCCAACACAAGGGCGAAGACCATCGAGCTGCCGATCACGTCGAATTTCCGTGAGGGTCTCGACGTGCTGGAATACTTCATGTCAGCCCACGGGGCCAGGAAGGGACTTTCCGACACGGCGCTCCGTACGGCGGACTCGGGCTACCTGACCCGGCGTCTCGTTGACGTTTCCCAGGACCTTATTATCCGGGAAATTGACTGCTCGGCGGAGAAGGGCATTATCCCCTCCATGGAAATCCGCGAGCTTTCCGAGGGTCAGGAGAAGATAGAGTCCCTTCAGGAGCGTATTACCGGCCGTTATGTGGCGGAAACGATAAAGGATCCCGATACCGGGGAAGTGGTCATCGAGGCGAACCAGATGGTGACGCCGAAGACATCGGGGGCGGTCATGGCCGCCCTTGGCAAGGCAGGGAGGGATTCTATACGGATCCGGACCGTCCTTACCTGCCGCTCCAAGTCGGGAATCTGCTCGAAATGCTATGGCGCGAACCTCGCGACGGGGCAGCCCGTTCAGGTGGGGGAGGCCGTGGGCATCATTGCTGCCCAGTCCATTGGAGAACCGGGCACCCAGCTGACCATGCGTACATTCCATACCGGCGGCGTTGCCGGCGGCGATATCACGCAGGGTCTTCCCCGTGTCGAGGAGCTATTCGAGGCCAGGAAGCCGAAGGGCCTTGCCATCCTGACGGAAATTCCGGGAAAGGTGGAAATCAGGGATAACAAGAAGAAGAGGGAAGTCGTAGTGACGGATTCCGAAAACGCGCAGTCGAAGACCTACCTCATCCCTTATGGAAGCCGTCTGAAGGTTTTAGACGGTCAGGTGCTCGAGGCCGGGGACGTGCTGACTGAGGGCTCCATCAATCCCCACGACCTTTTGAAGATCAAGGGCGTGCAGGCTGTGCAGGATTACATGATTTCCGAGGTGCAGAGGGTTTACAGGCAGCAGGGCGTGGAAATCAATGACAAGCATATCGAGCTGATCGTCCATCAGATGATGAAGAAGGAAAGGGTTAACGAATCTAATGATTCCGAATTCATTCCCGGCACCACGGTGGACAGGCTGGATTTTGAAGATGAGAATGAGCGTCTGATGGAAGAGGGCAAGAGGCCGGCTGAAGGAAAGCGGACCATGCTCGGCATTACGAAGGCGTCTCTCGCGACCGACTCTTTCATGTCTGCCGCGTCCTTCCAGGAAACGACGAAGGTGCTGACTGAGGCGGCCATTAATGGCAAGATCGACCATCTGGTAGGACTGAAGGAGAACGTCATTATCGGGAAGCTGATTCCCGCCGGCACGGGCATGAAACGGTACCGCAGCGTACGGCTTTCCACGGATCCCGCTGATCCTGAGGATGCCTCTGAATCCGCGGATTCAGAAAATGAGGAGTCGGCGACCAATGCGCCGGAAGCTTTCTCAGCGGATGAGGCGCTGGACATCAACGCCGGCATGGTCGAGGAATTGGCGGAAGCGGAACGTATCCTTCGGGAACAGAACAATGAGTTGTAAATGGACCCTGTATATTGGCTATAAATGAGTTGTGAACCGACTGCAGATGAAGCTATGAACAGGCTGTAAATGAGCCTATAAACGGGGTGTAACTATGCCCGATGCCTAGTTTATTCCTAGGTCTATAGCAAAAATAAGGCTCCCGGGTTATTCCGGGAGTCTTTTTCTATGTCGTGCACTTTCTTTCTGTTTGGCACTTTTTTTGCCCGGCGACCATTCTTTCTATGACTGATGGATTCCTATGTCCGGTGCTTTTCTATAACTGATGGATTCCTATGTCCGGCGCTTTTCTATAACTGATGGATTCCTATGTCCGGTGCTTTTCTATAACTGATGGATTCCTATGTCCGGCGCTTTTCTATAACTGATGGATTCCTATGTCCGGCGCTTTTCCATAACTGATGGATTCCTATGTCCGGCACTTTTTTATGACTAATGGTTTCGTATGCCCTTGGTGATTAGTCATGTCCGGGGTCATTTGCTCACGGCTGTTCGGATGCCCTGTTCAGAACATTTGGCCTCAGCCATGTCTTCCTGTATGATGAGATCCTGGGCATAGGGGAGGCTTTCAATCCAGTGACAGAAGCCATGCCATTCGTCCAGCTTGTGGTTTCGCCTTGCGAAATATATGTTGACCAGGCTTTCGTAATTCAGGCTTATAGTCCTTAACTGGTTGTAGGAGCTTGGGAGGAGCTGGATCAGCTCGTACCAGTCTGTTTTGTTTTTCCCATTTTCCAGATAACGCAGGCGTATTTTCTCCATTTCTTCGATGTAATCAAGAAGAAGTTTTTCCGCGCTGCCTGTCAGATGGTCATGGGAGAAGTCCTCTATGGAAAAGGGCTTCGCATGGATTTTGTGCATGGTGGAGGTGGAATTCGCGACGGTCGCCACTTTGTATGTATCGTATTCCTTCCACCAGTAAAGGGGGGCGGTCACATCGGCAGAGACAAAAATCTGCCGCATAAATTTTCGATGATCCGGACCGGACGCTCGGAGCCTCCTGGCAAGGGAAAGGTCGTTTGCCCCGAGGACATAGTTTCCATTTTCGTCATAAAAAGAGTCGGATCGATCCCATGAATTCATGGGATTCCTGGCTCCCCGCATGGCGTTTTCAAAATTCATCACAGAGCTTCTTTCGATTTTGATCATTTCTGTTCTGTCCCCTTCCTTTCCTTCTTTTTCTTATATCTTACAATCATGATTATTCCTTTTCTGTTCCCTCTTTTCTTTCGCTTCAGCGTTCATTCAGTTTTTCATTGTTGTAATTTGCACCTCATCACATTTCCAGATAGTTCTATTTCCCCTGCCCGGAATTCGGGTCTGGAAGGGGTTCTGGGCGTGGAAAATATTGAAAAGTCTCATTTTCCCTGCCCGGAATCCATGTCAGAACGCCGTTCAGGGTATGGGAAATTACATATACTTCAATCAATGGATAACATCAGGGGATGTGGAAGCCTGAAGAGTAACTTTTCATTTCATTTCCTTGTGATTGCCTATTATTGAGTTTTCGGATATAATAATACAGATAATTTAAACGGGCAAGTGGCATACTGAATCGAGTTGCTTATTTTAAAACGAAATTTCTAATATTTTTTCAAATGAAGTTTTCAAATGAGTCTTCAAACGAAGTTTTCAAATGAGTCTTCAAATGAAGTTTTCAAATGAGCCTTCAAACGAAGTTTTCAAATGAGCCTTCAAACAAAGTTTTTAAATGAGTCTTCAAATGACTATTCAGACAAATTTCCATCTGAATATTCAGATGAATGTACCTTTTTCAGCAAATGGGCCACGGGATGCCGGAAGATAATGAGATGATACAATGATAAGATAGGGAGATAAGGAGGGAATGATGATTACTGTGAATCTGAGATATTCGGGAAAGGATGGAAGCGCCCGGAAGTTTGCGGAGGAAATGACGGCCAGTGGGACGGTTGATGCCATAAGGGCAGAGAAGGGCAATCTCAGATATGAGTATTTCCAGTCCCTGGAAGATCCTGAAATGATACTGCTTATCGACAGTTGGGAGGATCAGGCCGCCATAGACGCACATCATGCGTCGCCGATGATGAAGAAAATTGCGGAGCTTCGGGAAAAATACGATCTCCACATGGGTGTTGAGCGCTTTACCGGTCTCGATACGCCGGATTCAGAGTCAAAATTTATCCGCAAATGATGATAGATCTCTATAATCAGGTTGATTCTTAAGTGGGTCGATTCAGAGTCATAGTTTATTCGCAAATGACGATAGCTGTTCGGCACTATGTTCGCGGTCGGCCCTGGGCGGCTTCACGCGCGCGTTTAGAGAAATTCTCAAAGAGCGCAGGGAAACGCAGACGATTATCAGGTGGCTTGATGAGCGAGTTTGGAGGCGTTTGGCATCTGGTCCGCCCCTTGGATTTCAGAGAAATTGAAGGAAGGACAGAATAATAATATTATAATATGGAATATTTCAGAGAAATCGGAGGAAGGACGGAATAATATTATGGAAAACAGCCTGAACCAGGCCAGGAATTATGAGAAGATTTACGGAGAGCAGATTAGGGACTCGGAACGCCCGCTCTTCCACGTCGTCCCATACGTTGGATGGATGAATGACCCTAACGGCTTTTCAGTCTATAAGGGCGAATATCACTTGTTTTATCAGTATTACCCATATAATACCACCTGGGGGCCGATGTACTGGGGGCATGTCAAGTCCAAGGACATGATAACATGGGAATGGCTCCCCGCGGCCATGGCGCCGGATCAAAAGTATGACAATGCCGGCTGCTTTTCCGGAAGCGCTATTGAACTTCCGGATGGGAGGCAGCTCCTGATGTATACGGGCGTGCAGGAATGGAAGCGGGAGGATGGATTCCGGGAGAGCCGCCAGACTCAGTGCGTCGCCTTTGGCGATGGGAAAGATTACGTGAAATATGAGGGGAATCCCGTCCTTTCCGCAAAGGATCTTCCCGAGGGCGGAAGCGAGGTGGATTTCCGGGATCCAAAGATATGGTGGGATGAAGGGAAGAAGAGTTATTTTGCCGTGATCGGGAATCGGCCGGCGGACGGCAGCGGCTCCATCCTCCTTTACCGGAGCCATGACGCCATGCATTGGGAATTCTGTTCCGTGCTTGAAAGCTGCCGGAATGAGTACGGGCTGATGTGGGAATGTCCTGATTTCTTCAGCCTGGATGGCTCGTCCGTGATCATCACGTCTCCTCAGGATATGCTTTCCATAGGATACGAGTTCCATAACGGAAACGGGAACATTTACATTACCGGCGAATATGACCCCCTGACCTTCCGCTTTGACAGGAAGGAAATCCATGCCATTGACTATGGCCTGGATTTTTACGCGCCCCAGACCTTGCTTTCACCGGACGGCAGGAGGATCATGATTGGGTGGATGCAGTCCTGGGAATCCAGCCACCATCAGCCGCAGGGAAAGAAGTGGTTTGGCATGATGACGATTCCGAGGGAGCTTTCCCTTCGGAACGGTCGGCTTATTCAGGAGCCGATCCGGGAACTGGAGGCGTACCGGAGGAACAGAGTGAGCTACCATGATGTGGGCGTGCAGGATCGCATGCAGCTCCCTTCCATCAGCGGCAGGTGCATTGACATGACGGTGGTGGTCCGGCCTTCCGGTGGCCGGCTTTATGAGAAATTCCATCTGAAAGTCGCGAAGGATACCCGTTTTTATACTTCCATTACCTATAACCCCGGGACCAGCATCCTTACCTTTGACAGGAGTCATTCAGGCTTCCGGCACGATATTCTGGCCACGAGGAAGGTACTGACCCGCTTCCGGGACGGGGAAATTAAGCTGAGGATCATACTGGATCGTTTCTCCGTGGAAATCTTTGTCAATGACGGCGAGCAGGCTGTTTCATCTACAATCTATACGGAGCAGGAGGCGGACAGCATTTCTTTCGAAGCAAATGGCATGGCCATAGTGGATGTGGAGAAATATGATATCATAAAGTAGGCTTGCCTCCATTGGCTTCAAGGCGAACGGCATGGCCATAGTGGATGTGGAGAAATACGATATTATAAAGTAGTCATGACGCTTTTATGACATGAAAGGGGGGAACATGAAAAAGTCTGTCGTTGCCTCATTGGCAATTTGTTTTGCGGCTTTGCTTTTCCAGGGCTGCGGGGATGCCGGCGTTCCATCGTCCGGCGATGGTTCCGTCCGGGAGGCGGATTCCGAGGCCGGGGAAAAGTCGGCGAAGGCGGATCAGGATGGAGAAGAGGAACTGGATGAGGCCGGGGGTGAAGGGGAGCAAGAGGCTTCTGATGACGTCCCCGGGGACGAGGTCCTTTCCAACAAGATATTCTCCATTACCATGCCTTCAGAATATGCCGGGACGTATGAGGCAGAATATGACGATGAGTTCAATTCGATTGTCATTTATGACACGGCATCAAAGGAAGCGGGCGCTGGGGGGATGGCCTTTGCCGTCTATGCGTTCAAGGATCCGTCGGACTATGCCTGGATGCCGGGGGGCACGAAGGCTGGCGAGCTGACTGCAGCGGATGGCACGCTTTATGACATTGTCCTTGGATATCCGACCGATGTTCAATGGGACGTGGTCAATGGGGAGTCGGAGTCCTATAACGCGCTCTACGATGCGGCGCCGTTGATCCTTGAGAGTCTTCAGGGCGCGGACGGAGGAAGCTACAGGCATGGGGCCGGGATGAAGGGAGAGGAGCTTTACCCCGAAATCCTTGAAAAGCACCTGGCTGCCATTACGGAACAATGGAATGCTTACAGGCTCGAAGAGGAAGAGATGAGCCCGATGTATTACGCGATGAGCCGTTCCGGCGGGGAAGCCGCGCTGGAACGCCTTGGCTACCTTTATCAGGATATCAACAATGACGGGGTGGACGAGCTCCTGATCGGGGAGATTCTGGATAATGAGCAAAAGGGCTGCATTTTTGATATCTATACGATGGCGGACAGGGCGCCGGCTCATGTGGTGAGCGGTTGGGTCGGAAATGTCTATTATGTATTGGATGGTTTCTCGCTTCTGAGCAATGAGTATTTTAACGGCATGAAGGAGGAGGGATGCCGGATTTACGGTGTCACGCCCAATGAAGGCAGCCTTTATCCCCAGATTGGTTACAAGATTGACCGTTATGAAAATGAGGATCAGCCCTGGTTCGTCTCTTATGACCTGGAAGATGCGGAAGCCTGGGAGAATGTCACGGAAGAGGAATGGGAGGAGATACGAAAGCCCTATACGGAGTATTACCGGCCTGACTTTATTCCCTTCTCTTCCCTGCTTCCCGTTTCGGAAAATGACGGCGGAGAGAATAACAGCGGGGAGAATGAGGGCGGAGAGATTGAGGCCAACGCCGAGGGAGCCGGAGAGTCTGAGGAAGCGGCAGGCGCGGAGGAGGCAGATGAAGCCGTTGAGGCCGTGGATGCTGAGGAAGCTGCGAATGCGGAGAAGGCAGATGCAGATGAAACCGACGAGGCTAACGAGTCTGAAGAGGCTGGTGAGGCCGTGAAAGCTGAGGAAGCGGCAGGCGCGGAGGATGCAGAGGAAGCAGCAGATGCGGAGGACGCTGAGGAAGCGGCAGACGCGGAGGATGCAGCAAACGCTGCTGAAAAAGCGGAAGAGGCAAAAGACGCGGCAGCAGCTATGGATGTAACGGGAGCAGCGGAGGGGTCTGATGATGCGGAAACAGCAGCCATTGCAAATATGATCAATCCATGGAGCGAGATTACGGAGGAAGAAGCTTCGTCTTATTGTGAACGGCTGTTCAGGGCGCCGGACGGGGCAGAAAACGTGGTTTGGAGAATAATGGAGTCTGCAGCGGATCCGGAAAAGGGCAAGGGCCCGCTCCTCGAGATGTGCTTTGACCTTGACGGACTTTCCTTTAACGCAAGGGCCTGGGAAGGGGCATCCAAAGAGGACGACATCGCCGGTATGTACTATGAATGGGAAAATGAAGAGGAAGGCGCGCTTTCCGGCTGGGGGAGCGGCATGATGGCAAAGATTTTCTCCTGTGTGGGCAAAAATGAATCGGCTGTTCTTTGCACATGGTATGACGAGGCACTCGAAATATCCTATTCCCTGTCAGCAGCCGCCCCTGAAATTCCTGACGGCTTCGACATCCTGGTTGTGGCGAACGCTATAGCTGGATAAGATTTACGACATGCGATTATTCAACATTACCCCCTCTGCTTTTTAAATAAGGCAGAGGGGGCATATTCAAGTTTGTCGTTAAGTCAAGTGTCCCAAAAACCACTTTATTAGAGGAGCCGTATAGCCTGCGATACCGCAGATGTTTGTCGGTAATTAAAATGGCCAAAAACCACTCTAATATAGGGGCGAGTTGACGGAACTCAGACGGAATTTCTGAAAAAGGAAAGGGGGGCTCAGCCTGCAAGGCCTTTCAAGAAGCTGGCAATTTCCTCATTCTTGCAATTCTTGTAGAAGAGTTCATCGAAGTGCTTTCCGGAAATGGTGTTCTTGACAAAGCCGGCGTCCAGATCTTTCATGATGTCAACGAGGGGACGATAGCTCACGGCCTTGACTCCGTCCAGGATTTTCTTGTTTCTCTGCTCGGGCTCCACGCGCTCCTTCGGATAACCGTTTCCGTGGCCAAAACCGAAGAGCTGCTGGAAAATCATCTCCAGCTTGAGCTCGGCGCCCCAGCCAAAATCCTTCGCGAAGGGCAGCGCCACGCAGTTCCCGTCATTGATCTGGGCAAACATATAGCCGTCGGAAGGGTCTACCAGATGGCCGCAGAGGACTCCGGGGAAGCTGTTGCAGGCAAGCATGGCTCCCTCCCCCGTGCCGCAGCCGGTGACCACATAGTCTGCCGCGCCGGAATTAAGCAGGATGGAGGCCAGGAGGCCGCATTGCACATAGGTGAGCTGGCAATCATCCTCCGCCGTGTACATGCCGTAATTATCAACAGTATGGCCCATGGGTTCCACAACCTTTCGCAGGGTGCTTTCGATAAGGCTGTTTTTTGCCGCCTGGCTGTTTTCGTTAATTAATGCAATTCGCATTTTTTTCGTTCTCCTTTCGCTAAGAAGCCGGACGAGGCCGGGGATCTTAATGAATCAAGCTGTCAGCTTGCGCTTCATTTACTATAACATGCATACTGTAACGCAAAATGGCCTGAGTGTCGAGGATTTCTTTTTCCATGGCTATCAGCGATTTCCGGAAGTCAGTTGTTGGCAGATGGACAGGTGGTAAACTGAATTTGTATTTATTCAGCGCCCTCCGAATTTCAGAGAATTCCACATGGAAAGCTTGCTTTTCATGTGGAATTCTCTGAAATTCGGAGGGCGGACAAGGCGCGGAGCGCTTCTGAACGCCCATATGAGCAGTCGCCAAATGCGACAGCGAACAGGGTGCTGAATGCTTACCTGAATTTATTAATGATACATCGGTCAAAAGTCCCGATGCATACAGTATATAGTATTTATCTCATGGCTTTAACAACTGGATATGGTATAGCAAAGGGATTTTGACTGGCGAATCATTTATTAATTGATTAAATCACAGAGGTGCAGCGATGATATTATATAATGGAAGGCCGGAGAATACAGATGGCCGTTTGGAGAGAGAAGTCAGGACATATGATTTTCTGGATGCTACAGGAATTGAATATTTGAGGACGGATCATGAGCCGGTGAACAATATGGAGGCCTGCAATGAGATTGACGCGGTGCTTGGAGTCCTGATCTGCAAGAATCTGTTCCTGTGCAACCGGCAGAAGACCAGCTTTTACCTCCTGATGATGCCGGGGGACAAGAAGTTCAAGACAAAGGAGCTTTCCGCGCAGATTAATTCTGCCCGCCTCTCTTTCGCCGGAGCGGATGACATGCTGAAATATCTGGACATAGAGCCGGGCGCGGTCAGCATCATGGGGCTGATGAATGACAAGGATCACGCGGTAAAGCTTTTGATTGACGAGGATGTGCTGAAAGGCGAGTACATCGGCTGCCATCCCTGTGTATGTACCTCAAGTCTCAAGATGAAAACGGCTGATCTGATAGAAAAGTTCCTTCCCGCGACAGGACATGACTTCAAGAAAGTGCATCTTTTGGGTGAGGACTGACTGGCCTTGATATTATACTATAATCGTTAACGCTGGCTTTTGCCTATCCCAATTATAGCCAATTTTACAGTTCTGTGAAACTCAGAAGGCTCTACGCAGTAGTTTGGAATAGAATTACAATAGAATTACGTTAACGAGTATGATTCATTGCACAAAAAAATGGGGCAACGAGCAAAATAAAAACCTCCCGTGTTTATATTAAGTACGGGAGGTTCTGATAAAATAAAATAATGGAGCATACGGGATTCGAACCCGTGACCTCTTCCATGCCATGGAAACGCGCTCCCAACTGCGCTAATGCCCCAACAGGAAATACTATAGCATATTATTTTGGAAAAAGAAAGGGTTTTTTGATTTTTTTTAAAAAAACATTTGGCCAAACTATAGTAGTTGAAATAAAAGATCTTCCGGAGAAGATACAAAGGGTTCGCGACGAAATAATTGAGATAAAATGCAAGGATCCATATCAGTACAAGTTCCTGCTGCAGGATTATGAGGCGGTGAAAGAAAAAAAGGATGCTACATCAGCATTTCCTTATGATGCATACGAAAACGCAAAGGAAATTTGCCGCTGCGCTGCGCGTTTTCGGAACTGGAAACGCTTAATCAGCGTTTTCCCGGGAGACGCGAAGCGGGCGGAATTTTATTTCAAAAACAATTTGCGATATATGAGCATTAACGATATAATGGAAAAAGAAGCGGAACTATTTTGCGCTTGTTTACAAGGAGGGTAATATGGGACTTTTGGCAGTTGGATTAGGTGCGGCAGCGAGCGTGCTTGCTGATCAGTGGCGTGAATATTTTTATTGCCCTGCGCTGGACGAGAATACTCTGGTGACGAAGGGCGAGCCAAGGAGGACGAAGGGCAACAAAAAGGGTTCTGATAATTTGATCACGAATGGCTCCATCATTGCCGTCAACGAGGGTCAGTGCATGATCATTGTTGATAACGGCGCCATCGTGGAGGTGTCGGCGCAGGCTGGTGAGTTCGTATGGGACAACTCAACAGAGCCCACGATTTTTTACGGTGGTCTGGGACAGGGGATCGTGCAGTCCTTCAATACCTGGAAGAAGCGTGTCGGCTTTGGCGGGGATACCGGGAAGGATCAGAGGGTTTATTTCTTCAATACGAAGGACATTATCGGTAATAAGTTCGGTACCCAGAACCCGATCCCGTACCGCATTGTGGACAAAAACATCGGCATGGATATGGACATTTCCGTCCGCTGCCATGGCCAGTATTCCTATCATCTCTGCGATCCGATCCTTTTCTACAAAAAGATCTGCGGGAATGTGGAGCAGGATTTCACCAGGGACAGGATTGACAACCAGCTCAAGGCAGAGCTCCTGAATGCCCTGCAGCCTGCCTTCTCGATGATTTCTGAGGAAGGCATCCGTTACTCAGCCCTTCCCGGGAAGACCAGGGAGCTGACAAAGGCCATGGACGAGGCCCTTAAGGATAGCTGGGGCAAGGATTACGGCATCGAGATTGGGACGATCGCTATCAGCTCCGCCACGGTTTCCCCTGAAGATGAGGAAAGGATCAAGAAGTATCAGGAGCTTGCCATTTATCGGAATCCCGGAAATGCGGCCGGCGCGATGGCGGCTGCCACTTCCCAGGCCATGGTGGACGCGGCGAACAATACCAGCACCGGGCCGATGATGGCCTTTGCCGGCATGAATATGGCGCAGATGGCCGGCGGAATGAACATGCAGAATCTCTTCCAGATGCAGAACCAGCAGATGGCAGGCCAGCAGGGATATGGCGGCCAGCCCGGATATGGTGGCCAGCCGGGCATGAACGGCCAGCCTGGATACGGCGGGCAGCAGGCCTATGGCGGGCAGCCGGGCATGGGCGGCCAGGGAATGCCTCAGGGCGCCGTGGGCGCGGGACAGATGCCGGATGTTCAGAAGATGCAGGCCGGCGGGTGGACCTGCAGCTGCGGAACAGTGAACAATGGCAAGTTCTGCATGAACTGCGGCCAGCCGAAGCCGCAGGATACCCAGTGGACCTGTAGCTGCGGGACGGTGAATAATGGCAAGTTCTGCATGAACTGCGGCCAGCCGAGGCCTGAGGCCTAATATATTTTTTAGTAACTATTCAGCACCCTATATTTGCAGTCGCCTTTGGGGCGACTGCTCATGTGGGCGTTCAGAGGCATTCCGCGCCTTGTCCGCCTTCTGGATTTCAGAGCATTCCAGAGGGCGCTGAATAGTTATGGTAAATAGTTATAGTAAACGAATTTGATATTTGCATTATGATTCTGCTCAGGATGGTCTACGGCAGATTGTTTCGCAAGCTTTTGTGCAGAAACCAGGTTCGCATACTATACATATTTCATTCAAAATGATAATTGTTCCTGAACAATCGTACAGGGCCTGGGCAGGTCTTTCGGGGCTTTGCCCGGGCTCGTACGCTTTTAATGCCGGTGGCATGTTCCCTGAATTTTGAGCAGAAAGGAATTCCTGGATGAGGATTCTTGTAATAGACGATGAGAAAATAGCTTTGGAAGGGATGGAACGCATCCTCCACAAATTGATTCCTGACGCGGAACTGGTTCTGTACCAGAATGTACTTAAAGCTCTGGATGAGATTACCGGTTCCCATTACGATGTTGCTTTTCTTGACATTGAAATGCGCGGCATGAACGGGACGGAGCTGGCGGCTCTTTTGAAGGAAAAGATTCCCGGGATCAACATTATCTTCGCCACGGGTTATGATGACTACGTGAAAAAGGCGATGGAGCTGCATGCCAGCGGCTACATCATGAAGCCGGTCACGGAGGAAAAGGTGGCCAAGGAACTGGCTGACCTGCGTTACCCGGTGGTGAGGGATGAGAACCGGAAGACGCTGCGGATTCAGGCTTTTGGAAACTTTGAGGTCTTCCTTGGCGATGAGCCGCTGCATTTCCAGTATACCAAGACGAAGGAGCTTCTGGCGTACCTTGTCGACAGGCAGGGGGCGTTATGCTCGAACGGGGAGCTGATGGGCATCCTTTGGGAGGATGACGCAAATCCTGACCGGCGCATATCCTATTTAAGGAATCTGAGGGCCGACCTCTCCGGCATCCTTCAAAAAGCGGGATACGGAGACCTGCTGGTGCGGCAGAGGGGCAGCATCGGGATCGTAAAAGAGAAGGTCAATTGTGATTACTATGAATACCTTTCGGGGAACCCTGAGGCGAGGCAGAAATACAGGGGAGAATATATGATCCAGTATAGCTGGTCTGAATTTACCCAGGCGAGGCTGGATGATGACGAATATAATGAATGACGGGACAGCTTTTTGAAAAAGATAGCCTTTAGAAAAAGACAGTTTTTTGAGAAGACAGCTTTTTGAGAAGACAGCTTTAGAAAAAGACAGTTTTTTGAGAAGGTCAGCCTTTTGAGAAGGACAGGGAGGATACTTTTTGGAGAATAGGGAGAGAAGGCAGAGTGAAAGAGCAGGCCGACGAATATATATTGTCATGGCGGTATTGTGGCTTCTGGCTGCCATTGCCGGTTTTCTGTTCTTCGTACCGTTTGTGGAGATGGATAACCCTCTGAATTTCATCATGGCCTCGGATTACGGCAAGGTGAATACGAACGAGTCAAAAGAGGGAGTCCGGGTGCTTTTGGAGCCGGATGAAGGCACGCTGAGCGTGGGTGTCCGTACGGACCTCAAGGGTTACGCAGGTTATGACCGCATAAGGAATGAATTTTTCGGTGTGGAAATAGATATGGCCAAAAGCCTTGCGGAGCATATGGGTTTTGACAAGGTATGCTTTGTGGGAGTGACTCTCAATGACCGGACGGACGCGCTGCTTGAGGGAAAGGCGGACTGCCTGGTGGCTGCTTATTCCCGTGAGGGCGGAGCACTCCAGGGCATCCATCTCTCCGAGGACTATCTGACTCAGGAGGAGAGGCTGGTCGTCAGGCGGTCTTCGCGCATTGAAAGTCCTGAGGATCTGGAGGGGACGCTGATTGGCGTACGTGCCCGGTCCTCCTCGGATGGAAATGTCAGGTCTTATTTTGCGGATGCGGGGATTGACGTAAGCATTCAGGAATATGGGGATTATGTTGCCCTTTTCAACGCTCTCTGGCGAGGGGAGGTGGACGCTGTATGTACAAATGCCGCCGTAGCCAAAAACTATTTTGATTCGTCCCAGGACGAGATACTCCCGTTTTCTTTAGGTGAGACGCATTACGTTGTGGCTACAAGGGAAGGGGCGGATCTTTCAGAAAAAGCTGATGAGGCGGTCAGGGGCATGCTGTCAGACGGCTCAATGGAAAACATATTGAAAAACTGGGGAATGTAGATATGGATAATGGCTCTATGCGGAACAAACAAAAGGGGGGCATGAAAAAAAGGGTTCTTTCTATGGCCGCTGGCCTTTTCTGTTTCATAATCCTGGCCATAGGTGCATGGCGTTATAACTATACTCGCATGGTGAAGCGGATGTCCACCTTGATGGAGCAGCAGATGGGAATTGTGGACGATATGTTCCGGGAAGCGGAAAATAACATAAGGGAGAGCGAAATTTTTTTCAATGACATATGCATTTCCAAGGCGGAAACAATTGCTTATGCCGCCAGGGAAAGCAAAGAATTTCGTATGGATGATTTCTATCTTCGGGACCTCCGGGATCAGCTCCTCGTACAGAACATCGTGATCCTGGATCGGGAAGGGAATGTGCTTGCCAGGGCTGTTAATGATGGGAAGGATTACCGACGGGCGATATTCAATGAGCTCCGAACCGTCTTTTTTGACGGGAAGGGAAGCGGAGGCTTTGCCGTTAATGACATCGATACGGTAGATAATTTCATGGCCCCCAGATATTACGCGGCCCGTATCGATAATGACCGGGAGGTGGTGATCTGCAAGGATTCTTTTGAACTTTTCGTCATTCATGACAGGATCTTTAGCTGGGAATCCCTGCTGGAGGACATGAAGCAGAATGTAGACTGTACTGCTTTCGCTGTTTCCATGGACGATTATTCCATATTGTATTACCCCGAACGTGAGATGCAAGGAGAGGATGTCACGGCCCTCGGTCTTTCCCCGGAGGTACTAACGGACTCCTTTATCGGGCATATCAAGATGAACAATTCATCCTATTACCTCGGCGTCCGGGAATTTCCCGAATACGGAGTCTTTCTTTGCTTTGCCCTGTCCTTTGAGGCAAGATATCGGAATGCGGTGAAGCAGTACCGGCTTGTGCTTTTAGCCTGCGTGCTCCTCATCCTGACGCTTACCTGCTACTCCCTGTTTAGTATATCCGACTGGGAAATGCTTGAAACTGTGCCGGATGAAAGGGAAAAACGGCGTTTTGCCGGGCGCCTTGGCTTCATACTCATTACCGGGTGCATTGGCATCCTCCTTTTCACGATATATATCGGACGATTATTCAGAATATACCAGCTGACGCTGAACGTGGAAGGAATGGCAGATAAGGCGTGTCAGGCTGCCGAGCTTACGTCTTACTATGCCAAATTCGTGCAGGAATTATATGACGTGCAGTATATTTCGAAGGCAAGCCAGGCCTCCTGGTTTCTTTCCGAGGATCCTTCCTTGCTGGATCCCGTGAAGCTGCGCGGTCTTTCCTATAAGCTTGGGGCTGAGTATATGGTCATTTATGACATGGAGGGGAAGGAGGTCCTTTCCGATTCATCGTACCGAAATCTTAGCATAAGCAGCAACCCTGATGATCCTTCTTATGATTTCCAGCGTCTGATGTTGGGAAAGCCAACATATGTACAGGATATCCTTGAGGATCCGCTTACCGGGGAGAGGGAAAAAAAGGTTGGATCTCTCCTTTATGATAAGAAAGGCGCGGCAAACGGATTCGTCATCATTTCCTTTCTCCCCTGGGGTCTGGAATCCGAGGAGTCCAGGCTTTCCCTGAACTCGGCGATGGGACGTTTTGGGGATCGGGAGAACAGCTTTGCCATAGCGCTTGACAAGGAAACGGGAGTCGTCAAAGCCTCAGGCAAATGGGGGCTGGAAGGCCAGGATGCCGCATCCGTGGGAATCAAGGATTCCCATATGGATGATATGTTCAATGGTTTTTTGAAGCTGCCGGACGGGGATTACCTTGCGGCCTGTACGGAAGCGGACGAGATATACTGCTACTATGTGTATTCCAGGGAGCTGATCGGGATACGAAGCCTGGAGGAAAGCCTGGATTTTGCCGTGATACTGCTTCCATGCTTTATTTTCTTCCTCTATCCGGTGCTGGTGCTGGATTCCATAGGCATTCCGAGATTTTCCCTGCCTTTCCTGACCGGGCAGGCAGAAGAAGGGCAGATAGCTGATGGCGTTGCAGGGAGGAGCGTGGCCCCGCTTGATGGCGTATCGGAGGGGAGCATAGCCCCGGCCGACAGCGAGCTCAGTGTGCCTGTGCTTCCGGCCGATGGCGTATATCCGGCCAATGCCGCAGAAAATGGCGTATCCCCGGCTGGCAGCGTACTTGGTGAAAATGCGGTTCCGGTCGAGCTTCCAGGGGAGAATGTTTCCCCTGTAAATGGCGGCGGGGAGCTGCCGCCCCTGAGGACGGAGGTCCCGCTGCTGCAGGCGGATGGCGGAAGGGCAAGGGTCAGCCAAGATCTGCGAAGAAAAGCGTATCGGAGCATTGAGGTCATCCTTCCGGATGGCAGCCGGAAACACACCATCAGCGCATGGGAGCGCTGGTCCATTATCTCGGATAGGAATGGACGCCTGCGGGTTCATGAAAAGATCTTCCTTCTGCTTCGGTGGATCCGTACGAGTATTGGCATCTGCCTGGGGCTTTTGTTCCTGAACAGGATCCGGCTGGACCCCGATGAATCCCTTTTCCGTTTCGTTGTTGACGCGGATTGGGCATATGGCCTGAATATTTACGCGGTCACGGCCTGCTTTTTTACTTATTTCATTCTTAGTGCGGCAGACAGCATTATACGAAGATTGCTCCGACTTCTTGCGGTCTCCCTGGACTCGCAGGGGGAGACGGTCTGCAGGATGCTAAGCAGCTTCTGCAGGTATTCCGTGATTTTGGTGCAGATATTCCTCTGCCTTACGGCTCTGGGTGCGGATACCAGGGCAATGCTGGCCTCAGCAGGAATCTTCAGCCTGGTCATCGGCCTGGGGGCCCGACCACTGATTTCCGATATTATCGCGGGACTTTTCATTATTTTTGAAAGTGAATTCCGCGTCGGCGACATTATCCAGGACAAGAACGGCTACAGGGGGATGGTGCAGGAGATAGGCGTGCGTTCCACGAAGCTGGTGGACGACAGGCAGAATGTGAAAGTCATCTGCAATTCGGAGCTTTCAAACATTATCAATATGACTAAGAAACTATCTTATGCCGTATGTGATATACAGTTGGATACGAAGATTTCCCTGGAAGAGGTGGAAGAGATCCTTCAAAGGGAGCTTCCCAGCCTTCCGGCCAGGTTGAGCGGGCTTATCGGTCTTCCGAAATATGAGGGCGTCGTTGCCCTCAATGCCATGCAGACCATTATACGCGTATCGGCTGACTGCGAGGAGTCCATGAGAGTGCAGCTCACCAATGAGCTGTACCGGGAGATACGTCTGGTGTTTGAGAAATGCAAGGTGGGGAATTACGGTGCGGATGCGCGTGGGGAATGAAATGCTGTTTGACAATCATGATGTAAGTGTGATGGAAATGGCGGATGCAAGGGAATGGCGGGGGCGTATGCAAAGGCTTCTCCTTGAACGTTTTGGCAGGCCGCTATGTTGTTTCACCTTAAATGTGCCGGGCCCCCGCAAGGCGGATGATGACTTATGGTGGGCTTTCAGGGAAGGGGTAAGACGAATTTGCAAGGTCAGCAGCCGCAAAGGCTTTCGGATTCTTTACACTCAGGAGGATTCGTCAGTAACGGGATTCACATGGTATGGCGTTTTTGACGCTGAGGCGGAAGAGTTAAAGCGGGGCTTGATGGGTATTGAGGACGGGGACAGGCTTGGACGACTTTTTGACATGGATGTGATCCGGGAGGACGGAAGCAAGATTTCCAGGGAAGAGCTTGGCGCGGAGGGCAGGAAATGTCTTCTCTGCGGAAAGGCCGCGGCAGTCTGCGCCCGGAGCAGGAGCCATGAGGTATCGGAATTGCGGACCGAGATTTATCGCGTTATACGAATGAGCAAATGAATTCGCGAATGGGTTTACGAATGGATTTGCAAAAGAGTTTATAAATGAATCCTCATGTTTGCGATGTGTTCATGAACGAATTCGCGAAAGAGTTTGTGAATAAAATTCACGAATCGATTCATTAATGAATCCGCAAAAGAAATAGCTGATTGGAGAGTGGAAGAGGTTGAAGTTTGACAGGCTGCAGGACATGATTGCGCAGGCGCTGATGGCTGAGGTGGAAACTACGCCAAAGCCGGGGCTGGTTGACCGTCTTGACAATGGTGCCCATGAGGATATGGATATAGAGACTTTTGCGGCAAGCACAGAAGCGATCACGCCATATCTGGCGGAAATGTTTTTTGTGGCTTATCAGGGAATGCAGGGAATGGCGTCGGACAAGCTTCTTTCGGATGATTCCAGGGATGACGCGTCTTCGTCGGGCAATTTCCTGAACCATCCTGTTCATCCCGAGCGTTCGGATAATCCTGATGGACATGATCATGTTGCTCGTCCGGATTATCCTGATCATGTCGATGATTCGAGTAATGCTGCTCACCTCAATGCTGCTGACGATATAAATCCTGCTGCTCACCACGATGATGCCGATGATATAAATCCTGCTGCTCATCCTAATGATGCTGGTGATATAAATCCTGCCGATTGCCGTGACCCTGCCAACAATATAAATCCTGCCAATCGCCCTGATGATGCTGATGATTATAATCCTGCTGATGTTCCGGATTATACCGTATCGCATTTTTCCCCTGTGGAGACTTCATTTCCTACATTGACATCTTCGGATTCATGGAGACTGGCTTTTTCCGGTCAGATTCCGGAAGGGGATTATACGAAGGAAGAATTGATATTTCTGCGTATCCGGGAAATTGGAAAGAGGGCAGAACAGGCGATGTATCTTGCCACGGGAGGTATCAATACCCATAAAGGGATGATTTTCAATATGGGTGTCCTTCTTGCGGCAGCAGGTTGTTATTTTCGACAGAGAGATAATGAGGATCCGGCTGTCAGTGACGATATTTTGGAGACCGTATCCATAATCAACAAAATTCTGATGCTCACTCCGCGTTTATGCGGCAGGATTTTGAGGGATGAGCTGGACAGGATGCGGGAGCGGGAACCTGTCACCCATGGAGAAAGGCTGTTTCATAAATTTGGAGAAACAGGGGTCAGGGGGCAAGCCATGGAAGGATTTCCAATCCTCCGGGATGTTTCGGTTCCGGCAATGGCCAAATACCTTGAGCCTGCCCCTGAAATCCTTCGGGCAGTAAAAGATAATGCCGCTTTCCTGCAGTCCCTTTCCCTTTACCGGGAGCCGTGGAAAAGCCCTGTATACCTGAATGCTGTCTATATCAACGTCCTTCTTTCCATTGCGTCCGTGCTGGATGATACCAATGTGCTTTTCAGGAGTTCCCATGCTGGAATGGAGCTTTTGAAAGAGGACTGCCGTTACGCTTTGTCCCTGGGCGGAGCCTTTACAGCGCGTGGCATGGAGGCGGTGGAGGAATTGAATCTGGACCTTATCTGGAGGAACATCAGCCCGGGAGGCTCTGCGGACTGCCTTGCGGTGACAATTCTTCTTTGGGAGCTTGTCAATGAATTTAAGAGAGGTTCTGCAAATGAATTTTCAGGAGTTCCTGATGAGCCGGATTGCCCCGAAAGCGTTTCACTATGTCAGAACTTAGAGCAGCCAAAACCCACTCTGATAGATGAGCCGGTTTGCCCCGCAGGCGGTTCGTTATGTCAGAATTCAGAGCGGCAATAAAACCACTCTAATAGATGAGCCTTGCTGACGCGATGCCGCATCGGTTTGTCATGAACTCAGAGTGGCTAAAACCCACTCTGATAGATGAGCCGGTTTGCCCCGAAAGCGTTTCGCAATGTTAGAATTCAGAGTGGCTAAAACCCACTCTGATAGATGAAGAAGGTTCAGATTGAAGTCCGAAGGATTTCCGCGAACAGCAGGGGGATATGAATTCCGGCATTTTTTGGAATGATTCAGCCTTAGAGGACTAAAGCATCTGTAGCAAAGTATAAAATACTGCAAAGAAAAAGCTTTTTGGGAACGAGGTCAAAGTATCAGTCCGCTAAAGATCGGGGTAATGGAAACATATCTGGTTTTAATGGAACGGGGGTGAGGAAAGCGGGAGAGGATGAGAAGAACCCGAAAAAGTCAGTGTGATATCAAGCAAAGCAGGGAGTTTCAGAGAAATTAAAGAAACCAAAGAATAGCACAGAAAGGAGCAAAGATGTACGAATGTCCCAGTTGCGCAGGGGATCTGCGCTTTGATATTTCGTTGCAAAAGCTGAAATGCTCGCACTGCGGCAATTCCTACGACCCGGCCGGGATTGAAAGGGAATGGGATGCTGAGGAACACCTGGATCCGGAGAATTACCGGGTGCAGGTCTTCACCTGTCCCGAGTGCGGCGCGGAAATCGAAAGCACAAATCTTTCCGCAACCGGCTTTTGCAGCTACTGCGGTGCCGCCACTGTTTTTTCCAGCCGTCTGAAGGATGAGAAACGGCCTGAAAAGATCATACCTTTTCGAATCAGCAAAGAGCAATGCAAGGACTCCTACCGCAAAATGATGAACAGGCATCCTTATACCTCCAAATTGCTGAAGGATCCGGAATTCCTGAATAATTTCGTTGGCTTTTACCTTCCTTATTGGTGCTATGATTCCGGAATTCACGATACATTATCGATTTCCGGAAAAAAGACTTATCATCGTGGCAATTACGAATACATTGATACATATGGCCTGACAGCACATCTGGATGCCGACTACGCGGGTCTTTCCTATGACGCCTCCAGTTCTTTTGATGACCATATCAGTGGGAGAATCGCGCCTTACAGTGTATTTGACATGGTGGACTTTGCTCCGGGCTATCTTTTGGGATTTTACGCGGACACGGCAGATGTGCCGGCAAAGGTTTATTCCGATGACGCGGCAAAGTTTATTGCTGAGGACATTGTGGATAATTACGAAAAAA
The DNA here is from genome assembly GCA_946413525.1 of uncultured Oribacterium sp. GTDB lineage: Bacteria > Bacillota > Clostridia > Lachnospirales > Lachnospiraceae > Oribacterium. Next base: position 41,404 of record CAMKKZ010000015.1, read on the forward strand.
CTCCCGCTTTCCGTGGTTATACCATTGACAATGAAAAATCATCCCTCCAAATCGCGAGGCAGCTTCACAGGACCATGAAAGAGCGGAGGGCCATGTTCCCGGTCTGGTTCCTGACCTGGAGAAAGGGCGATCGAGTCGCCTATTCCGTCGTGAATGGCGCCACCGGCAAAATCTACGCAGATATTCCCGTAGACTGGTTTGGATTTTTTATTGGCTTCTTTCTGATTTCCGTACTTATTTTTGTTCTTTTGAATCTTGTTTTTTCCCTTTCCCTTACACCCAAGGTGACATTGGTGGTCACGGCTTTTCTGTCCCTGCTCACGATCTTTTTGAATTATCTGGAAACGAGGGCAATTCTGGAGAGGGAGCTTCATGTTCTTGACCAGGGCTTCCAATGGAAAAATCAGGGCAGTATTGGGGCCAGTGCCACATTGAACAATGCCTTTAAAGGAGGAAATTCGGCTCTTCGGGAAGCTGCGGATGAAATGATAAAAGAAAAGGAGAAAGAGAAGGAAAAGGAAAGGCTCAGTGCTGAGAATTCTTTGGATAATCAAAATCCTCAAGATTTCCAAAATGCCGGGAATTCTCAGGGCTATCAAAATGCTGAGAACCCCTATGGCTACCAAAATGCCGGGAATTCTCAGGGCTATCAAAATGCTGAGAACCCCTATGGCTATCAAAATGCCAGGACTCCTCAGGGCTATCAAAATGCTGAGAATCCCTATGGCTATCAAAATCCCCAGGGTTCTCAAAACGTACAAAACAATCAGGCTTTCATGTTCGGACAGACCGCCGGACAGCCTCAGCAGGGCTTCAATTCAGCAGGTCAGCCGCAGGCCGGCTTTGTTTCGGCAGGCGGATTCTCAGGCTACGGCCAGATGAACAATGTCCAGCCGGGCTACGGCCAGATGAACAACGCTCAGCCGGGTTACGGCCAGATGAACAATGCCCAGCCGGGTTATGGCCAGATGAACAATGCTCAGCCGGGTTACGGCCAGATGAACAATGCCCAGCCGGGTTATGGCCAGATGAACAATGCCCAGCCGGGCTACGGCCAGATGAACAACGCTCAGCCGGGTTACGGCCAGATGAACAATGCCCAGCCGGGTTACGGCCAGAATAACAGTTTTCAGTCGGGCTATAACGGTCAGCCTGTATTTGGCCAACCCGGATCCGGCCAGCCCGCATTTGGTCAATCTGAAAATGTCCAGTCTGCTTACAGCACCCAATCCGGATACGGTACTCAATCCGGTTATGGCGCCCAGCCAGGCTATAACGGAGTGCCTGTCGGCGGTACGCCGTATGCTGATGGATTTGCCTATGAATCTGACGAACAAGAAGATGATGAGAATCCCTATGATTCCGGAAATGGCAGCGGTACTTCATCTTATAGAAACAAGAGCGGAAAACGTCAGACGAAAACAAAGGACAAGAAAAAGAAAGAGAAAAAGAAAGAAAACTCAATTACCAGTATTATTAGCGGTCTCTTCATAGCAATAGGATGTGTTTGCGCATTAGGCGGCGAATGGATCATAGACTGGGTTTTCGATCATTTTCTTGAAAGTTTCCTGATCATCCTGATGCTGACAACGATCATAATGTTTTTTGTGATCGTCGGGGAAAAGAAAAAGATGAATACGGGAAGCTTTTCTGAAGCTTTTGGATCCGTGGCAGCCATTGTGGTCAGCGTGGTGGTCAGCGTATGGAATCCATTCGAGGATATGATTTATTACGGGGCCTGCATTTTCAGTTTTCTGGCCGTTGGCTGGAATATCATAGGAATACTCCGCAAGTACAATTTGCTTTGTACAAGGCCATTGCCGCAGGAGTTCAACAGGGAGGGAGGACAGCAATGAAAAAGAAGAGAGCATTTTTCCGGCATATCCCGATTTGTCTTACGCTGTGTTCCGTGTTGTGCCTTTCCCTGAATGTGCTCCCCTATAACAATATTCCAGGTATAAACAATGCATCCGGCATATTTTGTTCAGATTTTTCCCCAGCATCCCTTGTGCTGCGGAAAAACCTTCAGATTTTTCCTGCATCCCTTGTCTATGCGGAGGAGATAGATGCATCGGCCTATGAGCAATGGCTTCTTGAGGGGGAAGCCGGGGAAGATAATGGGAATGAGGCTGAGGCTGAAGCTGAAAGCAATGAAGAAGCTGTCAATGATGGGGAGCTCAATAATGACGGAAGCTACGCCGATGAAGCGAATGGTGAAGAAGCCGAATACTTTTATTATACAAATGAGGATACAGGGTATTCCATCTATATTGATGACGGGGAATTTCTTCTTAGCGGAGATGAGATTGAAAGGCTTGCGGACAGGATGTGGCCGATAACGGCCTACGGTCATGCGGCTTTTGTTTCAGGCCGTTCTGACACGGGTTCCGCAGCGGAATACGCGTTTAATTTGTATGAGCAGCTTTTTTCAATGGACAGCGGCATCCTTTTCCTTTTTGACATGGACGACAGGGAAATCCGGATCGAAATGGATGGGGAAATCTACAAGACTATCGGCAGGGGCGACGCGAATAACATTGCGGATAATGTTTACCGTTATGCTACGAATGGGGATTTTTTCACCTGTGCGGATACCGCCTTTATGCAGGCCATGAAAATCCTTGAAGGACAGTGGATCGCAAGGCCGATGAAATGGATTACGAACATCCTGCTTTCCCTGATTCTGGGGCTTTTGATCAACTACATGATTCTATGGCTGGCGCGGAACAAGTTCAAACCCTCCGCGTCGGAGATCCTTGACAACATGGATGTGAATATCAATATTCAGAATCCGAAGGCCAATTTCCGGAACCAGCAGAAAATCTACCATCCGCCATCCAGGAGCAGCGGCGGAGGGGGCAGAAGCGGTGGCGGTGGCGGAGGAGGCCATTCCGGTGGCGGAGGAGGCCACGGCTTCTAAGGAAACGCTGATTTAAGTGTTTCCGTTGCTGAAAACGCGCCGCGTAGCGGCAAATTTCCTTTGTGTTTTTGTGTACATCATCAGGAAAGGAAGAAACTTTGCTCATGTAAATCCGCGGCCCTGCAGCCGCGTCACAAGCCCTGCAGCCGCGTCACAAGCCCTGCAAGTCTACAGCCTGGCCGGACATTACAGATGTTCAGTCAGGCTGTATTATTACTCACGGACACTATGATCTGCCGGTTAAGAAGGGGGTAATTCACCCGGAGTTTATCCTTCGCAGTCAATGCTGTATACCTTCACATAGCGCCCGCTTCTTGAGTTGAAGAAAATCCTGTCACCGGCGTGGGAATAAATTGCGTGGGGGTGCGCGTCCTGTCCCAGCCAGTCGCTCTTATGCTTGCATTGGGGGATCCACTTGAGCTTCCCCGCGTCCCAGTCCGGGATCACCCGGCTCACATACTCGCCGTCCTTTTTGTGGGGATCCGGGCCGTTATCGGTGCTGTTCTCCCGCACGATCTTCACATCATCCGGGAATTTGAAATACCCGTCGCACACCAGGTTCATGTCATGATCCATCGTGAAGTGGCCATAGGCATTGTATTCCTCCGGCAGCGCGATTTCCCAGTATTTCCCGGAGGGCAGCTCATATTTTCCGACCATGGCGGGCCCGCCCTCATAGCCTCCGTGGTAGATTACGATCTGCCCGTCATCGCTCCACATCTCGTGGCATACCCAGTCACCGCGCTTTCTTGGATAGCCGGCCGGATTTCCCAGCGTGTCCTTCCCCTCCGTACGCACCCGGCGGATTTCATCCTTCCGATGGTCATAAATCCAGATCCTGCGAATGCCGCAGTCGAAGGAGGGCCATTCATGATTGTACATGATGAGCTCGGGATCCTTCGGATTAAACTGGACATGGGTGATCCAGCATTTCGGCACCGTCTTTTCATACAGCAGCTCGCCGGTGGCGGTATCATAGACGCAAAGATAGCTCTGCAGGTTTTCCTCCTGCACGCGGCCGTCAATGTCATAGACCGGCCTCCTGTCCAGGCCGCTTCCTTCCGTCTCGGGGTCATAATCCAGGCACCTTCCATCGGTCATCGGCACGCACAGGAGCCTCCCGTCCGATGAGACATGGGTAAAGGCCGTCATCCTGTCCCCCGGAATCCTCGCAAGCTGCGTTTCCTTCCCATCCAGGCCGACCTTGCAAATCATGTTGTCCCTGATGTAATAGGCGATGCAGCGGTCCGTGTCCAGGCAGACGCTGGCCTTGCTGAGGCCCCTGCCGGGGCTGCAGTCAAAATAAACATAGCTTTTCATGATCCCGTTTCCATTATTCGTCAGGATTCTTTCTTCCCCGCTTTCGAGGTCCCTGACCATAACATTTGGCGAACCGCCCTTGTCCGTGATCATGAACAGGTACCTGTCGTCCCTGCTCAGGGAGGAACAGGTAAAATAGAGAAGCTGGGTATTATATCCATCATTTTCCCCCGGGCATCCGCTTACGAGGACGCGGTTCCGAATAGCGTGTTCCATAATATAAATTCCCCCTTTCAAAACCTCTCATTTTCGAAATACTTTACTTTTAATGCATCATTTATGCAAGGCTTCACTTTGGAAATGAAGAAAACCGGCATATTGTTTTAAAGAACAACATACCGGTTTTTCAATTCTGGATTTAAACGTCTAATTACGAAAAATATATTCGTAATTACGAATCCCTGGCATATTTACCCACATTATTTCCGCTATCCCATAAGGAGGTGCGGCAGGAAGAGGCTGATTTCCGGAATAAAGGTGATCAGCAGCAGGGAGATGATCATGCAAAGGTAGAAGGGCAGGGTCGCCTTCACAACCTGCTCCATCGGGAGCTTGGCCACGGCGGAACCGATGAAAAGAACGCTTCCGACGGGCGGCGTCAGGAGGCCGATGCCGCAGTTCAGGATGACCATGATACCGAACTGGATGGGGTCGATGCCGATGGAAACGGCAATTGGCAGCAGGATAGGGGTGGCGATCAGGATGATCGGAGCCATGTCCATGATGCAGCCCAGGATCAGAAGGATTACATTCAGGAGCAGCGCGATCACCACCGGGCTGGAGCTGACGCTTGTAATAGCCTTCGCGGCCATGTCAGGGACATGCAGGAGCGTCAGGCAGTTGCCGAAGACCGCGGATGTGGAAATCAGGATCAGCACGATGGAAAGCGTGTCCACGCAGTCCCCAAGCACTCTCCAGACGCCCTTCCAGTCGAGGCCCTTGTAGATGAAGACGCTGACGATCAGGCTGTAGACAACCGCGATAGCAGCGGATTCCGTCGCCGTGAATATGCCCCCGATAACGCCAACAACAACGATGATGATGGCGGCAAGGGCCCAGAAGGAAACGGAGAGCTGCTTAAGGAACACCTTAAGGTTGAAGGGATCGCCCTTCGGGTAATTACGCTTCTTGGAAATGATGTAGGATCCGACCATGAGGGATCCGGCCAGAAGCGCCCCGGGAATGTATCCCGCCAGGAAAAGGCTTCCGACGGAAAGGCTGCCCGCCGTCGTGGCATAAATGACCATGTTGTGGCTGGGAGGGACCAGAAGGCCCTCGCAGGACGAGGTAATGGTGACCGCCGTGGAGAAATCCCTGTCATAGCCCTGATCCTCCATCATCGGGATCAGGATTGAGCCGAGGGAAGCCGTGTCAGCCGCGGCCGAACCGGAGATGCCTCCGAAGAAATAAGAGGCGACAATGTTCACCATGGCCATACCGCCGGTCATCCAGCCGACCAGGGAATTCGCCAGCGCGATCAGCTTCTCGGAGATGCCGCCGCTGCCCATCAGGCAGCCCATGGTAATGAAGAAGGGAACCGCCATCAGGGAGAAGGAGCTGATGCCCTTGACCATCTGCTGGCACAGCCCCTGGAGGCCCATGCCGTATATCTTCATGCAGATGATCGATGCCAGCGCCACAGCGTAGGCGATGGGGAAACGCAGGATAACCAGGATCAAAAAGCCGCCCAACAGGGCGAAAATTGCCAGACTTGCGTTCATGCTTTCGCGCCTCCTTTCGAAACCTGCTCCTCAAGCCCTGCTTCCTTCACGTTGAGCGGTTCCTTGCCCATGAGCTTCAGGACATTGTTGAATAATGACTCGGCATCAAATATCACCATCGCGATGCCGGCAATGGGGATGGGCATATACATGACCTGCTTGCTGAGCCAGGGGAGGCTGGGGTAGAAGCCCTTCGCGCCGATGCCCGTGGCATATTGCCAGCCGACCACGATCATGATCCAGGCAAGGATCATAACGCCGATATCCGCCGCGACGTCCAGAACGTTGATCAGGGCCTTCGGAAGATAGCGGTCAAAGCTGGTCATCCGGATATGGGCGCCCCGGCGAATGGCCAGGGCTGCCGAAAGAACGGCCATGTAGGACATCAGGGTCAGGGTGATTTCCTCCGTCCAGGTCGGCTGCGGGATGAATGATACATAACGGCCCAGGACCGTGAAGCTGACGACGAGGATATCCGCGATCAGGAGCAGCTTGCAGATGACCATGAATATCTGGTACATTACGTCATAGAACTTTTTTAATTTTTTGAGAGTTTCTAATGACATCCTATCTCCTTTCAATTAAAAGTGCAGGAAGAATGGAAAGCTTCCTGCACTCGGTAGGCTCTATGATGGCGGGGCTGCTCAAAAGCAGCTTTCCTGCCGATTGTTCATTCGCACATTGCGACAATGAAGGATCTGAATTATCCCACGCCATCATTAAAATTACGGATATTACTGAAGAGCCTCGATTGCCTCATACAGATCGCTGTAATCCTTTGTTGCTTCCGCGATAACATCCTTGCACTTCTCGATCCACTCGCTCTTGTCAACTTCCACAACGGTGATCTTGTCGCCGAGCTCCGCAAGGGTATCTTCCTCGATCTTCGCGGAGAGCTCTTTGTTGTACTCCTGGCACTCCTTCGCGGCCTGCTTCAGGCATGCCTGCTGTGCCGGGGTCAGCTTGTTCCATGCCGCGTCGGTGATGACCAGCTCGATGACGCCGAGCTGATGGCCGTCAAGGATCAGGTAAGGGGCGACCTCGTAGAAGGAATTGGCCATGTAGTTGCCGACGGGGTTCTCCGCGCCGTCCACAACGCCGGACTGCAGGGACTGGTACAGCTCGCCATAGGAGATAACGGTGGCGGCCGCGCCAAAGGCCTCGATCATGCCGACCATGGTCGGGTCGGTGGAAACACGGATCTTCTTGCCCTGGAGGTCAGCAAGGTTGTTGACCGGCTTGTTCGTGAAAATGTGGCGGAAGCCTTCCTCGCCAAGGAAGAGGCCGTGGAGGCCAAGGCCGTCCTCATAGGGCTCATCCAGGAATTCCTGCGCAAGATCGCTCGAAGCGAAGTTCCAGAAATGGTCACGGCTTACGAAAACGAAGGGCAGGCAGAGGAGCTTTGACTTCGGCACACCGTAGCCGGTCATCGTGGAAACGGAAAGACGGGCCATGTCGATGGTGCCGACGCCGCCAACCATGTTGTCAAGGAAGTCGCCTTCCGCGCCGAGGACGCCGCCGCCCTGCACGTCGATCGTGACGCTGCCGCCGGACAGTTCGTGTACTCTCTCCGCAAAGTGCGTCGCGACCTGGCCGACAACCGTGGTGTCAAGCGGGTTCACTTCCGCATAGACCAATGTGACGGCGGGATCGCCGGACGCGTCGCCAGGCTCAGCGGCATCCGCGGCTTCCGCGGCAGCCTCACCGGCCGGCGCTTCCGCCTTCGCGGCCTCGGTCGCCCCGCCGCCGGCGGAGCCGGATCCGGAACCGCCGCAGGCTGCCAGTACGGAAGCCGCCATGACCGCGCTTAAAATGAGACTGAGTGCTCTTTTCTTCATGATACATAACCTCCTGAAGATAAAAATGAAAAATGTTGTTGTAACTATATCATCCCGCGCTGAGAACGGGGTATGATCGAATTCGTGATATTTGACGATAGGGTAAAAACGCATTTCCTGCCTATCATAACATATGAACAGAAAATATGCAAATCATTATCGTAGTTTCTGTGAATTTCTCATGAAACCTTTTCTTATGAATTTTCCTGTTTTCCTTGCCCTCATAATGACGGCAGTCATCGCGGATGAGCCGAATTGTCTCGCAGGCGGTTCGCTGTGTCAGAATTCAGGGTGGCAAAAACCCACTCTGATAAGGGAGAAGGATATGGCGGTTCAGGGAGAGTCGTGAAAAATGTCCGCGAAGCATTCTCATAAATAATCTCATAACCCTTTCTTATTAAAGTTATAGACTTTCGTAAAACATTTTGATATAATGGCTAAAAATCTACAAAAAGTGGATTACACTTCATTACAGCAAGGGATATTGTGAACTTATAGTAGTATAAATTTCAAAAAAACAGGAGTGACATGATGGATACAGTCAATCTGATCACGCTCTTTGTTCATGGACAGAAAGTCGGAACATTTGACCTGGACTCCTACCATAAAAACCATGTCCTGATGGGGCGGGGGACATACCATGGAGAGGAGGGAACGGCGCGCAATGATATTTGCGTGGATCAAAGCTACAGCTTTGTTTCCAGGGCACAGTGTTCTTTTGTTTTCGAAAACGGGATTTGGAATATCATTGATGATAACAGCAGAAATGGGATCTTCTTTGCCAACGAGAGAATACATAGGCGTGAGCTGCTTCACAACGATCAGATCCAGATTGGACATGAAGCGGGTAAAAGGCTGATCCTGCTTTTTACCAGCCATGCCAAAAAAGACCAGCACGAGGAAAAGTCGGGGTATGCCTTGAAGCCTCAGGGAAGCTTTGTTATTGGTCGTTCGAATGATTGCGATATTGTTATCGATCATCCGATGATTTCACGCAGGCATTGCGTCATTACCTGCCAAAATGGAAAATATTATGTGCAGGACAAATCCATTAATGGCGTGATCCTTAATGGCCAGCCGCTTCGAAAAGTCGCGATGCTGCAGCCGAAGGACAGGATATCCATTGGCAACATTTCATTTGTCTTCCAGAACAACAGGCTCTATTCCAAAGAACTGAAAGGAGGGGTGTCCGTCAAGGTGGAACATCTCTCCAAAAAAGTCGGAAAAGGGGAAAAGTCAAAAAGCATTCTTAAGGATGTCTCCTTCACCATTTCCCCGAACGAGTTTGTGGCGATCGTTGGGGGCTCAGGCGCCGGAAAAACAACATTGCTCACCTGCATGTCCGGCCTCTCGGAATTCACAGACGGCAATGTCTTCATTGGCGGGGAATCCATTCAGGATAATAAAAGCAGCCTCGGCAGGCTGATGGGGTACGTGCCGCAGCAGGATATCGTCCATGAATCATTATCATTGGAAAGAATGCTGTATCATTCCGCCCATCTCCGCATGCCCATTGATACATCGGAAGAGGAGATCCGCAAAAAGATCGATGAGGTCCTTCGTATCGTGGAACTGGAAGAACACAGGAAGACGCTCATAAGCAAGCTTTCCGGCGGCCAGCGCAAGCGCGCGAGCATTGCCGTTGAACTGCTGGGTTCGCCAAAGCTTTTCTTCCTTGACGAGCCGTCCTCGGGGCTTGACCCCGGAACGGAAAGGCATCTTATGCAGATGTTGAAAAAGCTTGCGGAATCCGGGAAAACAGTCGTCATGGTAACGCATAATGTGCAGAATGTCGATTTGTGTGATCGGATTATCTGCATGGGGAAGGGAGGGCTCCTGTGTTACTCCGGCTCCCCTAAGAATTCCCTTTCCTTTTTTGGCGCGGAGAGCATGACGGATATTTACAATACGCTTAATGAAAACGCGCCTTTGGCGGCAAAAAGATTTGCCTCTCAATCCGGCGCCTCCGAAAGGAAAATCATAAATGTCCGGGCCGGAAAGGCGGCAAAACCGGCAAGACCAGGCTTTTTGGAGCTGAATCGTCAGTTCCTCGTCATGACCCTTCGCTACGCCGAGATACTGAAGAACAGTATCGGGCGGCTTGCCTTGCTATTGACGATGCCGATTCTCTTGTCATTCCTTGTCTGTATTGCCTATCAGGCGGACGGGAATCTGTTAAGCACACTGGGCATTTATATCCACAGGGTAAGCTATCCTTTCCTGTCGCAAACCGATACCAAAAGCATACTGTTCGCCTTCGCGTGCGCGGCATTCTGGGTTGGGATTTTTAATTCAATACAGGAAATCAGCCGGGAGAGGGACATATATGAACGGGAGAAGTTTGCCGGCGTTGACGATACGCAGTATGTGTTCTCCAAATTCTTCATCCTCAGCCTCTTATGTTTTGTCCAGGCCGTTCTGATGAGCCTTGTTTTCAACGTGCTGACAAATACGACCGCGATAGACCGCGGGGACATCCGTTCGGCGGTGCATCTGGAAATGCCTTTGAACGGCCTGGTATTTACCGATGGAGGATTGTGGCTGGAGATGTTCCTGACAAGCTTTCTTACGGTTATGGCCGCAATGTGCCTCGGCCTGGTCATTTCCTCGCTGGTGTCAAATGAGATGGCCATGGTGATCTGCCCGATCTGCCTGCTGCCACAGATTCTGTTTTCCGGAATCGCCAGCAGCCTGACGGGAATCACGGAAACGGTTTCGAAATTCGTCACCTGCCGCTGGAGCTGCATTGCCTACTATGCCTCTGTTGATATTAATTCCTTCTATGACTCGTATTCGTTCTCGGCTACCGATGAAGCATGGAGCAAGAGCGATGGGGTCACCGAAGCGGCCTATGATGCCAGCATGACTTATATTGCCGGGCTGAATCCGGTACTTAGCGCATGGACGGTCCTGGGCCTGATGTGCGTGGTCTGTGTGATAGCCGCGATACTGGTGCTGAAATTCAGAAAGCCGCGTTCCAGGTGACATTCAGGACAAACAGGATATCAAATGCAAACAGGGCAGGTCAGGACAAACAGGACAACGAATTTCCTTTGCTTTTTCGTGCGCATTATAAGGGAATGCTGATCAAGCTATATTAACAAGTCTTCCTGACTTGTTATATATGATTCATCGGTCAAAAGTCTCGATGCATACAGTATAAAGTATTTATCCTCATGGTTTTAAAAACCGGATATGGTATAGCAAAGGACTTTTGACTGGCAAATCATGGATTGATTTCACTAAGACATGCGGTAATCCCTTCCGATTTTCCTCATCACGCCCCAGTAATTTCTTTCATGTACATCCCTGGCTGCAGCCTGGTTCTTCTTCTGGATTGCGTCCGGAAGAAGGGCATCCGCCCTGGCAAGCCCCTCCTGCGCGCAGCGGCGAATCTCCGCAAGCTGTTCCTTTGGCAGTCCGGACTCCCGTGCCCTTTGCAAAAGGGAGGAGGCGACGTATTCATACAGTTCATCGGAGAACACCTGCTCCCTGCTGAAATAACGGAGGAAGAAGGTCTCGTTGTTTTCAAGCCCTGCCAGATAGGCCGCGTCGTCGGAGGACTCCCTTACGTAAATATAATACAGGCAGGCCGCATCCTTGTTGTCCGCCCTGCGGATCACCCGGCCAAGGCGCTGGATCCGCTGGCGGCTGACCGAGCTGCTGCTCAGTACAATGGCGATATTCGCGTCCGGGACATCGATGCCCTCATCCAGGCATTTGCAGCTTACGAGGAGCCGGATCTGACTGGTACGGAAAGCCTCCATTATCCTCGTGCGCGCGTCCTTCGACATGCCGGAATGATAAATCGAGCAGCAGTTCCCAAGTTCCCTGTTCAAAAAACCGGCCATCGTCTGTGCCTGCTCGATCCGTTCGCAAAACAGCAGCACCCTGTCCGTATCCCTCAGCTTTCTGATGATGGAAAGCGCGCAGAAGACGCGGGCCATGGCCAGGTTGCTGACCTCCTTCCTGCGGTAAGTGGCGATCAGGAAGGCCGCCGCGGGGTCGGAGGGATCCATGTCCGCCTCCGACGCCAGCCTTTGAACCTTTCGGAGAAATTCATTCCTCGAAAGTCCCTTCAGCTCCTTGTGGATGCTCAGGAGCGCGCCAAGGCATTTTTGCACGAGATCCGTGAGTTCTACGTATTTCTCCAGCTCCTCAGGCAAAAAAGACGCGGAAACCTCGCAGACTATAAAGGGGGAGATCACGCCCTCTGCCGCGGCATCATTATAGTCATAACGGTAAATCTGATGGCCCAGGGCGCGCTGAAGCACCTGGTCGTCTTTTGTCCCGAAGGGCGTCGCGGAAAGCCCGAGGCAATGATAATAGGGCCTCCTTTCCCCCATGTCATCCACAAAGGAGAAGATTTTTCGGTTTTCTTTGCTCTGGTAATGATGGCACTCGTCGCAGATGAGGAGGACATGGCGGTTCAGGGAGAGATCGCGCCGGATATGTCCGGAGAGCGCAGCCCTTGCGGAGTTCACGATATAGATCATTACCCTCCGGGACGGGTCGTCCTGCACGCCTCCGCCGAAAAAACCGGGCCGCCATTCCTCGGAAGGCGCGCGGTGCAGCAGGATTTCCTTCCACTGCCTGGCCAGGGGAATGGTCGGGACGACGACCTTTACCTGCAGGTTCGGATATTTCCGTTCAAGGCTTGCCAGGGCGGCAATGGCAAAGACGGTCTTCCCGGCTCCGGTGACGACATTCACGATCCCCCGGTATTCATTTTTCTCCCAGGCACGAAGGCATTCCCGCTGCCAGTCATATAACTGCATATGGCTTAACTCCCTTCCAGATATCCGCAATCCATAGAATTTTCCACAATCCATGGGATTTTCCGCAATCCATAGAATTTTCCACAATCCATAGAATTTTCCATTCCATGGAGGACTGGTTAATTATAGTAAACGAATTTAATTTCTGCACAATAATCACTAAAAGCAACAAGACACAAAGCCTACTGAACATATCAAAGTGCACTTTCTGAATTCGTTTACTATATTTATTGACAGCACTGCTGCTTTCCGTTACCCAGAGAACGCAGTGAATCATCTTGTCCATTTATAGAATACCATTATATACGTTTACAGAATACCATTTTATACACTTGAAAGATTATCATATTATACGCTTTTAAGATCTCAAGATATACATTTCTTCTAATATTTTCCGATAGATGACGAAACGACTGCTTTTGATCCAAATGATAGAAAATTTATAGCTTTAGCCAATTTGCATCCAGAGAAACCTTCCATTATAGATGTACAGATGGAAAATGGTGGGGATACATATCGGCGTTTAAAAAGTATGGCATTATAATACATTTTCTGGATGAGGAATACGCCAAGATGATCTATCAGAAGAAAATTGCCGGGAAGACAAATAGGCTATAGTTTGAAAATGAATACTGATGATATATAAAATTTGAAAAGTTGACGAGTTCCTTTTATTATTTTACAATTGTCTCAAGGCAAATCCCTCAGTCGCCGGGAGGCTAGCCTTTAACTTTAATCTAAACCTTGACTTTGATTTTTACCTTAACCTTGATCTTAATCTTAATCTTAATTAATCCGAAGGAGTGTCCTGACCATGAACTATGAAGAGTTTTACGCATCGTTGTCCCCGCTGGGAAGCAATCTGAAAGCATCCGCAAATTCTGTGAGCAAGTATCAGAAAATGATCCTCAGGGATGCGGATACCGGCAATTTGTCTGACATGAGGAAATGCCTTGATGCCTTGAAGGAAGCTTCCGCCGCGTTGGAAGACAGTATCGATGCGTATGAGAACGCTATTTCAGGCTTTGATGTCGCAGGCTACTTTGAAAGTGGGGATTTTGCCCGGCAGCTGCTTTCTTCCTGCGAGGAAAAGGGTGTGGACGTGAAAGGTGAAAAGGGGATTTATGAGATGTTCCCCTTCAAAATCCGTATTTCGTCAGAAACGCAAGAGGTCTATATGAACCGGAAAAAGCTGCAAAGCTGCCGTCCTTCCTATATAGCTGAAACTGTGCACGTAAATCAGGATAAGCTCAATAAGGCGCTTTTCAAAACCGGACCGTTCCTGTCCGAGCTGGCGGACGCGTACGAAATCACCTGTCTCCGTTCCGGTGCCCGCATCGGGAGCAGCCAGATGCTTACCAAGATTTACAAAAGCCTTGTCCCGATGTCCCGCGCGAGAAAGGAATATGATATGCAGGCCTTTGCCTTTGACCTGGCGCGCCTTTATGAGGCTGGCCCGGAGGAGTGGATCGATTCAAAGACCGGTCAGCATTATACCTTTGGAACCAGCCGGGACGGGAAAAGCGGCATACGCGTCCTGGGAAAGACCGGTGTGGAGACTTACATCCTGACCTTCAGCATGATCAATACGGCGGAGGATTGACGGGGCAGCAGCGCGGCATTTCCCGCAGATCTGCGATTGCCGCAGGGCAGTATCTTCCGAAGACCCGCGCCTATGATTGCCGCAGGACAGTATCTTCCGAAGACCCGCGCCTATGCTTGCCGCAGGGCAGTATCTTCCGAAGCCCTGCGCCGATGCTTGCCGCAGGGCAGTATCTTCTGAAGACCCGTGCCTATGATTGCCGCAGGGCAGTATCTTCCGAAGACCCGCGTCTGTGCTTGCCGCAGGGCGTGAATGAAAGCATTGAAATATTTCATGAAGATCTCTGCGCATGCAGAAAAGTCGAATGCTGGGCAATGAATGATGAGGAGGCTGGATAACGCGGAGCCATGGATAATATAGAGCCATGAATAACGCGGAGCCATGAATAATGCAAGGCCATGAACAATGCAAGGCCATGAATAATGCAAGGCCATGAACAATGCAGGGCCATGAATAATGCAAGGCCATGAATAATGCAGGGCCATGATAATACAAAGCTATGATTAATACAAATTCTTCCAATGATAATGACACGATGAACTCAGGGGTAAATGCCAAAACCGACATCGAGATCCTCAGGCAGGGCGGCGTGCCGGAAAACGCGGAAATCCTTCAGAAGATCTCCTCGGGCCTGGCTCCCCTCAGCAGCTTCCTTTCCGCGCAATATCTGGACAGCTATATTCCGGAGGGCGGCTGCAAGGTGAAAATGATTACCGGGCGCCCCGGGGCCGGAAAGACCCATTTTTCCAGGCTGCTCCTTTCGGAAGCCGAAAAAAAGCATTACCTGACCGCGCGTTTTTCGGCAGAAGCCGTGTGGCTGCACGATTTCCGGGACATTTATCTGGAAATCCTGCGGCAATGCGACCTGGAACGCATTCTCCAGGGCTGCGCGGCGCAGATTATCCGGGAGATGGGCTATGATCCCGACAAGGTCGGGGAGGGCAGGAGCTTCATGGACTATCTTTCGGAGCAGGGTGAGGGGGACGTGATCAACCGGGGGGAGATACGCCGTTTCCTCCGGGAATATTTCACCAGGAACCCGCTTCTTGACAACAACTTCGCGTCCTGCTGCTCCCTGCTGACCGGCAGCATCCTGGGACACCCCACTTTGGAGCCCTCCCACAGGGAGCTCCTGATGTCCTACCTGCACGGGGACAAGACCATCAAGCTGTCCCTCCTTCGTGCCCTCGGCATTTCCCCGTCCCGCATTACAAAGTTTAACGCAAGGCACCTGCTCCGCTCTCTGGCCGTAACGGCCCACAAGGGCGGATTCAAGGGCATTCTTGTCGTTATTGACGACATGGAGATCCTGCAGAAAAAGACATCCAATTCCCCGATCCGTTATGCCAAGGTGCGCAGGGAGGACGCGTACGAGAGCATAAGGCAGCTCATTGATGACATTGACAGCCTGCATTACCTTATCTTCTTCCTGTGCTTCGACCGGGCGCTTATGGATAATGAGGACTACGGCATGAAGTCTTACCAGGCTCTTTGGATGCGCGTGCAGAATGAGGTCGTCAGCACCCGCTTCAACGCATTCGCGGATATCATCGACCTGGACCGTTATGCCGACCAGTATTATACTCCCGATGTCCTTTGCGGGATGGGCAGGAGGCTTGCCGAGACTCTGCAGCCGGAACGAAGGCAGACAGGCATTCTTGATGCTGAAGGAGCGGAGGGATTGATCGAGCAGTCCGGGTATGGCGGACTCGGGCTGCCCTATCTTGTGAACCGAAAGGTGGTGGAGGAACTGGACCGGACGGAGAAAGAAGAGGGGCCTTTGCCGGATTCATCGGCAGCGAAAGCCGGCAGCCTGTCTGAAATAGCGTTTTCTGATCCGTATAATGCGTCTCAAATGAATGATGCGGCGCCGGTTTCCGAAGGAAAGGATGGGAGCAATGGGAATGTCTGACTATCACGCGAGGCATATCATCGAGGCGCTTCGTTCCGGGATCCCGTCCCGGGCGGTGGGTGAATACTTTTCCGAAGCGCGCCCGGGCATGATGAAAAAGATCAGCGCCCATCTGGAAGACCTCCGGGAACGTGGAAAGTCTTCCGGCATGCTTTTTACCGGCCGTTACGGGGAGGGGAAGACCCACCTTCTGAATACGGCGCTCAGCATGGCCTTTTCATCCAACATGGTGGTATCCCTTGTATCCCTCGGAAAGGAAACGCCGCTTGACAAGACCTACCTTCTTTACCAGAAGCTGATTGCCAACACCTACCTTCCCGGATCCGCCCAGCCAGGCTTCCGTCAAAAGCTGGAGGATCTGACCCAGGGCAGCAGCGTAAGCTCCGAGCTTCTGGGCTATGCCGCAAAGGAGCTGGAGACGGACAAGCTTTATTTTCTTCTGAAGGCTTTCCTGGGCACCTCCGATGAGGAGGAGCGGCTGGCTTTCCTTTCGGATCTGGAAGGAGACTTCACCACCTCCTCCATCATAAAGAAGAGCTTCAAGAGGGTCACCGGGAATACCGCGAAGTTCAACCGCAATTTTTCGAAGACGAAGCATTGCATGGATTACTTTTATTTCATGAGCCACCTTTTCCGGCAGTTGGGCTATGAAGGCTGGGTCCTGCTGTTCGATGAGGCGGAGCTTATCGGACGGCTGGGGAAGAAGACCAGGCTCAAGTCTTATGTCAATATGCAGGCCTTCCTGCAGCCTGACGCGAAGCTGGAGAGGGTGTTCTCCCTCTTCGCGATGAGCGCTTCTTACGCAGAGGATGTGATTGACAAGCGAAATGAGATTGCCAGCGCCGAGGAGGGCTTCGCGGAGGATCCGGACTCCCGGAAGGCAGCCATTTCGGTGCTGAATACGATTCTGAACGCGCCGGAGCTGGCGCCGCTCACCAGGGCAGAGATCGCGAAGGTGCTGATGAGCATACAGGTTCTTCACGGGGAAGCCTATAGCTGGTCGCCAAAACTTTCGGAAGAAAGCATGATGGAGGTCACGGAGGCCGGCGGCTATCTCCTCCGCAGCAAGATCCGCGCAGCCATCGAATGCCTGGATCAGCTATACCAGTACGGTGAGGCCGGGAAGATCCGCGTCACGGAGCTTGGGGAGGAATCCCTCGAGGAGGTCCCGGAGTTATCTCTGGACAAGCTGTAAAGTAGGATGGGCAGGAGATCGGAACATTATGAAAATCCTTATCATACCGGACATTCATTTAAAGCCCTGGCTCTTTGACAGGGCGGAGGACATTCTGAAAGGGGGCGGGGCCGGGAGGGCGGTCTGCCTGATGGATATTCCCGATGACTGGGATATGGGGTTCCAGGTTGACCGTTACAGGGAAAGCTTTGACCGCGCCATCGACTTTGCCCGAGCATTCCCGGATACGCTGTGGTGCTATGGGAACCACGATGTAAGCTATCCCTGGGGGAGGCTCGAAAGCGGCTATTCGCCTTACGCGGAGAAGACGGTCATGACGAAGCTTGAGGAGCTCCGGGATGCCGTCCGGAACCCGTCCGGGATGGCATTTGTGCAAAGGATAGACAATATATTGTTTTCGCACGGGGGCCTTACGGAGGATTTTGTCCGGACCCTGGATGCCGGGCTGCCTGAGGCCGATATAGAGGATGTGCTTTCCGCCGTGAATTCGGCATCGGCTGATCAACTTTGGGACGATGAGTCGCCGCTTTGGTGCAGGCCGCAGTACAGTGAGCCTGAGTCCTTCAGAAAGGAAACTTACACCCAGGTGGTCGGGCATACGCCGGTCAGATATATCTTTGAACAGAATGGCTTCATTTCAACGGACGTATTTTCAACGTATCGGGACGGAAAGCAGATCGGGGAGTCGGCAATGGTCGTGATTGACAGCCTGTCCCGGGAATATGAAAAAGTAAGCGTGGCCATGTAATTCAGGCAATTCAGGAAATTCAACAATTCAGCAATTCAGGAAATTTATATAATTTACATAATTCAGCTAATTTAATTAAAATATTCTTGACAAATTTTCACTCCTGTCTTAAACTACAGGACTGTAAGACAAGGGCGTCTTGAAAGCGAAGGCTTTTGAGATGCCCTTTTTTCGTTGTTATATTTTCGCTGTTATATTTTCGCTGTTATATGAAGCTGTATGGCTTGCGATACCGTATCGTCTTGTCAATAAATCAGAGTGGCATAAACCACTTTGATAGAGGAGCCATGTGGCCTGCGATACCGCGGCGGTTTGTCGGGAATTAAAGCGGCCAAAAACCCACTTTGATAGAGGGGCCATGTAGCCTGCGATACCGCGGCGGTTTGTCGGGAATTAAAGCGGCCAAAAAACCATTTTTAATCGGAGGATGCTTGTATGTGTACCATCTTGGGTGTTTGTGGGAGAGGGATTGGACGCGCGGAGGTCGAGGGCGCCCTGGCGCGAACGGCTTCCAGGGGACCGGACATGAGCAGGATCCGGGATACGGGGAACGGCTGGCTCGGCTTCAACCGGCTCTCAATCATGGGCCCAGATGAAAACGGCATGCAGCCCTTCATCCGGGACGGGATAGAGCTGGTCTGTAACGGGGAGATTTACGGTTTTCGGAAGCTGAGAAAGGAGCTGACCGGGAAGGGTTATCGTTTCCGGGGCGGTTCCGACTGTGAAATCCTTCCGGCCCTTTATCTTGAGCACGGGACGGCGCTTTTTTCCATGCTGGACGCGGAATTCGCGATGATTCTTTATGACCGGCGGACGGACAGCTACCTTGCTGCCCGGGATCCGATCGGCATACGGCCCTTATATTACGGAAGGCGGGCGGACGGGACATACTGTTTTGCTTCGGAGCCGAAGAACCTTTTGGGGCTTGCGGAGAGGATAATGCCTTTTCCTCCGGGACATTATTATAAAGACGGGGAATTCATAGCTTACCGGGATATGTCACGGGTTTCGGAGTTTCATGATGAGGGAATGGACGTTACATCAGAAAAAATCCGTGAGCTTTTGACGGAGGGGGTAAGGAAACGCCTGGATTCGGATGTCCCGGTGGGCTTCCTCCTTTCCGGCGGGCTTGATTCCTCCCTGGTCTGCGGGATCAGCGCGAAGCTCCTTCAAAAGTCCATACAGACCTGGGCCATTGGAATGGATCTTGACGCTATCGACCTTAAATACGCCAGGGAGGTTGCCGACTACATTCATTCGGATCACCATGAGGTGATCATCTCGAAAAAAGATGTGATTCATGCCCTTCCGGCTGTGATCGAAGCGCTGGGGACCTATGACATTACCACGATCCGCGCTTCCATTGGCATGTACCTTCTTTGCAAGGCGATTCACGAGCAGTCCGATACGCGGGTCATCCTTACCGGGGAGATATCCGATGAGATATTCGGCTATAAATATACTGACTTCGCGCCTGATGCCGGGGAGTTCCAGAAGGAGGCGGAGAAGCGGATCCGTGAAATACATATGTACGATGTCCTGCGGGCGGATCGCTGCATCAGCGTGAACTCGCTGGAGGCCAGGGTGCCTTTCGGGGATCTTGCCTTCGTTGATTACTGCATGGCCATCAGCCCGGAGAAGAAAATGAACCGCTATGGCAAGGGCAAATACCTGCTGAGGAAGGCCTTTGAGAAGGACGCGCTGATACCGGAAAACATTCTCTGGCGGGAAAAGGCGGCCTTTTCCGACGCGGTGGGGCATTCCCTTAAGGATGACCTTGCGGAGCTGGCGGAGGAAACTTACAGCGATGCGGACTATGCCGGGGGCATTGAAAAATATACCCATGCGAAGCCCTTTACAAAGGAGTCCCTTTTGTACCGGGATATATTTGAAAGGTATTATCCCGGTCAGTCTGAAATGGTGGCGGACTTCTGGATG
The DNA here is from genome assembly GCA_946413525.1 of uncultured Oribacterium sp. Taxonomy (GTDB): domain Bacteria; phylum Bacillota; class Clostridia; order Lachnospirales; family Lachnospiraceae; genus Oribacterium. The sequence continues at coordinate 61,377 of CAMKKZ010000015.1, forward strand.
CCGAACAGGAGCTGGAAGGGCTGCGATGTCAATGACCCGTCCGCAAGGGTGCTTTCCAATTACGGGGCGAGTGGAAGCTGAGGAAGGCGCGTACATGGACGTTGCCGAGGCGTCGTGTGCCGGCTTGTCACAGAATCGGAGTGGCCCAAAAGGCATTATTGGATATGTATATGGGTCTTGCAGACGCGTCGCGTGCCGGCTTGTCACGGAATTGGAGCGGCCCAGAAGGCAGTATGGGATATGTACATGGGTCTTGTCGAAGCGTCGCGTGCCGGCTTGTCACGGGATCAGAATGACCCGCAAAGCGCCCTGATCGGAAGGCCGGGAAGGGAAGGAAAGGAGAGGAGAAGGATGAAGAACGAGTCTGTACAGGAGTATTTCGGAAGCAGGGTCTTTAATGACCGCGTTATGAAGGATCGTCTGCCGAAGGACGTTTACAAGGCGCTGCACAAAACCATTGATGAGGGCATGCACCTGCAGATGGACCTTGCGAACGTGCTGGCGGAGGCCATGAAAAACTGGGCGGTGGAAAATGGCGCCACGCACTTTACCCATTGGTTCCAGCCGATGACCGGGGTGACGGCGGAGAAGCATGACAGCTTCATTTCCCCTGAGCCGGGGGGCGGGGTCATCATGGAGTTTTCCGGAAAGGAGCTCGTGAAGGGCGAGCCGGATGCCTCGAGCTTTCCCTCCGGCGGCCTGCGCGCCACCTTCGAGGCTCGCGGATACACGGACTGGGATCCGACCTCCTATGCCTTTATCAAGGACAACACCCTCTGCATCCCGACGGCCTTCTGCTCCTACAGCGGGGAGGCGCTGGACAAGAAGACGCCGCTGCTCCGGTCCATGCAGGCGCTCGACAAGCAGTCAATGCGGATACTGAAGCTTTTCGGCAATACGGACGCGAGGCGGGTGATCACCACGGTGGGGCCGGAACAGGAATACTTCCTGATTGATCTTGAAATGTACAAAAAGAGGCCGGACCTGATCTATACCGGCAGGACGCTGTTCGGATCCCGCCCTCCCCGGGGACAGGAGATGGAGGATCATTATTTCGGACAGATCAAGCCGAGGGTGAAGGAATTCATGGCAGATCTGGATCGGGAGTTATGGAAGCTGGGGGTTTATGTCAAGACGGAGCATAATGAGGTCGCGCCCGCCCAGCATGAGCTCGCCACAATCTATTCCACGACGAACATCGCCACGGATCATAACCAGTTAACGATGGAACTCTTAAAAACCGTCGCGAACCGCCACGGCATGGCCTGTCTCCTGCACGAGAAGCCCTTTGCGGGGGTGAATGGCTCCGGAAAGCATAACAACTGGTCCCTGTCCACGGATACTGGCGAAAATCTTTTGGAGCCTGGTGCGACGCCTTCGAAAAATGCCCGCTTCCTGCTTTTCCTGACGGCGGTCGTCCGGGCGGTGGATGAGTATCAGGGTCTTCTCCGCCTGTCCGTGGCCAGCGCGGGCAACGATCACAGGCTGGGGGCAAACGAGGCCCCGCCGGCCATTATGTCGGTATTCATCGGGGAGGAGCTGGAGGGGGTGCTGCGTTCCATCGAGGAGGGGACGGATTACCATGAGGAAAAGAACCGTCTGATGTCCATCGGGGCCACGGTGCTGCCCCATATCCCGGCGGACAAGACGGATCGGAACAGGACTTCCCCCTTTGCCTTTACAGGGAACAAATTCGAGTTCCGGAGCGTCGGTTCGGAGGATTCCATCGCGGGCTGTAATATTATCCTGAATACCATTGTGGCGGAGATCCTTTCGGAATACGCCGATATCCTTGAAAAGGCGGAGGATTTTGACGCGACAATGTCCGCCCTTGTCCGCGATGAGGTCCGCAGGCACAAGAGGATCATCTTTAACGGGAATGGCTATAGCGAGGACTGGGTGAGGGAGGCGGAAGGAAGGGGGCTTTTGAACCTTAAGTCCACTCCCGAGGCGCTGGATCAGTTTTCAGTGAAAAAAAACAGGGAAGTCTTCATCAAAAACGGCGTTTATTCGGAGAGCGAGATCAGTGCCAGGCAGGAGATCCTGTTTGAAAATTATTACAAGACCATCAATATCGAAGCCCAGACCCTTCTGATGATGACGAGGCGTAATATCTTCGGCGCGGCGGTGAAATACGAGAAGGAGCTTCTGGACATGCTCCTTTCAAAGAAGGAGCTGGGGATGGAGGATGAGGCCGGAATAAAGAGGCTGGAAAAGATGTCCTTCCTGAAAAAGAGCCTGTCTGATGGCATTGACGCGCTGGAACGGGTTCTGGCCGAGGAAGGCGGCATTCAGAGCGCAAGGGAGCTTGCCTTTTATCATCTTGTAAAAATCGTCCCGGCCATGGAACGGCTGCGGAACGCCGTGGATGAAATGGAACGCATTATCCCCCTGGATTTCTGGCCGTATCCGACCTACGGACAGATTCTTTATTCGGTACGGTAATTCGGATAATCGTTTGAGACAATCAGGGAACAGAGGGCTTTGTCCGGCAGTGATTTTCATGGGAAGTAAAAGTCAAATGTGGGATATACCATCAGGGCAATAATGAAGTGGGGCTTGTCCGGCAGTATGGATCCGGAAGAAGAGGTGAACGGCAATGAAAAGCGGACTTTATGACTCCTGTTTTGAACATGACAGCTGTGGGATCGGGACGATCGTGGACGTGAAGGGAAGGGAAAGCCATGAAATCGTTTCCGACGCGCTTTCCATTGTTGAGCATCTGGAGCACAGGGCGGGGAAGGACGCGGAGGGAAAGACCGGGGATGGCGTGGGCATCCTTACCCAGGTGCCCCATGAATTTCTTGCCAAAAAGGCGAAGGCTCTGGGAATCAGTCTGCCGGGCAGGAGGCAGTATGGCGTCGGCATGTTCTTCTTCCCGCAAAATGACCTGGAAATGCGGCGTGAGAGCTCCATGTTCGAGATCATCGTGAAAAAGGCCGGGCTTTCCTTCCTGGGCTGGCGCAGGGTGGAAACGCGTCCGGAGGTCCTTGGCTCCCGGGCGAGGGAGTGCATGCCGGATATCCGTCAGGCCTTTATCGGCAGGCCAGAGGGTCTGGTGGAGGATCTGGATTTTGAACGGAAGCTGTATGTGGTCCGCAGGGAATTTGAACACAGCAGCATTGGCACCTATGTGCCGTCCCTTTCCTGCAGGACGATCGTCTACAAGGGCATGTTCCTTGTGGGGGAGCTCCGTTCCTTCTTCCTGGATCTGAACGACCCGGATTACAAGTCCGCCATTGCGATGGTGCATTCCAGGTTTTCTACGAACACAATGCCGAGCTGGAACAGGGCACACCCGAACCGCCTCCTTGTGCATAATGGGGAAATTAACACAATAAAAGGAAACGCGGACAAGATGCTCGCCCGGGAGGAGACCATGCATACCGACGCCTTTTCGGAGGACGATATGACAAAGGTATTCCCGGTCATTGCCGAAAACGGCTCCGATTCGGCCATGCTGGATAATACGCTGGAGTTCCTGATGATGAGCGGGATGCCCCTCCCCCTTGCCATGACGATCCTGCTGCCGGAGCCCTGGGAGCACAACCAGACCATCCCCCAGGAGGAAAGGGATTTTTACCAGTATTATGCCACCATGATGGAGCCGTGGGACGGGCCGGCCTCGATCCTGTTTTCGGATGGGGACATCATGGGGGCGATCCTGGACCGGAACGGCCTGCGTCCTTCGCGCTATTATGTAATGGATGACGGGAGGCTGATCCTTTCCTCCGAGGTGGGGGTCCTGCGCCTTCCGGAGAGCCATATCGTGAAAAAGGAGCGCCTCCATCCAGGGAAGCTCCTCGTGGTGGACACCCTGTCGGGAAGCATACTGGAGGATGGGAAGCTGAAGGAGCGTTACGCCCATGCCCGGCCCTACGGGGAATGGCTGGACAGGGGGCTAATGGAACTTTCCGGACTCAGGATTCCGAACAGAAAGGTGCCCTCCCTGCGGAAGGAACAGCGCATGCGCCTTGAAAAGGCCTTTGGCTATACCTGGGAGGATGTCTATACCTGCATACGGGGCATGGCCCTGAAAGGGAAGGAGGAAATCGGCTCCATGGGGGTGGACACTCCGATTGCCGTCCTGTCAAAGCAGTACCAGCCCCTCTTTCATTACTTTAAGCAGCTTTTTGCCCAGGTGACGAACCCGCCGATCGATGCAAGGAGGGAGAAGATCGTGACCTCCAGGACCGTTTATCTGGGGAAGAACGGAAACCTTCTGGAGGAAGACCCGGGGAACTGCCGCGTCTTAAGGCTTGAGAATCCGATCCTGTCGGATCTTGAGCTCATGAAGATCGAGGATATGACGAAGGAGGGCTTTGAGGTTCGAAAGCTCTCCACGCTGTACTACAAAAGGACGCCGATGAAAAGGGTGCTTGACCGTCTTTTTGTGGAGGTGGACAAGGCCTATAAGGACGGGGCCGACATCCTGATCCTCTCGGATCGGGGCGTGGATGAGAACCATGTGGCCATCCCGTCGCTGCTGGCCGTTTCCGCCGTGCACAAGCATCTTGTGGAAACAAGGAAGTGCACGGCCATGTCCCTGATCCTGGAATCCGGGGAGCCCAGGGAGGTTCATCATTTCGCCGCCCTTCTGGGCTTTGGGGCTTCGGCCATTAACCCGTACCTGGCCCACGCGGCCATAGGGGGGCTGGTCGAGTCCGACCTCCTTCAAAAGGATTATTACGCGGCCGTAAAGGATTATGATGAGGCGGTACTGGACGGCATCGTCAACATCGCGTCAAAAATGGGGATCTCCACGATCCAGTCTTACCAGGGCAGCAAGATTTTCGAGGCCCTGGGAGTGTCGGATGAGGTGGTCGGGCAGTATTTTCCGGGCACAGTCAGCCGGATCGGGGGGATAACGCTGGAGGACATCGGGAAGGCGGTGGACGAGCAGCACGGCAGGGCCTTTGATCCGCTGGGGCTTTCCGCTGACATGGAGCTTACGGCGCTCGGGCGTCATAAGCTGAGGAGCCAGGGGGAGTCCCACAGATACAACCCCGCAACGATCCATCTGCTCCAGCTTTCGGTCAGAACCGGGGATTATGAACTGTTTCGGAAATATACCGGGATGGCGGACCGGGAGGAGAGCGGGTGCCTGAGGAGCCTGTTGGATTTCAATTACCCTGAGAAGGGTGTGCCTCTTTCTGAAGTAGAGGGCGAGGATTCCATCCTGAGGCGCTTCAAGACAGGCGCGATGAGCTATGGCTCCATATCGGAGGAGGCGCATTCGGCTCTCGCGGAGGCGATGAACCGCCTGCATGGGAAATCAAACAGCGGCGAGGGCGGTGAGAGCGGGGAGAGGATGGAATCCAAAGGGAAGGAGCGGGATCTGAATTCCCGGATCAAGCAGGTGGCCAGCGGGCGGTTCGGCGTGACCAGCCGTTATCTTTTGAGTGCCGATGAGATACAGATCAAGATGGCCCAGGGCGCGAAGCCCGGGGAGGGGGGCCATCTTCCAGGGAAAAAGGTCTATCCATGGATCGCGAGGACGAGGCATTCGACGCCGGGCGTCAGCCTGATCTCCCCGCCGCCCCACCATGATATTTATTCCATAGAGGATCTGGCGCAGCTTATCTATGATCTGAGAAATGCCAACAGGGACGCCCGGATTTCGGTCAAGCTGGTGTCGGAGGCCGGCGTGGGGACCGTGGCGGCCGGCGTGGCCAAGGCCGGGGCCGGGGTGATCCTGGTCTCGGGCTATGACGGGGGAACCGGGGCCGCCCCTCTCTCGTCCATCCATAATGCGGGCCTCCCCTGGGAGCTTGGGCTTGCGGAAACGCATCAGACCCTGGTGGAAAACGGCCTCCGCGGCCGGGTGGCGCTCGAAACCGACGGAAAGCTGATGAGCGGCAGGGATGTCGCCATCGCCGCCATGCTGGGGGCGGAGGAATTCGGTTTTGCAACGGCGCCGCTGGTTGCCTTGGGATGCGTGATGATGCGGGCCTGCCAGTCCGATACCTGCCCCATGGGCATTGCTACGCAGAATCCGGAGCTTCGCAAGCGCTTTTCCGGCAGGCCGGAATACGTGGAAAACTTCATGCGCTTCATTGCGAGGCAGCTCAGGGAGATCATGGCGTCCCTCGGAGTGCGGGAGCTCTCCCAACTTGTTGGAAGGACGGATCTTCTCAAAAAAAGGGAAGGGCTTTCCGAAAAGGAGGAGAAGCTGGATTTTTCGGGAATCCTTTTCAGGCATCCGGATACAGAGAAGCATCCCGGTACGGAGGGGCAGGCGGATTCGGAAAAGCTAAATAATTCGGTGAAGCGGACGCTTTCGTTCCGGCCGGCTTATGACTTCGATTTCCGGCTTTCGCAAACGAAAGATGAAAAAATCCTTCTTGCCTCGGACAAAATTAAAAAAGTAATCAGGCATTGCCCGGGAGACAGCGCTCTTGAAAGGGTCACGTTGGACAGCACGGACAGGGCTTTCGGCACCCTGCTTGGCGCGGAAATTACCAGGGCTCACCCTGAGGGGCTGCCGGAGGATTCCGTGACAATCTGCTGCACTGGTTCCGGGGGACAGAGCTTTGGCGCCTTTATCCCGAGGGGCTTGACGCTGGATCTTGTGGGAGACTGTAATGACTACCTTGGAAAAGGGCTGTCCGGAGGCAAGATTATCGTACGCGCGCCTGCGGAGGCCGCTTATGATCCCCATACGAACATACTGGCAGGTAATGTGGCGCTTTACGGTGCCACCTCCGGAAAGCTCTTTGTCGCTGGCATGGCCGGGGAACGTTTCGCGGTGCGGAATTCCGGCGCGCTGACGGTCGTGGAGGGCGTCGGGGAGCATGGATGTGAATATATGACGGGCGGGATCGCCGTGATCCTGGGACCAACCGGAAAAAATTTCGCTGCCGGCATGAGCGGGGGCGTCGCCTATGTTCTTGACGAGGAGAACAGTCTGTACCGAAATCTGAACAAGGAGCTTGTGGACATGGAGGAGCTTGAACAGAAGGGGGACATCCAGAGCCTGAAGGCCCTGATCTTGGAGCATGTTCAGTCTACGGGCTCGGGAAAGGGCAGGGAGATACTGGATCGTTTCGATTTGTATGTGAAGAAGTTCAAGAAGATTATCCCGGTCGATTACAAACGGATCATGAAGCGGATCGCCGCTTTTGAAGAAAAGGGCGAGAACTATGACGCCGCCGTGGAAGCGGCGTTCGAGGCATTGACGCGGGGATGCTGAGAGGTGGAGGATAATGGGAAAGGCCACGGGTTTTTTGGAGTACAGCAGGGAGGTCGGGCCGGTTCGCCCGGAAATGGAGAGGATAAAGGATTTCCTGGATTTCCATGGCGCGCTTCCCCTCGAGCGGCAAAGCAGGCAGGCGGCCAGATGCATGGACTGCGGCATTCCGTTCTGCCAGGCGGGGATTTTGCTTAATGGGATGATGAGCGGCTGTCCGCTCCATAATCTTGTGCCTGAGATAAATGAACTTGTTTATCGCGGCAGGATGGAGGAGGCCTACCGGAGGCTTTCCATTACCCACTGCTTCCCGGAGTTTACCTGCAGGGTCTGCCCCGCCCTGTGCGAGGCGGCCTGCACCCTGAACCTGCACGGGGAACCGGTGTCCACAAAGGAAAATGAAAAGGCGGTCATTGAATATGCTTTTCGGAACGGGCTCGTCCGGGCGGAAAAGCCGGAACGGCGGACCGGGAAAAGGGTGGCAGTGGTCGGGAGCGGTCCGTCCGGCCTTTCCGCGGCCTTCCTTTTGAACCGCAGGGGGCATCTGGTCACGGTCTATGAGAGAAGCGACCGGGTTGGGGGACTTCTGCGGTACGGGATTCCCAACATGAAGCTGGAAAAGTCCGTGATTGACCGGAGGATCCGCCTGATGGAGGAGTCCGGGATCCGTTTCCTTGTCAATGCGGACGTGGGCAGGAATGTGGATGCGGACGGGCTGTTTAAGGAATACGAAAGCGTACTCCTTTGCTGCGGGGCGTCAAGGCCGAGGGATCTTCCCGTGAAAGGCCGGGATGCCGGGGGTATATTATTTGCCGTGGACTTTCTTTCGGATGTCACAAGGCAGCTTTTGGATAGTGGCTTCAAAAAGACCTCGGGGAATCCGGCGGAGGGGATGGATGTGCTGGTAATCGGGGGCGGGGATACGGGAAATGATTGCGTAGGAACCGCGATCAGGCTTGGCGCGAAAAGCGTTACCCAGCTCGAAATGATGCCGGAGCCTCCGGAGGGGAGGCTGCCCTCGAATCCCTGGCCCGAGTGGCCGAGGGTGCGGAAAACGGACTACGGGCAGGAAGAGGCGGCCTGTGTTTTCGGGAAGGATCCGAGGCTTTACCAGACTACGGTGAAAGAATTCATCAAAGATGAAAACGGGAAGCTGAAGGGAGCCGTGCTGCTTTCCCTGACTCCCGAAAAGGATGAAAAGACCGGGAGGCTTGTCATGCGTCCGGCGGAAGGCACGGAAAGGACGGTTCCCGCGCAGCTCGCGCTCATTGCGGCGGGCTTTCTGGGAAGCGAGAAGTATGTGACGAAGGCCTTTGGCGTGGAAACGGACCAGCGGGGCAATGTAAGCACTGCCCCGGAGGGACATCTTGCTTCAAGGCAGCATGTCTACACTGCGGGAGACATGCATATCGGCCAGTCCCTTGTCGTAAGGGCGATCGCGGAAGGCCGGAGCGCGGCAAAGGCCGTGGATTTCGACCTTATGGGCTATACCAATCTTTAAAGCCCTGTGATGGCACAGCCGGGACGGATGTCCATGAAAATTCGTGAGGGCGCGTCCCGTTGAGCCGATTTGCCCCGCAAGCAGTTCGCTATGTCAGAATTCAGAGCAGTGAAAACCCACTCTGATAGATGAGGAAGTCGGAAAGTGTTTGGAATCGAGGAATTATGGCGGGAATCAATAAAAATTATAAAACCAGGTAGCCTGCGATACCGCAGCTGTTAGTCAGGAATTAAAGTGACCAAAAACCACTTTAACAGGGGAGGCAGGAGATGAAGCGTCCATAGCATCCCGGAAAAGCACGTTGGCAGGGGAGGCAGAGATGAAATATACATTGGAAGAAGCATTAAATTATATTAAAGAGGAGGATGTGAAATTCATCCGCCTGGCGTTTCGCGACGCTTTCGGGATACAGAAAAATATTTCCGTTCTTTCAGGGGAGCTGAGGAAGGCTGTGGAGTTTGGTTCCCCGATCAATGCCAGGGCCATTGCCGGTTTTGAGGACAGCCCGCATCCTTATCTTTATCTCAGGCCGGATCTTTCCACCATGGCCATTCTTCCCTGGCGCCCTGACAGCGGCAGGGTGCTCCGCGTGTTCTGCGATGTCTATACTCCTGAGGGGAAGGAGTACGAGTCGGACACCCGCCGGATTTTAAAGAAGGCGGTGGAGGAGGCGGAGGCGGAGGGGGTGGAATTCCGCTTCGGATCGGAAATGGAGTTTTATCTGTTTCGGACGGACGAGGATGGGAATCCGACGAAAATTCCGTATGATTCCGCCGGCTACATGGACATCGCGCCCCTTGACAAATGCGAGAATATCCGGCGCGAGATCATTCTTACGATTGAAAGGATGGGCCTGGTTCCGGAACGGTCCCATCATGAAGCCGGCCCCGGACAAAACGAGATTGATTTTCATTATGGAAGGCCTCTGAAGGCGGCGGATCAGATGAGCACCTTCAAGATGGTGGTCAGCACGATTGCGGGTCTCTATGGTCTGACGGCGGATTTTTCGCCAATGCCTCTCAAGGATCAGCCGGGAAACGGGTATCATATCAATATTTATGCGCAGGATCAGGATGGACAGGACAAGGTTATGTATGCCGCCGCGGGCATTATGGAAAGGATCCGGGATATGACCCTGTTCCTGAACCCCTCGGACAATTCTTATGAAAGGTTTGGGACAGGTTCCGCTCCGGACCGTGTCAACTGGTCCGGGGCCGGCACTTCCGGGCTAATGTATATCGAGAGCAGGAACGGGAGGACCAGGGCGGAGCTGCGATCCCCGGACGCGTCAGGGAATCCTTATCTGATTTATACCCTCCTGATTCACGCCGGATTGGATGGAATCCGGAAGCGCCTGACGCTGACGGAGAGGGCGGAGAAGGAATGTCCCCTGCTGCCCGCCTCCAAGAAGGAGGCCGCCATGATCGCGGGAGAAAGTGATTTCATAAAAAGGGTGATTCCCGGCGGGATCCTTTTGAAATACACGACATGAATGGCAGGATTCAGGGCAGCCGGATATTCATTTATAGATGGGGGGGACAGAAATGCCAAAGGGAAAGGATATTACGCATTCCCTGCTGATCGTTTCCGCTTCCGATCAGTTCAATGAGATTGTCAGACGTTCACTGGGCGGCTCCGTTTTGACAGAGTGGAAAAAGAACGGGGCAATGGCAAGGAAAAGCGTGCTGGAAAGATATTATGACCTTATCGTGATCAATGGCCCCCTGCCGGATGAGAATGGGCTGGATTTATGTTATGATTTTTCTTCCCAGTGCAGCGCCTCCATCCTTTTTGTTGTTCCAAGGGAGCGCTACGAGGATAATCTGGAGAAATTGTCAGGACGCGGCATAATGGTGCTGGGCAAGCCTTTTCCGAAGGGAAGGGTGGACAAGGCAATCCGTTATCTCCTGGCGGTGCAGGCCAGGTTCCGCGAGATGGAGCGGAAGGTGAATTCATTGGAAGAGAGGCTGGAGGAGCTCCGTATAGTAAGCAGGGCAAAAATCCATCTGGTTGAAAAGGAACATATGACCGAGGAAGAGGCGCACCATTATATTGAAAAAACGGCCATGGACATGGGGGTGAAAAAGCGCCGGATCGCGGAGAAGATACTTGATGATGGTCCTATGAAGAAAGAAAAATGAACGTTTTTTCCGGGAGCAGGGCGCTGTCGGATCATCGCCCGTGCAGACAGGAAAAGTCCATTTCTATACCATACCCAGTTGTCGGAACATGAGATGAATACTTTATACTGTATGCATCGATACTTTTGACCGGTGAATCATATATTCTCTATCAACATGGAATATCCCCTCTGTAATTTGTTATACTCATTATACCCACATGTTGATTTTTGTAAAGGGTATAATGGGTATAATTTTCTGCCAGACTCTCCTGTGTCATCCCCTTGATATTCCTGAGTTTCTTCAGATGCTTTCCGAAGGCTTCCTGGTCAAAATACATATCCTGTTCTTTCATAAGAATGCCAAAGCAGACGGCTGCGAGATCCGTTACGTGACCGGGAAGAGCTCGGAGACAAAGACAGTAAAGAAAAAAGGGACGGTGAAGCGGTAGATGTGGTTTTTTGCTGCTCCCTGACTTGTTTCTCAACCCGCTCCCTGGCTTGCGGGGCAAATCAGCTCATTTATCAGAGTGGTCTTTGCCGCTTTGAATTCTGACATGGCAAATTGTTTGTGGATTAATCTTTCCTGATTTTATCAAAAAGAAGGTGTTCTTTCAATGCGTAAATAGGGTAAAGCAGTTGAATTCGATGAGGATGATCCGATGAGCAGGAGCCTGATTAAGAGGAAATCTCCTTTGGGCAGAAAAATGGAATAAATTCCACCTGTACGGTTGAATGGCCTAAAGGCCATTCTGAATACCCCTAAATTCGCAAAACCGCCCGCTTCGCGTGCTTAAAGATTTGCTTCGCAAATCGTTTTGCTCATTTAGGGGTAGGTTGCTCATCCAAAGCGATATTTTGATTACGGTAAACCGTATCAAAATATCGCTTTGGATGGCAACCGTACAGGTGGAATAAATTGCCGATTTTCCCTGCCCGGGAGAACTTGCTGTCATGGTCTTCGGGTCATGGAATCATCGAATCGTTCTTTATGCCACCAAATGTCAATTGACAAAAACAGGGGAGGGTAGTAAAAAGATAGTCAGGAAGAATGATCTGCTGCTCACAAATATCAAAAGGGTAAAGCAACAGTTATCAAGAGGACGGCGGCTGTTTGTCAGGAATTACAATGGCCAAAACACCACTTTGATAGGAGAGAAAGAAGAGGGTCGATATGGAGAAAGGAATGAATAGGATGCTGGGGAAGAAAAGGAGCCTTCTTCGGAATGCACGGAATGCGCATTGGCCGGGTTTCCTGGCTGCGCTGCTGTTTTTAGGAGCCTGCCTGTTATGTCTATGCTGTGGGGGAGGGGTTCTCAAGACTCTTGCGGCGGATGCGGTGGCGGCGACAATCCGGCTGGCCAGGACGGAGGGCTCCGTGGACGTTCTGGACAGCGTCAGCAAGAAGAGCCTGATCAAGGCGGACAATATGCGTCTTGCGAGCGGGACCCGGGTCCGGACGGAGTCGGCCAGCTACGCCTGGCTCAGCCTGGACGAGGACAAGGCGGTGAAGGAGGACGAGAACAGCGAGATCGAGGTCCGCAAAAAGGGGAAGAAGCTGGAGGTCCTCCTTGAGGATGGTAATCTCTTCTTCAATGTCACAAAGCCCCTGGAGGCGGACGAGGTCTATTCCATCCGGACATCCACCATGGTGATGGGCATCCGGGGCACGGCGGGAGTTGTCAAGATCATCGATGGCACGCGCGCCAGGGTGTCCATCCTGGACGGTTCCGTAACCTGCAATGTGACCAACCAGCTTGCCGGACAGACGAAGTCCGTTGTCCTTAAGCCCGGCCAGCAGGCGGATTTCCTGGTCTATGAACCGGAAAAGCAGGGGGATAAATGCGATATTATAATGGATGGCGTGTCCGTGGGGGACGTGGACGGCTTTGTCCTTGAGGAAGTGGCAAAGGATGCCAGACTGGCGGAAAGGATCTACGTGGCTACCGAGGGAGGCCTTGATCTGAGAGACGTCACGCCGGAAGCGGCCAGGGCGAGGCTTGAGGAAGACCAGCAGGCCACGTCCGGAAAAATTTCCGTTATCCGGGAGGCAGAGAGGGTGCAGGAGGAACAGTACAGGGAGAGGCAGGCGGAATCCAATGATGGAAATTCCGTCGAGAAGGTTCCTTACTGGGAAAGGGTACAGAGACCGGAAACGCCTGTTGATAAAACGTCCTCCGATGATTCCTCCGATGATTCCTCCGATGGAAGCGGAGGCTCAGGAGGTTCCGGGGGTTCCGAGGAAACTTCGGATGAAAGCATTATCAGGCTCACCATGCCCATTACGGCAACCAACGTGCAGGGGTATCTGAACCGGGCGGCGGTAAAGCAGGTGATTTTGCGGCCCGGGAGCGGACTTTCGAATAATACGCTGGACGTGGATATCGATATGCATATCCCGTCCGGAAAGACTTTGACCACTGAGGATGGGGTCCCCGTAAAGGTGGAGAGCGGGAACAGCATGAAGGTGGATGGCACGGCGGATCTGAAGGATACGTTGGATAATGCGGGCACGATTGACGTGAACAGCGCCAATACCCTCAAGGTGGGCAAGAATTTCTCCAACACCGGGACATTCCGGAATAATGAGAGCGGGAAGTCCGTCTTTTCCTCGGGAATCGAGCTGCAGTCCGGCTCGCTTGTGAACAATGGGAGCCTGCAGGGCGCCCCGGAGGTTAAGGACGGCGCGGAGCTTGTCCTGGAGGCCGGGACGGTGAGCGGAAATCTGACGGTTTCGAAGGAAGGGGCCTTTAGCTTGAACGGCGGAACGCTGAATGGATCCCTTACCATGGAGAGCGGGACGGTCACCATAAGCGGCGGTACGGTTTCGGGCGATGCAGAGCTTTCAGGTGGCACCTTCACCATGAAGGGCGGCACGCTGAAGGGCTCCCTCACCATGGAGAGCGGGACGGTCACGCTTAACGGCGGTAAGGTTTCGGGCGACACGGAGCTTTCGGATGGCACCTTCACCATGAAGGGCGGCACGCTGGAAGGCGCACTTTCCATGGAGGGAGGCACGGCCACGCTCAGCGGCGGGACGCTATCCGGCGACGCGGCCTTTACGGACGTAGCCTTAACAATGAATGGCGGCGCGGTAAAGGGAGCCGTGAGCCTCTATGGGACCGCGTCCATTAGCATGAAGAAGGGGAGCAAGATCACGTACAGCGGCAGCAGCGCGGCCCTGTCCCTCGAGGAGGGCTGCACGGCAAGCTTCGGTGGCGGCACCGTGACGAATGACGGGGCGGGTCTTGCCCTTTCCTGGGAGGAAGGCGGCGAGACGCCGGATCCCGGAAGCACGGTCTTCCGTTCAAAGACGGACAAGAACGTGGTGCTGCCGGCCATTCCGGGCTATGCCGCGAAGAAAAGCGGAAATTATTATGTACTGAATGCGGAAGAGGAAGAAGAGAAAGAGGAAGAAGGGTATACGATCCGCTTTGCCAGCCTGCCGGACGGCATGGACGCGGACAAGGACGTTTTGCTCCGTATCGGCGGTGAAAGCCGCGGCATTTCCAGCGCTTCCGCGGAGGCTGCGTCAGATGACGCCGGGAAAAAGGTCGAGATCAGCCTGCAGGTGGACGGCGCGAATGCCGATGTGACGGCCTATGAGTGGACCATAGAGGACGGAGACAGCAAGAAAATTACCGCGACTGCGTCCTCCGACAAGGAGACGATGAGCTTTACCATGCCGGAGAGCAATGTATCCATCAGCATTTCGGCCTCCAATGAGCAGGAGGACGGGTACAGTATCAAGTGCGAGAGCGCCGAGCATGGCAGCATCAAGGTTTCCGTGGATGGCGGTGAGGAGCTTTCGGAAACTACCGCGGAGGAAGGGCAGTCTGTCGCCATCAAGTGGTATCCTGACAGCGGCTATTCCTTCGATTCCGAATCCCTGAGCGTTACGACGGAGGCGGGGGACGCGGTGGAGCTTAAGTCCGATTTGAGCTTCGCCATGCCGGCCGCGGACGTGACCCTGTCGGCCGTCTTCGTGGAATTGTCCGGGACGGTCTATACCGTCACGATCGACAGCGGAATTACGAACGGAAAGATTGAAAGCCTGTCGGCCACTGAGGCGGCGGAGGGAGAGACAGTCACTTTCAAGGCGGTTCCGAACGATGGTTATGCCTTGAATGAGGCTTATGTGGTGCCGGAAAAAGGAGGCGAAGTAGACGTCACGGTATCCGGCACGGACTGCAGCTTCTTCATGCCGGCAGATAATGTGACGATATCCGCCTCTTTTGAGGAAGCGGAGGAAAGCTATGCCGTGACCATTGACAGCGGCATTACGAACGGGACGATTGAAAACCTGTCGGCCACCGAGGCGGCGGAAGGGGATACGGTCACCTTTGAGGTGGTTCCGAACGATGGTTATGCCGTAGGCGAGGTCTCCGCGGTAACGGCGGGCGGCGACAGCCTGGAGCTCACGCTGTCCGGTACGGAATACAGCTTCACTATGGTGGCGGAGGAGGTAACGCTGAAGGCCAGCTTCATTAAATCGTATACGATCACGCTGGACAGCAGCAAGCTTGCAGGCAGCCAGTTCAGCCTCGTGGATAATGATGAGGCCACAGCGGTAGAGGGACAGACGGTCACTGTCAAGGTGGAGGCATTGCAAGACTATACCTATGACCAGAGCCTCGTGAACCTCACATGGTCCGGCGGGGACGAAAAAGGACCTCTTTCCTCATCCGATGATACAGAAGGGCTGTTCACCTTCACTATGCCGGCTGGGGATGTGACGGTTACTTCGTCAGAGGCAGCCTTCCTGAAGGAATTTAAGTTGAATTGTGAGGAGGTATATCCGGATTTCTGGAAGGTCTCCAGAATCATCATAGAAGAGGAAACGTATTACTGGTCTTCGAAGCCTCCTGTATTCCACGAGGGTGACTCGATCGTTGTTGTATTGACCTGGACGGGAGAAACTCCTCCCTCGGGCGGGGATTACTACTATATATTTGAAGGAAGCGGCAAACCAGGGTATGATTTGCCTTTTGCTGAGCTTGCGGGGGAAGGATACGAGTCTATTATTGAGACATCCGGTCCTGCGAACGATATGACGCTGCGAATAAGCATGAAATCCTGACGCTTCGGCTATTGGCATTTTGACTTTCGATACTACGACTTTTGGCGCTTCGGCTTTTGACATATCCATAAATCAGGGCGGTAGATATTTGTTCTTACAGGAGAGATTCTCCCGGGAGATTCGGGGAGAGAACTCTATAGGATCATGAAGAAAGTCCGATAGGATTCAGATTGGCTTTAGAAGAGAGTCCGATAGGATCAGGAATCTTGATTTTAAGCGGAGAAAAAGAAGAGCCGACGGGGTGACCCGGCGGCTCTTAATCTGTAGTCAACTCATTCTTCTACGTCATCTTTCATAATTTCCATCAAAATGCTTTTCATAGTATCGACCCTCCTTATCCGGGAAAATATATCCGGGTTCTTTTTGTGACGGAAAATGGATAATGTCACCTGATCCGCACTCACGTCTCCTTCGTGTTCAGCCACACCTATAAAAAAGTTACCGTAGCCGCAGATTTTCCGCAGCACGCGCTCATTCAGGGAATCCCGGGGATTCTTGTACTCAAGCACGTTGTACTTACGGAAAATCTTGAAGATGTCCTTGCCAAGATCTGTCTTCTCGTCCTCATTAGTATCACATAGTCCGCCCGTGGCGGCTCCGTGCCCAGCGTCATCTCGGTCATCATTCTGACTTTGTTTCCAAAACCGTGTATTTCAATACGGAGCAGTGCCTCGAAGCCTGCGTGCCAGTCGCTTTTCGGCACGTGTTCCAGTTCTTTGAATTCCTGGCGGACTTCCTTTATCTTTTTTTGTCTTTCCTTTTCAGTCATTATTATTTCCTCAATGCTCAGAATGCTTTTTCCAGCTTGAATTATGGCATAGGGAAATGCCTTCATATCCAATCCCTTAGATTCTATCTTACCTGATTTTAAACAAAAAGAAGGTTCGTTTTCAATGCGTAAATCGGGGATACTGATTCTGCCCGTAGAAGAGTTCAAAGGAAAAGAAGAAATCGAGATGAATAATCCGATTCAGCTAAATAATTATTTGTTTTCCGGTACTGTAAAGGGCATGATCACGTTTATGTTGGCCCAAGAAGTATTACAAAAGGGCGGTTACATTGTCGTTGATGAGGTGGAGAACTATTTTAATAAAGAAATTGTAACGACGTTGATGCGCTTCTTTATGGATAGCAAGTTAAATAAGAATGGCGGTACCTTGTTTTTTTCAACACACTATCCTGAGCTGTTAGATGAATATGACAGAAATGACAGTATTTATATAATCAGGAACAGAAACGGGATTACAGCTGGAAATCTGAGTACAATTCTGAAAAGGAATGACATAAAGAAGAGCGATGCATCCGAGAACATCACCAAAAACAATGGTATCGCATTTGTGGAATTTTGCGATTTTAGTATTATAGATGGCTTTAAATTTGTTCGTCTGTGATGAAAAAGGTACAAGCCAGAATAAACCTCTGTTTGTCGCATCTTCAAAAGCATAAAAACAAGGTCGGTTATGTGTTTGACCGTTTACTTTCTCTTTATTCTGCATTAGGTAAGGGTCGGGAAAGTCAAAAAAGTACTGGTCACTTAAAAAGTAAAAATGTCCGGTATCCATAAATGCATATACCTCCGAAAAAAAGCCCCATCCCTTTCGGAATGGGGCTGAATATGAACTCGATTATTTATGAGTCGCATATCGAGAAGCGACAAACATTTGAACTCGACCATATTTCAGTTGCATATCGGGGAGCAACAAACATTTGAAGTAGTCTCTCTGCTCGTTATCATTATATTGGAATTATTGTTTTTTGTCAATGAAAATAATCTATGGAAGGAGTGTGAAAGCATGGGAATTGGTTACTGTCCAGACTTTCACAATTCCTGATTTCCATTGATTGATGTATATGTAATTTTCGGCATGTTTCAACTTTAGCGGACTAAAGCATCTATGAGATTACCTGAAATATCACGTAAATACGCACTTTTTCAGGTAGTCAGGCAGAAATTTCATTCCACTGGATTCCGTAGTATTTGAAACATGCCGAAGAGTTTAATCCTGATTGGTGTTGCGATTTTTGTGATAAACAGCTATCTCTTGAGGAGAATATAATTGTTCTATATAAGTTGATAAATGCATGAGAGATGCTGGGGTATGATTTGAGGACGTATTTAGATCAAGTAGTTCAATCTGATTTAGAAAAGTTTTCGGGTTTTATTACCTGGACAGAAAATGATAAGAACCGATTTAGAATCTTGCTGGATGAATTAAAAAATCCAAGTGATGCAAATCAGACAGAAAAAGAAAAAGGAAATCATCTGGAAAAGGTTGTAGAATTTATTATAAAAAAAACTTATTTCTTTAAGATTTATAAGAATGTTCGAACGAAAACAAATGAGATTGATGAGGTTATTATTCTATCTGATCGCGGAAAGCAAGCGCTTAAATCGTTCGGACTTGAACGGACTCTAATCCCGGTAGATACGGATTTAATTCTTGGTGAATGTAAGAATTATAAGACAGGTCTTAGTGTTACTTATGTTGGAAAGTTTTATAGCCTGCTTTCGGCAACTGACATTTCGTTTGGATTATTGTTTACAAGAAAAGGGTTGACAGGTTCTCCAGACGGATTCACAGATGCTTACGGATTGACTAAAGTCTTGCGTATGGTAGAAAAAGCATAAGGAAAGGATTTTTATCTACTAACGTTCACTTTAGAAGATTATGATGAGTTACTAAATGGAAAAACATTTTTTGACTTGATAGCGGCAAAAAAGTTAGAGATACAATTAGCTTCGGATTATAAAAAATTTATTGATAAGAATCGACACGAGGCGGAGAGTCAGGTAAAAGAAATATTAAGGGGGTTTTAGTAATGAGCATCGGAGAAATCCGGTGCTCTTATTATGATAGGAAGAAGCTTGAAAAATGGCGAGGATCCAGGGCATTACCGTGGAGATAGATGGCTCCACAACTAGGTTATCTGTCTCGTTATAATATCCGCAGTCGGGACTATCATGACACTCGTTCCGAAGCTTGCAGGCGTGATCAATACCGTGAGGGGCGCATTTGCCGCGCTGAAGATCATGAAGATCACATATACGCTGACGGAACAGACGGTATAAGGTTCCGGGAAAATGAATAATTTGGGTTCAGTTTATTCTGATTGTTGTATACACGATCATGGAAGTTCGGAGCGTTAACGGCAGCTCTGCTGGATGGGGCAGGCTGAAGAGCGGAATCGGATGGCTGAGCCTGGATTTCTGCAAGAGATTATAACTGAATAGTGAATCGAAATGCTATTTATGGGAAATGAGCTTGGAGAAAAGTGATTTCATATTGCGAATAGTGAATTTCTATAGTATGCTACTTGAAATAGGGAAATTGTACATAGATTTAAGCACTGGATTAGCGGAGGAAACCAAATGAAATTTAGCTATAGCAAACTATGGAAGATACTAATCGACAAGAAGATGATGAAGAAGGATCTGATGGCAAAAGCGTCCATCACATCTTCTACTATGGCTAAGATGGGAAAGGATCAGCCGGTCAGCATGGAGGTTCTTGGCAGGATATGCGAAGCTTTGGACTGTAACATCGGTGACATAGTGGACTACCTCAAAGAATAATGAGGAGAATTGAAATAATCACGGGTTAGAGACAAACCGTTGGAGGAAAGATAATGGACAACAAGAGCATAAAAAAATTGGAGGCAGACCTTTGGGAAGCTGCGGATCTATTACGCCAGGGATCCAAGCTGACTTCTCAGCAGTACTGTATGCCGGTACTGGGCTTGCTGTTCCTGAGATATGCATATAGCAGATTCAAGAAGGTGGAGGAAGAGATACTGAAGGACAGACCGGTCAGGAATGGTCGTGTGATGCCTGTAGAAGTCTCTGACTTCGCGGAGAAGAGTGCTCTGTATATTCCAAAGGAAGCACAGTATTCATACCTTGTAAACCTGCCGGAGGATATCAAGAAAGCAAATATCATTGCTGAAAACGGGCAGCAGATGAACAGCCTGGGAGAGGTCGTGAATCATGCGATGGAGCTGGTTGAGGCTCAGTCTGAACAGTTGGCCGGCGTCCTTCCGAAAGAATATACCAATTTTGCCGATGATCTGCTGGCAGAGTTGCTGCGTATCTTTAATAATAATGCTCTTGATGATGTGGGCGGCGATGTGATCGGACGCATCTATGAATATTTCCTCAGCAAGTTTGCTCCGGCAGTGGCATCTGATGACGGCGTGTTTTTCACACCGAAGTCACTGGTAAAAATGATCGTAAATATTCTGGAACCGACCTCAGGCGTGCTGGCGGATATCGCCTGCGGCAGCGGTGGCATGTTCGTGCAGTCCGGCGATTTCGTCAATAGTAGGGGAATGTCTGCCAATAAGGCCATGACGTTCTATGGGCAGGAGAAGGTAGAGTATAATGCGAAGCTTGCCCTTATGAATATGGCGGTTCATGGACTGACCGGTGTGATCAAGTCCGGAAATGAAGCGAACACCTTCTATTATGACGCTCATAATCTTGTGGGTTGCTGTGATTACGTGATGGCAAATCCGCCGTTCAATGTGGACAAGGTAAAAGCAGAGACTGCCCGGAATGCGGGAAGATTACCGTTTGGATTGCCGGGCGTGAACAAAGCCGGAGAGGTTGGTAATGCAAACTATCTGTGGATCTCTTATTTCTATGCCTATCTTAACGAGACCGGAAGAGCCGGTTTTGTTATGGCTTCTTCAGCAACAGACAGCCAGGGAAAGGACA
>CAMKKZ010000016.1 GCA_946413525.1 uncultured Oribacterium sp.
GCAGGTCAAGGCATGGCCCTCAGTCGCCGGGCGGCTAGCCTCGACCTGCTTGCAGGTCAAGGCATGGCCCTCAGTCGCCGGGCGGCTAGCCTCGACCTGCTTGCAGGTCAAGGCATGGCCCTCATAAATCCTTTACCCCATTCCTATGTCCATCTTTCAATAATACACTTATGATGCTTAAAATTCTTATCCGAAGAGTTAGCGTCCTTTTTATAACTGATGCCTACAAGCAAAAGCTTTCCCCTATAATGCTCCAGCTTCTGGAAATACTTTTTTTCTTTAATCTGCTTCATTGCGGTTTCTGCTGATTCATTATATTTAAGCTCTATAAGAAGCGCGGGTTTGTCTGCATATTTCGGCGAAGGGATATACACCAGATCAGCATAACCCTTGCCGGTATCCAATTCCTGTATGTTGGTATAATATTTTTGTGCGGCATAATATGCCATCTGTATTGCGTAAGAAAGCGCGGCCTCACTATTATATGTCTTATTATCTGCATTATCGTGAAAATACTCCAGTATCTCCGCAACCTGTTCCGTATCGCCCTTCCATGTAGCCAAAAGTAATTCCTGCGATTTTTTTAAAGCAGAAAAAGTGCCTGCCCATTCTGCTGAATCAGTGGAATTTCTAAACTCATCCATTATCTCTTTGTTGGGAATATAAGCTTCACCTGAATCTATATCATAGCAAAGGTATCCAAGATGAATCAGCAGCACCATGACATCATCCTTGCCACGAAAAGATGTCATATCATTCTGGTAAGTTGAAATATTCAGCTTCACCCTGCCGCCATCCATCATAAGCGCTATGGCGTCCTTCAACCCATCAAGGTTCAGCCTGATATATTCTGCCAGAGCCTCGTATGTTTCCGTTTTGTTCCAATAATTTCTGATAATGCCTGTAGAAACAGCCTTTACGACAGACAACGGATTATAAACCGAAAGAACATTACTATCATATTCGCCGGTCCTGTACTTTTCCCTCATCTCAACCGGTATTGCGTCACTCAGATTGTAACCATCATACCAGTCGGAAATCTCATCATAAGACATATGAAAATCTTCGCAAAGCTTCCTTACCTCTTTTTCCGTAAAACCTGTATACGATGCCATCTGCATAGGTGTTATGATTGAATACTCATCAAACATATTCAAAGCCGAATGTCTTCCATATTTCTTTATTGGTAGGATACCGGTCATATACGCCAAAGCCACATAGTCCCTGCCCTTCAGCCAGTCCTGGAGAAAAGCAAGATAAAGCCTTTGTCCCTCGTCATCCTCTTTCCTGATACGGAAGACGGCATCCCACTCGTCTATAATAATCACATAAGGTATGCCGTTCTTTCTATAGAATCTGTCCATGCTGTAAGCCAAATCGTCCGGATCATACTTCACATCCGGATATTCCTCTGATAGCTCGCTCAATATTCTCGCTGAAAGCTTATCAATTGCTTTTTGGACAAGAATTGTATCTTTAATGAAATCCGTCATTACGATTCTGATCACATTGAAAGCACCAAGATATTGATCCCAGTCTTCACAATCCGCAATCTTCCTTCCTTCAAAAAGGCTTCTGTCAGCCCCCCTGCCATAATAGGCGCACAGCATGTTCGCAGTGATGGACTTACCAAAACGCCTGGGACGGGATACGCTTACATAACACTGTTCCGTATTAATGAGCGAATTCACATATTTGATCAAATCCGTTTTGTCAACGTATATCTGCGAACAAAGCGCTCTTTTGAAGTTTGTAGCTCCCGGATTAAAGTATGCTCCCATGAAAAGCCTCCCAGTTTATTATTCCATAGGGGACATTCAGCATTAAAGCGCAAAACGCCCTGATGCTGAAATCGAGTTGAGAAGATGAAATCGCACCCTGCTCGCCCGCGGGGCTGCGTCCGGCGTAAGACGGAATGTTTCCTTTCGCAGTCCTGCGATAATGAAAAAATGCCTGCAGACGGATAGTCCCGCCTGCAGGCATTAAACGCAGGATTGGAAATATTCAGAATTTCTTTTCCCCGGCCGCGTCCTCCGCCGCCTTCTTCACGGTCTCAAGACTGTCCCCCATGGCAGCGCTTACCATTGCCGCGACTGTCCCTTCCACAAAGGGGCAGTCCACCATGACAGCCTTTGGCAGGGCGTCCCCCCTGTCCTCCAGCACCATTTCTGTCGTCATGCAGGAGCTCCCCATGTCCATGATGACAAGGATACCGTCCGAGACCTCCGCAACCTTGTCTATTGCTTCCGCAATCCTTTGGTAATCCGTCCCCATCCCGCCATCGGGCAGGCCGCCGGCGGCTTCAACGGGAACCTCCGGAGCCATCATCAGCCCCAACTCCTTCGCCCCCTCCGCCAGCGTCCTGCTGTGGGAAACCAGAACAAAACCAACCATAAATCAATACTCCTCCGCTATCGCTTTCAGGAGGACCAGGAAAGATGTCGCTCCGGGATCCTGATGGCCGATGCTTCGCTCGCCCAGATAGCTGGCCCTGCCCTTGGTGGCGATAATGCCTTTGGTATACTCCACGCCGTCTTCCGCGGCAGCCACCCCGGCCTTAAGGACATCCCCCGCAGCCTTTCCGGCTCCGGCGGCTTCCTTCATCGCGTCCAGCGCGGGAATCATGGAATCCAGCATGGTCTTTTCACCCTTCACCGCCTTGCCGCGCATCTGGACGCCGCCAATCGCCTCCTCCATCATGGCAATGAAATCATCCATGCCGATTTCATTTTTCCCGGCTGCCTTTGCGCCTGCTTTCATGAAGGCCGTCCCGTAAAGGGGGCCGGAAGAGCCTCCCACCGTTGAAACCAGATCCATTCCGACCTTCTTGAGAATCGCGCCGACATCCTTGCCGGAAAGCCCGGGAAGATCCTCCTCCACCTTCTTGAACCCACGCGCCATGTTGATGCCATGGTCATTATCTCCGATCGCTGCGTCCAGATCCGTCAGGAACTGGGCATTTTCATCGATAGCCGCCTTCATTTTCCCGAGCAGCTCCAGCACCTTTGCACTGTCCGTCATTTCCCTCCTCCAATTCTAACTATGTCAGACTCTTACTGTACCAAATTTCTATATATCAGATTTCTTTATACAGATCTCTTAATATTGGATTTCCTGTATCAGATTGCTCTTCTAATCAGGGCGAATGTAAGCCGCCTTGATTTCATAACATACCGTACCGCCAGCCAGTTAATTCGGCTTCCCTTCCCCTGTCAGAGCGAGCTCAAGCCGCCCTGATTTCAAGAGTCATAAATCAAGACCTCTATTACAGTGTTTTTTTAACCGCTGTAATTCCTGACAAACAGCGGCGGTATTGCATGCTATACGGTTCCTCCGTCAGAATGACTGTTGCCCGATCTGATCTCATGAAAAAGCAAACCGCCCGCAAGGCAATCCGGCTCCCTCAGGATATCTCAGAATATCTCAGCCAAGCTCCTTAATCGCAGGCGTATCTGCCGGCGCGTCCAGAAGCTTCTTCAGTTCGTCATCCAGCTTCAGAAGGGAAATGGAGAAGCCCTCCATCTCAAGGGAAGTCATGTATTCGCCCACCATGGTCTTGTAGACCTTGATGCCCTTTTGCGTCAGCACATCATGTACATGGTTATTCACGATGAAAAGCTCCATCAGCGGCGTGGCCCCGCAGCCATTGATCATGACGGCAACCTCGCTTCCGGCGAAATCTATATCCGCGAGAATCTTCGCAAGGAGCTGGTCAACGATCTCGTCGGCACTCTTCAGCGGCTCCCTGTGGGTTCCCGGCTCGCCATGAATGCCGATGCCGATTTCCATCTCGTCCTCGCCAAGCTCAAAACCGGGCTTTCCGGCTGCCGGAACGGTGCAGGGACGGATGGCCATACTCATAGAACGCACATTGGCGATGACCTTTTCCGCCGTAGCCTTGACTTCGGAAAGCGATGCCCCGGTTTCGGCCTTTGCTCCGGTGATCTTGTGAACAAAGACTGTCCCGGCCACGCCCCTGCGCCCGACCGTATAAAGGGAACCATCCACGGCTACATCATCATTAACGATGACCTCCTCCACCGTAATGCCCTCGTCCCTTGCCATGTCGGCAGCCATCTCGAAGTTCATGACATCGCCCGTGTAATTCTTCACGATCATAAGAACGCCCTTGTCCGTCGCGACGGCCTTGATCGCTTCAAAAACCTGATCAGGCGTAGGGGATGTGAACACCGCTCCGGGTACCGCGCCATCCAGCATTCCGGTCCCGATATATCCCGCATGGGCCGGTTCGTGACCGCTGCCGCCGCCCGAAACCAAAGCCACCTTGCCTTCCTTCTTCTTCGCGCGCACCAGCACATTTGTCCCCTCGACGCGCCTCACATACTGAGGATATGCCTTCTGAAGCCCCTCGATCATCTGCTCTTCAACCTGGTCCACCGCATTGATAATCTTTTTCATTTCCACACCATTCCTTTCTCATGAAAGCGTGTAATCCTGTGAGATTTGCATAAGAGGAATCCGATAATTCCCCTCCCCTCAGTGCAATATTCCTTGAGACTATCTTACTCCCCTTATGCGAAATAGTCAATCTCTGAAAAAATTTTCCAAATACAATTAACCTTGACGAACTAATGCATAAAGAATAGAATGCTTTATATACTCCCGCATATGCGAAGTGCCTTACGCAAATCACAGAACGGGTGAACAGCATTTTAATCATATACTCCCGCATATGCGAAATGCCTGACGCGAATCAAACCTGTACGGAGGCCGTAATGAAAGCACACGAAACTCATGAATCTTCTGAAAATTACCTGGAAACCATCCTGATTCTTTCTATGAACCAAAACTATGTGCGGTCAATCGATATAGCAAACCGGCTTGGCTTCTCAAAGCCTTCTGTCAGCGTGGCCATGAAAAGGCTCAGGGAAGAGGGCAAGATCGCCGTGGATGACAATGGATTCATCCGCCTGACCAGGGAAGGCCTCTCGATTGCGAAATCCACCTACGAAAAGCACATCGTCATAACGGACATCCTGATCTCCCTGGGCGTCAACGCCTATACGGCCGGGCAGGACGCATGCCGCATAGAGCATGTCCTGAGCCCCGAATCCTTCGAAAAAATTAAAGAAAGATTTTTTTCAAAACATGAATTACCAAAAATGGTAAGGGAAATTCAGGAATACGATGAAAGCTGAGCCCTTCATTCCTTCTCCATCCCTTACTGCCAGGGAGCTGTCGAAATCCCATATGGCTCCCAATCCCTGGCTATGCTTCATTCCTTACTGCCAGGGAGCTGTCGGGAACTTCACCGGGTCGTCCCGCTCTCCCTGTATACACAGGATATCCTTTTGCGCTTCCTCATCGATGATACGTCCCGCGTAATGCCTCATGCGGTCATCTTCCGTGATCTTGCTTATTACCCGGCAGGGATTCCCTGCCGCCATCGTCCATGCGGGAACATCCTTCGTTACAACCGAACCCGCCCCGATCACCGCGTTATCCCCGATGGTCACGCCGGGCAGTATCACGGAATTCCCCCCGATCCAGACATTATTGCCTATCGTAATGTCAATGCCATATTCATACAATGTATTCCTGGTGGCCGGATGCATGGGATGTCCCGCCGTGTAGATCGCGACATTCGGAGCAATCTGCACATTGTCCCCGATCCGCACCATGCCCACATCAATGATGGTGCAGTTATAATTCACGAATACATTTTTCCCGACCTCTATATGCGTCCCGTAATCGCAATAAAAGGGCGGATTAATGAAGGTGCCGTCCGACTTTCCCAGAAGCTCCTTCACGATCCTTTTGATTTCCTCAAAATCAGACCGATCCACCGTATTCAGCCTCTGCGTAAGCCTCCGGGCCCTTTTCTGCTCCTCCATTACCATATCGTCCGAAATATAAACCAGGCCGCTGTCCCTTCTCTCCCTGTGATCTATTGAGTAATTCTTTGCACTCTCCATAACTATTTCTCCCCTATCAGAGTGGGTTTTGACCACACTGATTTCATGAAAAGCCGATGCGGCATCGCATCAGCAAGGCTCCTCTGTAAAAAAACACCCAAAACATTTTACATATTTCTTTCCAAAAAATCAAAGGCCACGTGTCTAAAAAAGGGCGGAATGCGTGCGCATCCCGCCCTTTTCATCCGGAATCCTTATCGGATTCCTGCTTACTTTTACTGCCCCGTCAGGGCGCCATTAGCGTCCACCATGTGGCCGTCCGGCGTCCTTGTGTTCCGGAGCAGCTGCCCCGTCACGTCAAAGCAGTACTTCTTCCCGTCCTTCTCAACCCAGCCCGTCAGCATCACGCCGTTTCCGTCGAAGCAGAAGATATCCGGCCCGATCTGCTGCCAGCCCGTCAGCATCTCGCCCTGCACGGGGAGCAGATAATACCAGTTGTTGAAGGAATAGATCCACCCCTGGTCCATCATGCCCGTCGTATCATTCATATGATACCACTTTCCGTTCACAGAGGCCCAACCGCGCGCGTCCGTGCTGTCCGGCTTTCGGAGATACCAGATGTTCTCCCGGAGCTCCCAGACGGAACCCGGGTAAGTATCGGCAGAAGACTGGAACGGCCGGATCTGGGACGGCGTAATGGTGGACACGCCGCCATTCTGGAGGATGTTGGGGTTGAAGCCGCCTCCCCAGCCGCCGGAACTGCCGCCTCCGCCGGAGGATCCGCCTCCTCCGCCTCCTCCGCCGCCGCTGCTGCTTTTCCTCTTGACCTGGATCTGGACGCTCGTACTGACTTCCTTCCCGTTATAGGCTGCCTTCACCGTAAGCTTTGTGGTGCCGACGCCCACGCCGGTGATCTTTCCGGTAGAGCTGTCATAGCGGATCACATCCGTATCATAGCCGGAAACCGTGATCGTGGCGGGGATGTCGGAGGGCTTCAGGGTGATCTTCAGCGTCGTCGTGTCGTCTACCTTGATCTCAGAAGATTCCGGCGCCGCGCTTACACTCTCAAGCGTCTTGCTTTCCGAGTCTTCCTTCACCGTGATCTCTGTGCTGGTACTCACTTCCTTCCCGTTGTAAGCGGCCTTCACGTTAATCTTGCTCGTACCAATCCCCACGCCGGTGACCTTTCCTGTCGACCTGTCGTAGCGGATCACCGCCGTGTCATAGCCGTATACCGTCACGGCGGCATCGAGGCCGGAAGGCTGCACGCTGACCGTCAGCGTCGTCTCCCCCCCTACCTTGATTTCTGAAGAACCCAAAACGGCGCTTACGCTGCTGATCTCGTCGTCACCCGATGCGTTCTTCGACACCTTGATCGTCACGCTGTCTGTAAACTCCTGTCCATTGTAGCTGGCTTTCACCGTCAGCGTAGTCGTCCCCTCGGCGAGGCCTGTCACCTTGCCGCTGGACTTTGTATAGCTTATCACCTTCTTGTCATAACCGGAAACCGTGATTTTTGCCCCAATATCGGCAGGCTCCGTCGTGACCGTAAGGACCGTCTGCCCGCCCAGGCCGATCAGCGTCTTCCCAAGGGACGCCTTCACGCCGGTAAGAACCTTATCTTCCTCCCCGGTCACCGTCACCGACAGCGGCTTCGCCGTCTCTATGGATCCGATGCCCGCGTAAAGACTGGTCGTCCCCTCCTTAAGGCCCGTGAGCTTTACCGTATAGCTGTGTTTCGAGGTATTCCGCGATGACACGGCAGCCTTCACGGTACCCACATCCCCAAGCTCGCTGAAGCTCGGAGTATGGGACGAATTCTTCAGGTTCACTTCGAAATTATCCGGCAGGGCCGTGAGTTCGATGGTCTTCGTGCTGCCCTTCGCGACGCGGATCTCCGTTTGTGCCCAGCTCAGGCTGCTCAGCGCGCTGTTCTTCACCGTCACCTTGTAGAGTGCCTCCACGCCCTTGTCTTTGAGCCGGATGTAGATTTCCTGATCCTCGCCGCTCTCATTACTCTGGGCGGTAAAGAGCTGAAGCGTCGTACCGGATCCCGACACATCGCGCCGGAGACAGGTATCGCTTTCCTCCACGACCTTGCCCCCGACAATGTATGTCGGTTTGCCGGAGAACCTCGTCCCCCGGATGGAAACGCTTTCCCCATGATTCAGAGTATAGCTTCCGCGGATCGTCCCGGTCTCGACCGTGACCTTTGCCTCCGCTGTGATGCTCTTCCCGTTCAGGCTGGCCGTCACCCGGACCGTCGTGCTCCCTGGCCCGGCGCCCCGGACCGTGGCGGACGCGCCGCTTGCCTCCACCGCGGCCACGCCCTTGTCCAAAGTTTCATATTTGAAAGCGACCTTCGAGGCCGCGGAGGACGGCGTGGTCTTCACCGTGACCGTCAGCTTCTCCGAACCCGCCAGCGCGAGGCTGAGGCTCGACTTCGAGAAAGCAGCGCTGTCCAGCGTCTCCTCTCCATCCGGAACCACTTTTTCCGTCACCGTAATGCTGAGGGCCGTCGTTGTTCTGACGCTTCCCACAGCCGCCTGCACGCTCAGGGTTCCCCCGGTCTTGCCGCTCACCGTAAGCTGCCAGCCGCCGTCTGTCTTCACGGCGCTAATGTCTGCATCGCCGCTGCCCGACTTCGTAAATGTCGGCTCATCGCTGCCTGTGAAGTCCGCCGGTGTTCCCTTGAGAAGGACAGTGGTCGAGGCGCCCTGTTCCACCTCCAGGGAAGCCTGCCCGAAAGCGAGCGACTTCAGCGCGCTCCCCTCTACCGTCACCGTAAGGGCAGAGGAAGTAGAAATGCTGCCGACCGCGGCCTGCACGCTGACCGTCCCGTTATTTTTTCCCGTCAGCGTAAGCTCCCAGCCCTCCGAGGTCTTCATGGCACTGATATCCACGGTCCCGCTCCCCTGTCTCGTGAAGGACGGGATCCCGTCGGTATCGAAATTATCCGGAGCTGCCTTGAGCAGCACCGTGGCCAAGCCTCCGGAGGCTACGCTCACGCTGCTCTGCCCCCAGGAAAGGGCGTTCAGCCCGTTGGCCTTCACCGTCACCTGCCAGGTCCGCTCCACCCCATTGTCCTGAAGCTTCACATAGGACACGCAGTCCTCCGTGGACTTATTGGATAATGCTTTAAGCACCAGCCTCGTGGAGTTCAGGCTCGCGATGGAAAGGCAGGCGTCGGCCGCGGTGCTTTCCGCGCCGTCCACGTAGATCTTCGGGGATGTGCCGAAGCTCGTTCCCCCGATTTCCACATTTTCACCCCTGGAAAGGGTATAGGACTCGTCCACCACCGCTTCCACCGTCACCTCGTAGGAAGCCTTAACCGTCTTCCCGTTATAGATGGCCGTGGCGGTGATGGTCGCCGTGCCAGGTCCCGCTCCCCGAATCTCGCCACCGGATACGGATACCGCCTTCGTATTGGAGCTTTCGTAAACGAGGCTCCCGGCCGGCAGGGTAATGTTTGTAGGAACGGGCGTGCAGGTCGGAGCGTCCGTCTCCCCGATTGAAAGCTTTGTCTTGTAATTGCTCAGTTTGATGCTTTCGATCTCGTCCGCGTCCACATCCAGCACCTCCACGGCAATCTGCGCCGTGGCGTTCGCGTTGTCGTTGGATTTTACCGTGACCGTGGCTGTGCCGGCGATATTATAGGATTTCACGATTACCTTGCTTCCGGACCGCTCCGCCGTGACCGCGCCCGCCGGCGAGGATGAAACGCTCACCTTGAAGCTCTGGTTCGTGGCATTTTGCGGCAAGATGCTGACTGCCGCCTCCTGGCTTGCGTTCCTCCCCAGCGTCATACTGGTGGGTTCTGCAGACAGCCCGGTCACGTTCACCTTGTTTGGATCCTCCAGCACATGGATGACAAGCTCCGAGGTCTTCCTGCCAAAGGAGGAGGTGGCCGTCA
This sequence comes from uncultured Oribacterium sp., assembly GCA_946413525.1. Lineage (GTDB taxonomy): Bacteria > Bacillota > Clostridia > Lachnospirales > Lachnospiraceae > Oribacterium. Next base: position 9,790 of record CAMKKZ010000016.1, read on the forward strand.
CCGTAACATTGTCCTTTCCGGCCTGGTAGCTCTCCGCCCGGATATTGACAAGGGGATAGCCATCCCCGTCCTTTGACGTCGCAAGGGTCAGGATGTCCTCCTCGGACGCGGCCACCTCCGCGCCGCGGCTTGATGTGCCGGAGGGCTCGAAGCCAAGGCGGAACTGCCCCTCGGTTCCCTCCTTCATGTCAATGGAAGCGCCATTCGAAAGCTTCTTCCAGCTTCCGCCTGACTGCGCCTGCTCCCAGTAAATGCCGGTCACCTCGGCGCTCTCATCCTTTACCACAATCTTCAGCTTCGCGCTCACCGTCGCGTCGTCCTTCGAGACAGCCGTAAGCTCCGTTTCCCCGATTCCCGCGGCCGTCACCTTCAGCTTCCCGGCCGACACCTCCTCAAAGGTCGCGACAGAGGTATTGGCAATACTGTAGGACAGGTTTTTCACGCTGGCGCCCTCCGGCACCACGCTGACGCCGAAGGTGTCCACATTGGCCGTACCGCTGCCCGTCGTATAATGGATCAGGCTGACCTCGCTCCGCTCAAAGCGGATTCCTGTTATGTTTGTCTTTGTCACCGTGACCGTATAGGTCTTTTGCTCGGAAATCTTGTTGTCTCCGGCATCCGGATAAGTGACATTCACAACAATGTCCCCGTTCCCGGCCGCAAGGCCCTCCACCTCATAAGTCACGGAGCCGTCCGATTCCGTTGCGATCTTCTTTACGCTCAGCTTTCCGCTGCTGTTGTCCGTCACGGTCAGGACAGAATTTGTACTTGATCCGCCCAAGGCCGGCACAGCCGTTACATTAAAGCGGAATTTCTCGCCCACCTCCAGCTCGGACTGCATATTGGAGACCGTCATCTTCGGTATGACCCGCACATCCTGTGTCGTGGACTTTGTCACACCGTCCGAAGATGTCAATGTAATGGAAAGGGTCGCGTTTCCGGGAATGCTGCCGGCTTTTACCCGCAGGACATTCTTTCCCTCATTCTCTTCAAAATCCGCCCAGGCGCCGCCGGATTTCCCCGAAAGGAACACGCTGGCACTATCGTCAATCACGCCGCTGTTGGCCATGCTCCAGATACGGGACGGCGTTACCTTCAGCGTCGTCGGAGTATGTGACACCACCAGCTGCTTCTCCTCGCCCGGATAAAGCTCCAGCGCCCCGCTGTAGCTTTCCTCGCTCCCGTCCTCGTTAAGAAGCTGAAGACCGACTCCATCGATTGAAATGGAGGAAACCTTCACATAATACTGGATCAGGAGCTGTGACCCCGCGACCGATGGGTCACTCATAGCAAAGTAGGCATACTCTTCTCCCGCGTTTTTCGCCTCAATCTGCACATGCAGCACGCCGTCCGCATAAGTTGAACTCCCGATATCGATAATGTCGGAGCTGTCGCCGCCCCCGCCATATCCATAACCCATGACAAAATCGCCGCTCAGGTTCTCGAAGCTCAGGTTGTCCGAATAGAATGCGCCCTTGTCCAGACTGATTGGCTGAGAATTCATCTCATCCGTCACCGTGAGGTCAATCTGGGCGCTGAACTCCGCTCCTGTACCTGCCTGTTTCGCCGTCACGCGGATCTTCGTATTTCCGGCCGCCTTGGCGCGGATCCTGCCGGTTTTCCCCGCCCCCGCTATCACCTCCGCCACGGACGGGCTGGAGCTTTCCACAGAGTACGTAATTCCCTCGGTCAGATTATTCAAAGTGGCGGGCACACAGCTTGCCTCATAATTCACGATCGTCCCGATTGACACGCTCTGCTTACCTGAAGGGGAAAGGTTCAGACCGGTAAGCGTCACGGAAGACCGATGCTTAACGCTTACGGGAATGGCAGCCTGCTTTCCGGTATCGGCCATCACGGCAATCAAGGTATCCGATCCTTCGGTTACCGGAGTGACCGTGACATTGACCGTACCCTTGTCCCCCACACCGGTTTTTGCAATGCTTATAATCCCACTGTTCTGTGACAGGCGTATCTCGTTCACGCTGGGTCTTGCCTTGTCAGACGGGAGATCCTCATTGTCAAAGATCAGGCTGAGTTCCTGCGCGCCGTCCTCCATCACCAGGTCAAGAGTCGACTCGCTCCAGTTCATGTTCCAGTTCACTACCTTGATTTCAATCGTCAATGAAAGAAGGGCATTTTCACCGCTTGCGTCCTTAATCACAAGTTCTCTGCTTTTTTCCGTAGCTTTTATACCTTTTACGGTAATCACGCCGTCCCCCAGCGTCAAACTCATTTCCTTTCTTATGAGATGATCGTCATCAGACGTGATATCAACCTCTTTGTTTTCGGCATCGCGATAATAGATTTTTGAGCTGCTCGTAATTCCGTGAACATTCCATGTCCGGCTTTCGCCCTCCCGGAGGCTGCCGCTGTACTTCGGTGCCTCGTTATCCACATGCACGACAATTTCCGCGGATGCGCTTCCCCCATTGGGCTGCACAGCCGACAGCTTGAATTTATAATCCGCCTTAACATTGCCTGTGTCTGTTATCGTCAATTGGAAATTATTCCCATTTTCGCTGCTTGTAATATCAGGCGACACTGTCAATGTAAGTGGTATAGTCTGGTCAGCAATGATCGTACTTAAGTGTATATCCTGTGCATAGCCGGGCAGCACCTGGCCATCGAGCCTGATCGTGCCTTGCGTCGGAATCGTCACCTCCTTCGTGGGCAAACTGAAGGAAAGACTGTTCTTGTCAACATAAACATTATAAGCCCCCAAAATCTTCCCGGATGAATCAAAGACAATGACATCCTGCCCCTTGTTCTCCGACAGAACCGTACCTTTGATCGTCAGAGAGCTTCCATCATGACTTAACTCAGTAAAATTATCTCCAAGCGCTTGAACCCTTGCTATATTGCTGGAATAGCTGATGGTCCTCTCCTCATTAAGCTGCAGGCGCAATGATTTGAATTCCGTGCTATAGTCCTGAATGACCAGGTTCATGAAACCTTCGATTTTATAATAATTGCATGATAAATAAATTGTACCTGCGGAAACAACCTCGCTTGAACTGAATTCAAGCCGCCCTCCGGTTACACCTGTGGATCTGCTTACACTGTTAGCCTTAACCGTGAGTGTACGCTTGTCGCTTGTATAGGTATTTACAAAAATAAGCGGGTTGATCATATTTCTGGTATATACAATTTGCCTGGTTCCGCCCCAGTGCGTAGGCGGAAGAACAAAAATTGGATCCGTACTTGGATTTGCTATAGGGTAATAAATAATGTTATCACTGGTAGTATAATTGTCCCTGTCATTCCATTCACCATCAAGAAAAAGCTCCGCCATCTCTGTCTCGGACTCAGATTCAGATTCAGATTCTGACTCAGACTCGGATTCTGATTCTGACTCAAATCCTGATTCCGTCTCCAGACCGGATTCCGCTTCAGACTCCTCCAAGCCTTCCTCCGAAGCCTCGGCACTTTCCACAAGCTCCTCCGCCGCGTCAGAGCTCCCCTCCGGGCTTATCTCGCTCTCCAAAGTCTCACTCTCGAAGGCCTCACTTTCGGCCGATTCACTCTCCGCCTCCGTGGAAGCCTCAAGCTCCTCCACCGTTTCCTCCGGCAGGATACCAAAACCGCCTTCCTCTACGACACCGGAATCTTCCGAGGCGTCCCCAGAATCCTCCTCCGAATAATCCGCGGAAGATCCCTCTTCTGCGAATCCTTCCGTATATTCGGACTCCTCAATGAATTCCGATTCCCCCGCAACATTGGATTCGCTTGTATATTCAGATTCCTCCGGATATTCTGAACCTTCGGTATATCCGCCGGGATCACTTTCAGAATCCACACCGGAACCCTCTTCAGAATATTCCTCCAAGCTTTCTTCGGGATATGCCATAGAACCATCCACGGGAACTGCCTCCGGATTTTCCTGTGAGCCTTCTTCGGTATACAGTCCGTCCTCTCCCGTACCTCCGACGCCTTCCTGGCCGTCCGGATTCTCCGTATACTCCATGCCATCAGTCTGGCCGCTTTCCTGGCCCTCTCCGTAGCCCCCATCAACGGATTCTCCCTCCGTGCCGGAATATTCCATGTCGGAAGCATCGCCGGGATTTCCTTCGCCTTCCTCAAAGGTCCCATTTCCTTCCCCGGACTCATTTCCTTCCGAATACACATCCTCCGGATTTCCGGGCTCGTCCCCTTCCGCGGAGCCATCCTTCGGATTTCCGGGCTCGTCCCCTTCCGCGGAGCCATCCTCCGGATATCCGGACTCGCTTCCTTCCGAATACCCATCTTCCGGGTTCCCGGACTCATATTCCCCGCCATCGGAAAAATCGCCTTCGGATACATTCTCCCCGCCCTCATCGTCGGAAGAACCGTCCGAATAATCATCCGGGGATCCATCCTGAACATCACCGGAATCACCGTTGTATATATCTGTTGAATAATCAGGCTCGTTTATATATTCTTCATCCGATGAACCGTCGGAATTATCCTCAAGGGACTCATCAAAAGGAACATCATTTTCATCCTCTAAAATTTCCTCAGAGCCCTCTCCCGTCGAAGCATCGGAGCCGGCATCCGCATTTACGTCTGCATCCGTGTCTTCTTCGTCTCCGGGAAAGTCCTCATCATTGTTCGATCCATCATCTGACAAATCATCCTCGAACAACTCCTCATCAGATAATTCCTCGTCCACTGACCCGTCATCCGATAATTCATCGTTTAATTCTATATTATCCGATTCTTCATTAATTGCTTCTTCGTCAGCTGAATCTTCATTAATTGATTCTTCGTCCGGCAATTCATCATTGCTTAATTCATCGTCAAACAATTCTCCATCCGGCAAGTCATCTCCGGGGAATTCCTCATCCTCCGTGGAGCTTTCTTCTTCTACGGATTCCTCGTCCAAGGCTTCTTCATCCCCAAAATCCCCGGAATCCTCTTCTCCCTCGTTGAATTCGCCGTCTTCCTCAAGGACCTCCGCGCCCTCTTCAAAGGATTCTCCATCCTCTTCCCCGGTATCCTCCGCTTCCTCTCCTTCGAAAGCATCCGCGTCAAGGGAGACCAGTGCCTTTGTCTTCACGCCCATGGCGTCATCCGCGTCCTGGGAAGCATCGCCGGACCCAATGGCAAAGTGCGCCACATTTACCGCCAGAAATACGCCCAGTAGGATGGCCAGCAGCTTTCTCCACGACCTTCTCATCATCCTGCCCCCTTCTTTCCCAAAGTCAAATTCCGAAACCCTTCAGTACCCTGTTCACAATCGCCCCCGACGACAATGTGAGCGTTCAGGGACGTTCCTAGACACTCCGCGCCTTGTCCGCCGCCTGGGTTTCGGGAAATCACCAGGTATAAACTATGCATCAGGCATAGTTTATACCGTATTTGGCGCATCCCTATGGGATGTGTCCTGAAAAAATATGCCTTCAGGTATATCTTTTCAGGATTTAACCGCAGCTTTCCTTGTGCAGCGGTTAAACCCACCTTTTCTTTTTCCTGTCTCCGCGTCTTTTTTACCCTGATTTCAAATTTCAATAAATATCTGTAACTGCCAGAGCGGCTTTTGACCGCTCTGGCAGCTGACATAACAAACCACCTGTGGCGGGACAATCCGGCTTATCCTTATTGCCCCGTCAGGACCCCGTTCCCATCCACCATATGTCCGTCCGGCGTCCTGGTGTTCCGAAGCAGCTGCCCCGTTACGTCAAAGCAATACTTCTTTCCGTCCTTCTCGACCCAGCCGGTCATCATCACGCCGTTTCCATCGAAACAGAAAATGTCCGGCCCGATCTGCTGCCAGCCCGTCAGCATCTCGCCCTGCACAGGGAGAAGATAATACCAGTTATTGAAGGAATAGATCCACCCCTGATCCATCATGCCCGTTGTATCGTTCATATGATACCACTTGCCATTCACCGAGGCCCAGCCCTTCACGTCCGTGCTGTCCGTCTTCCTGAGGTACCAGACGTTGTTCCGAAGCTCCCAGACAGAACCCGGATAGGTATCCGCTGAGGACTGGAACGGCCGGATCTGAGATGGCGTAATGGTGGACACGCCGCCATTCTGGAGGATGTTGGGGTTAAAACCGCCGCCGGAGGATCCGCCGCCTCCGCCGGAGGAGCTTCCTCCGCCGCCTCCGCCGCCTCCGCCGCTGTTTCTCTTCTTAACCTGAATCTGGGTGCTGGTGCTGACTTCCTTCCCATTGTAGGCCGCCTTCACCTTGATCGCACTGGTGCCGACACCCACGCCGGTAATCTTTCCGGTTTCACTGTTATAACGGATCACATCCGTATCGTAGCCGGAAACGGTGATCGTGGCCGGGATGCCGGAAGGCGTCACCGTGATCTTCAGGGTCGTTGTATCATCCACCCGGATCTCGGAGGACTCCGGCGCCGCGCTTACACTCTTCAGCACCTTACTGTCCGAATCCTCTTTCACCGTGATCTCGGTGCTCGCGCTCAGCTCCTTTCCGGCATAAGTGGCCTTTACAGTGATCTTGCTCGTGCCCGCGCCGACACCTGTAATCAGACCGCTCGCGCTGTCATAGCTGATCACCTTCTTATCATAGCCGGAAACCGTTATCTTCGCGTCAATTCCGGAGGGTGCCACCGTGATCAGGAGCGTCGTCGACTTGCCCACTCCGATTACGGAGGACTCCGGCGCCGCACTGAGACCGGTGATCCCGCTGTCCGTTCCATCCCCCACCGTGATCTTTACGCTGTCCGTGAAGGACTTCCCATTGTACGTAGCCTTCACAGTAAGAGTAGTAGTCCCGTCTGAAAGGCCCTTCACCGTCCCGGTAGATTTATCATAGCTTATTACTTTCTTATCGTAGCCCGAAACCGCCACGGTCGCCCCGATATCTGCCGGATCCGTTGTCACGGTAAGGCTTGTCTCCTCGCCCACGCCGATTGTCGAAGCGGCCAATGTCGCGGTCACGCCGTTGAGTACCTTAACCTCCTCAGCATTCACCGTAATGCTGAGCGGCGTAGCCGTCTCTATAGATCCTATTCCGGCATAGAGAGTGGTCGTGCCTGCCTTCAGGGCCGTGATCCTCACCGTATAGCTGTGGCTGTCCGCATTCCGGCTGCTCAATGCCGCTTTCGCGGTTCCCGCCGTCCCCATCTCGCTGAAGGTCGGTGTATGGGCACTGTCCTTCGTCTCCAGGGCGAAGTCTTCGGGTTCTACAACGAGCTCCACTGTCTTCTTCTCACCTTCTTTCAGGCTAAGCTCCGTCGTCCCCCATGTCAGGCTGCTCAGGGCGCTGCTCTTCACCGTCACCTTGAAGTACACGTCCTGGCCACGATCCTTCATCAGGATATAAACCTCCTGATCCTTTGCCTCCTCGTTAAGCTGCGCGGTAAAAACCTGGATCGCACTCCCCGAGGCAGACTTGTTGCGTTTCAGGAAGGTTCCCGACTCTTTGACCTTTTTGCCGTTCAAGATATACACGGGCGTGCCGGAGAACTTCGTTCCCCGGAGAGATACGCTTTCCCCATGGCTGAGCGTATAGCTCCCCCGCACCGTGACCTCGGCCACGCTGATCTCGGCCTGTGCCGTAGCGGTCTGCCCATTGAAGCTGGCCGTCACGGTGACCGTTGCCGTGCCGGGCCCTGCCCCTCTGACCGTAGCGGTAGCGCCATTGGCCTCCACATAGGCAACGCTTTCATCAGAGCTTTCAAAGCTGTAGCTTACATTGGACGCGGCGGAAGACGGGGTGGTTTGCGCGCTTGCCGTCAGCTTCACACTGTCCGCCAGGGCCAGCTCCGAAGGATTTGCCGGAGAAATCGAGACACTGTCCAGCGTCTCCTCTCCGACAGGCACCTCCTTCTCGCTCACGGTAATGCTCAGTGCCGTCTTCGTGCTGACATTTCCGACCGAGGCCTGTACTGTCAGGCTCCCGGCCGTCTTGCCGCTGATCGTGACCAGCCAGCCGCTGTCCGACGTAACGGCGGACAGCTCCGCGTTGCCGCTGCCCTGCTTCGTAAAGCTGGGCGCGCCATCCGTGGAGAAGCCCTCCGGGCCGCCGTTCAGGAGCACTGAAGTGCTGCCGTCCTGAGCCACCGTAACAGAGCTCTGTGACCAGCTCAGGCTGTTCAGCGCCGCACCCTCCACCGTAATCGTCAGATTGGACGTGGTCGACACACTGCCGACCGTTGCCTTTACGCTGACAGTTCCTTCCGACTGGCCGGTAATTGTCACTTGCCAGCCCTGATCCGTCTTCACGGCGGACAGTGCCGCACTGCCGCTGCCCTGTTTCGCAAAGCTCGGCTTCTCATCCGTATCAAAATTATCCGGACCGGCCTTCAGGAGTACCGTGGCCGTCCCGCCGGAACCCACCTCCACGCTGCTCTGATCCCAGCCTATGGACGTAAGCCCGTTGGCCTTCACCGTCACCTGCCAGGTCCTGGTAACACCGTTGTCATCCAGTTTCACATAAGAAACGACGTCATCCGTGGATTTGTTGGAGAGTGCCTCGAGGACAATGCTTCCCGAACTCAGGCTTGCGACCTTGAGGCAGGCATCCCCGCCGTTCGTGCTTTCCTCGCCATTCACATAGAATTTCGGCGTCGTCCCAAAGCTCGTGCCGCTGATCTCCGTGTTCTCACCCCTGGAAAGCACATAGGAGGCATCCACGTTCTCCTCAACGGTCACCGTATAGGAATCGCTCACCGTCTTCCCGTTATAGGTCGCAGTAGCCGTAATGGTGGCCGTACCGGGACCCGCGCCCCGAACCTCCCCTCCGGATACCGCGGCCACCTTCTCATTGGAGCTTGTATATACAAGGCTCCCCGCCGGAAGAGTAATGCTGCTGGGGCTGGGCGTGCTCACCGGAGTATCCTTTTCGCCGATGGCCAGCTTCGTCTTATAGCTTGTAATTTTTATGCCCAGGAGCTGATCCGGCTCCACATCCAGTACTGTAACCTGTATTTCAGCCTTCAGGTTCTTGTTTTCATTTGATGTGACGGTAATCGTGGCCGTGCCCGGCGTGTTCATCGAGCTCACCACCACCTTGCTCCCGCTCTTTTTGGCCGTCACCGCCCCCGCCGGGGAGACCGAAGAGACGCTGACCGCGAAGTTCTTATTCGTGGCATTCTCCGGCAGGATCTTGACCGTCGCCTCCTGGGAGGCCGTCCTCGCCAGTTCCATGCTGGTCGGAGTTACCGAGATGCCCGTCACGGCAACCTTGTTCGGATTCTCCTTTATCTTTATCGTAATGCCAGCCGACTTCTTTCCGAAAGTAGAAGTGGCCGTCAGTGTGACGCTGTCCTTTCCGGCAACGTAACAGTCCGCGCGCACATCCGCCAGCGAGTAGCCCGAAGAATCCTTCGAGACATCCACCGTCATGACATCCTCATTGGACACCGTAATGTTCGCGTCCCTTGTCGTAGTGGAGGAAGGCTCGAAGCCGATCCGGAACTGCTGCTCCGTCCCCTCCATCATCTCGAGGCTTGCGCCGGCCGAAAGCCTGGTCCAGCTATTCCCGTTCTTCTGCTCCCAATAAACGCCGGTCACCTCGGCGCTCTGGTCCCTGACCACCACCTTGAGCTTCGCCGTCACGGCGGCATCATCCTTTGAAACGGCTGTGATCTCCGTCTCGCCGACTCCTGCGGATGTAATCTCGATCTTCCCGTCCGAGGTCTCCGTGAAGGTGGCAATGCTGCTGTCCGCCACACTGTAAGTAACGCCCTTTTCCGAGGCATTCTCCGGAATGACATTGATTCCCACCGTGTCCGTATTGCTGCTGCCGCTGGCGCCATTGGTATAGTAAATGAGGCCGACCGTGTCCTTTTCAAACTGAAGGCCCGTCACGCCGGTCTTTGTAACCTTTACCCTGTACCATTCGCTGCTTTTCGAAACGCCGGAGGCGGAGTAGGTGGAGGTCACGCGGAATTCCGCCTCCCCGACGGCCAGTCCCTTTGCCTTGTAATATACGGTCCTTCCGTCCTCGATCACCTCGCCTTTTGTAATCTCAAGAAGTCCGGGGCTTCGGTTCTCAATCGAAAGCGTCGTGTTGACGCTCTCACCGCCGCTGGAGGGACGGGTCACCGCCTGGAAGGTGAATTCCTTCCCCAACTCCAAGCTCTCCTTCACATTGCTTACCGTAAGCTCAGGCACGACCCGCACGTCCTGGGACACGGTGCTGGTTTTCCCATCCGTAGTCTTCAGCGTGATATCCAATGTGGCATTTCCCGGAGTAGAGCCCGCCTTAATCGTATAAACCCGTTTTCCATCGTTTACTTCGTACTTTTTCCAGGCATCGGCCGAGTCCAACGCGAGTAACTTGCTCCCACTGGTGTCGATAGCCCCGATGTTCTTCACGGACCATTTGTCAGAGTACGTGACACTCATGGTCTTCGGACTGTGGGCGACAACGATCTGCTGCTCCCCACTTACCGGGATTTCCAGCGTAGCGCTGCTGCCTGTCTCGGTCCCGTCCTCCGAAAGAATCAGGATCTGGGCGCTGTCAATGGAAATCGCCGACACCGTAACGCGGAACTGTTTAATAACAGTCGTTTCCCCGTCTTTCAGCGCGAAATAGGCGTATTCCTCCCCCACGCCTTTGGCTTCGATAGTCAAATGCGCCGTGCCGTTTTCAAAAGTAGATTTTGAAATATCGATAATGGACGAGCTGTCCTTTCCGCCGGCATAACCATATTTCTTAATGAATGTCCCGCTTCCCAGACCGCTCACATCCTCCGTATGCGAGGCTCCCTTGTCCAGCTTGAGCTCCTCAGACCCGATGTCATCCACGACCTCAACGACCAGGACAGAACTGAAGCTTTCTTCGCTGCCGTCCTGCTGGGCCTTGAACGTAATTCTTGCCGTGCCGACGGAAAGCATATCCAGTTTCCCGGTCCTTCCCGCGCCCTCCTGTACAGATACGACGCCGGGCTGATCGGAGGTCACGGTATATCCTATACCGCTTTCCAGGTCATTCAGCGCGGAGGGGATGCATGAAACCGTGTAGTTAAGGCTGTCTCCTACCGGTAATTTCTGCTTCTCCGAAGGGGAGACCGTGATCCCGGTCAGGGTAAGGCTTGACCTCTTCACCACGGTAATACTGCAGTCCTTCGTCGAACTGCTTCCTTCAATCTGGGCGGAAATCTTGATCGGTCCGCCCTCCGAAAGGGGTTTTAACGTAAGTATCTTGTAATTATTGGAATCGTCCGTAATCGTATATTCAACGATACCGCCCCCATTCCTCTCCAGCGTGAAGGTCACCCTAGGCCGGATCGCGCTGTCCGGCAAATCCTCATTATTAAATGAAAGCTTAAGCTCCTTCTCCCCCTCCTCGAGGATCATCTGCAGATTCTCCGTTTCCCAGTTAACGTCCCAGGTCACGGCCTTTACTGTAACATTCAGGTTCACAATGGAGTCATTCCCGTTCCGGATAATAATCTGCGCCGCGCTTGTCGTCACCTCACTACCGGTCACCGTCACGGATCCGTCTGAAAGCGTTACCGATACGCCGGCCATAGTCACGCCGGAGGCGACCTCCACATCTGTCCCGCTGCTGTTCTTTATATAGATCTTCGAACCGCTTGCGGTAATGGTGGAAAACTCCCAGGTTCTTGATTCATATTTACGGAGCTCCGTGGTGTAGGTTGGAGCCCCGTTCACCACGTTCACATTAAGCTGCACTTGTTTAGTATTCGTGTTATTGGGTTGCGAAACGGTCAAAGTGACCGTGTACTTCCCGGCAATTGCTTCGGATAACTCCTTGAGTTTCAGGCTGAAACGATTGTCCTCGTTTACGTTGGGCTGCGAAATTTCCAGGACTTGCAAGTTCTGACTCGAAGAAACCGCGCTCAGCACCAGGTTCTCCGAATATTCCGGCGTGCAGTAGCCGTTGACAGTAACCGTCTCCCCCACGCCCATCTCAATGTCCTTCTTGTCCATCACGATGTCAAAACCCGCCTTCTGCACATGAATCCGATAAGCCTTAAGAATCACCGGTTGTTCCCCGTTCATTCCATAAACAATCAGAATCTTCGAAGCATTGCCTGCCGCTCCGGCCGTAAGATTGATTGTAAAATCATCTGGCTGTGTTACTATCACATTGCCCTCGCCGCCCTCATATTTATAGGCGATCTTCTGGTTAAAGGTCAGGCTCTGCGTCTGCTTCTCATTCAGATTGATCGTTTCCATATCGCTATCAGAGAACGAGCCTTCCGTAACATTAAAACTTCCTTTAAATTTTGATATCTGCAATGCATTGTTTCCAGAAAGAGATAAATTGATTTTGGAATCAGTTTTCTTAAGACCAATGATATAACCATCAGCGTTAGCAAATGTATCATTTGTTACAAATGTGGCATACTGATTTGCGCTGTCTCCATTCTCGAACTTCATATCCAAATTGTTTATTTGGATTTTATCGATCCCCTTGCTCTCTAGATAATACTTTTCAAAAGCTTTAGAAACTATGCCTTTATCTGTTCCAATGCCAAACCAGAGCGGTATTGCGGAATACAATGAAATATCCGCCTCTGTAATATCTCTATCGTTCTCGTCAAAAGATACATACAACGTGTCGGCTATATGGACGTAAATTCTAGTAATTATTTTTTCCATATTACCTTCTTCGTAAACATTACACTGCACGCCATTTACTAATTGTGCTGGAGTTATTATTGATTCATGTGTTTCTCCCACATTCAGCGGTATTCCTATAGCACCAATTCCCATTTGTATTCCTATATTCTGCCTACAGTCATTTGTGATTTTTATTTTATAGTCAGATTCATTTTTTAATACCGGCAGATAATAATTGTTATTTTCAATAAAAGTATCTGTAATACGCATTATTAGCGTGTTCTTGTCTGAATTGGTGAGGGTGGGATAATATATGACATAATCTTCCGTCCAATAATCTTCTTCATTGGGTTCTGTCCAGCCATCGGCCGCAAGCACTGCCATCTCTGACTCACTTTCGGATTCAGACTCAGACTCCGACTCGCTCTCCGATTCGCTTTCCGACTCGGATTCCAGAAGCCCCTCCATAGAGGCCTCCGAACCCTCCTGGGAAACCTCGGCACTTTCCACAGTCTCGCTCTCCTCTTCCGGGATTCCTGTGCCGCTGCTCTCTTCTATACTTTCTTCGCCCAGCCCACTTCCGGTCGTTTCGCCTTCCTCAGCAAGGCTCTCGCCCTCGTCAGAGGACTCAAGCTCGGGCACAGATTCGGATTCCCCGGTTTCCTGAACCCCTTCTGTTTCCTGAATCTCTCCGGTTTCCTGAGCCTCGCCTGTATCCCCTGTGTCTTCCGAAGAACCATCGCCAAGCTCATCCGGGAATTCCGGCCCATCCTCCAGGGAACCGTCCTCATCCAGTCCTTCTCCTGACTCGAAGCCTTCCGGATTTCCCTCACCGTACTCACCGGTGCTTCCGGACTCATCACCGATCCCAGGGACAATACCAGCTCCGCCGGCATCAGCACCATCCACAGGGACAATGCCCTCCCCGCCGACATCAGCACCATCCACAGGGACAATGCCCTCCCCGTCGGTCTCTGCACCGTCTACAGGGACAATGCCTTCCCCGTCAGTCGCATCACCGTCCGCGGGCGCAATGCCGTCCCCGGATCCGTCTTCCCCGTAAACGTCCTGACCATCTTGCTGGCCATCGCTCTGAGACTGGCCGTCATTCTGATTGCCCGTCCATCCCTCCTGGCCTGTCGCATCGGAAACAGAGGAAGGATCCCCTTCCCCATTCTCCTGCTGCCCGTTCTCATCCCACACATCGAAACCGCCGTCCTCGCCGATTACTTCCCCGGAGCCGTCCGATTCTCCGGAGCCATCCCCATTATTAGCTGCCCCATCGCCGACAGAACTCGCGTCATCCGGGTTATCACCATAATTTCCGTTATCATCGCCTTGATCGGAGCCATCGGCATCACCACCGCTATAAGCCTCGCCGGAGCCCTCTCCGTCCTGGCCGCCGTCCTCAAATCCGGAGTCGTCTCCTTCGGAACCGCCATCCGGGGAATCCCCTCCTAGATCCGTTGTATCGCCTGAATAGCCTTCCGTCCCGCCATCGAGGTCCCCGCCTTCAGAACCCTCCTCATGGCCTCCTTCTTCGCCTTCTGGAGCATTCTCTTCGAGGCCCTCCGAACCATCATCTTCATAACCCTGCGTATTATCTTCTTCGCCAGAGGAAGAATCACCAGGAAGAAGATCGGAAGAGCCAGCCTCCGGATCATTTTCCTCGTAATTTTCTTCCGGAGCATCTCCATCGCCGAGATCTTCTTCTCCAGATCCGTCCCCGGAGCCGTCCTCCTCGCCTGAAGCCCCATCCTGGTAATCTTCCCCGTTTCCTTCCTCAATTTCCTCTCCGAACTCTCCCTCATCGGAAACACCCTCTTCATAACTCTCTTCATCGGAAGAGCCATCCTCAAAACCTTCCTCTCCGGAAGCATCCTCTTCAAAGCCCTCAGCATAGGAATCCTCTCCTCCGAAATTCTCCTCGTCTTCAAACTCATTTATTCCATCCGGCCCATTACCATCCTCTTCCGACCCGTTGTAATCATCAACCGGGTCATCGGAATTCTCCTCTTCAAGAGAACTTTCAATTTCCTCATCAAAAAGGGAGGCGTCCTCCGCCTCTTCCTCTTCCGAATCGTCTCCTTCTCCCACATCATCCGCTTCCTCTCCCTCGAAAGCGTCCACGTCAAAGGAAGCAACGCCCACCGAGCGCACGCCCATCGCATCCTCCGCATCCTGAGCCGCGTCTCCCGACCCAATCGCGTAGTGCGCCACATTCAATGCCAGAATCCCCCCAAGAGAAACGGCCAGCAGCTTCTTCCACGATTTCTTCATTTTCCTGCCCTCTCTTTTTTGCCCTCTTTCGCTTTCAGCGCGTATCTATGACACTCTGATTACCAGGTTTTGGCACGCTCTACGGGAAAGCGCGTCAAAATCCTCTTATCTTCATTAAACTCTCTATATAAATAATTCGACAGTTCTTTTCATTTTATTGAGGTTATAATTTAATTCTTTAAGTTTTTTATATAACCAAATCATTCTCCCTTCCATTTCCAACGACTCTGCAGCTTGTAACGTAATCAGGCTCTAAGACAAAAGCGCATACTAAGCCATATGAAGTATTATAAGAAAAAAGCAGTCACAGAACCGTCACAAATTCCGGACTGCAAGTTTACAAAAGGAAGAAGAGCTTCCATTTATTTTAAACATTTCTTACGATAACGAACAAAGTTAAAGGGAAAGACAAAGTTAAAGGCAAAGTTAAAGGCAAAGACAAAGTTAAAATCAAAGTCAAAGTTAAAGACAAAGACAAAGTCAAAGTCAAAATTAGAGACAAAGTCAAAATCAATGCCAAACGCAAACGGGAAACAATACAAATACAAACAGAATGGGAAACGGACAAAATGCAGGCATTTTGTCCGTTTCACATAATCACATATATCTGTCACTAAACAAGCAGGCTACTTCGTGACCTTCGCTTTCTTATTCAGGCCCGCCTTCTGGAACAGGGTCTTATATGCCTTGACCTTGGCGGACGGAACCTTGACCCTGGCGGAGGACGGAACGCCCGTGAAGGCCTTCGCCCCCACCGTCTTGATGACCTTGGACTTCAGCGTAATATTCTTCAGCTTCTTGTCGCCGTTAAATGCACTCTTTCCAATGGTCTGAAGCACGGTGGAATTGATCGTCAGCGTGGAAAGCTTCGTGCAGCCCGCAAAGGCGCTGGCGCCCAGGGTCTTCAGCTTCTTGCCGATCGTCACCTTCGTAAGCGCCGTACAGCCGGAAAAAGCGTTGTCGCCGATGGCCGTCACGGTATTCCCGAGGGTGACTGTCTTTAACTTGACGTCCTTGAAGAACGCCTTCTTGCCGATGCTCGTCAAAACCGTGGATTTGATTGTCAGCGTGGCAAGCCTCTTGCAATTCGCAAAGGCACTGGCACCGATGGTCTTCACCTTCTTGCCGATCACGACCTTCGTAAGTGCCGTGCAGCCGGAGAACGCGCTGGCGCCGATGCTGGTCACCGTGTTTCCGATCGTGATGGTCTTCAGTGCCGTATTCTTAAGGAAAGCGCTCTTCCCAATCGTTGTAAGCGCCGTGGACTTGATCGTCAGCGTGGCAAGCTTTGTACAGTTCGCGAAGGCGCTGGCGCCAATGGTCTTCACCTTCTTGCCGATCACGACCTTCTTAAGCCTCTTGCAGCCCGAGAACGCGCTGGGGCCGATGCTGGTCACCGTATTGCCGATGGTAATGCTCTTCAGAGCCGTATCGTTGATGAATGCGCTCTTCCCAATTGTTGTAAGCGCCGTGGACTTGATCGTCAGAGTCGCAAGCTTCGTACAGTTCGCGAAGGCGCTGGCGCCGATGGTCTTCACCTTCTTGCCGATCACGGCCTTTGTCATCACCTTGCAGCCCGAAAACGCGTTGGCTCCGATGCCGGTCACATTATCACCCAGGGTGATGGTCTTAAGCTTCGTATCCTTAAGGAACGCGCTGCCTCCAATCGTTGTGACATTCGCGCCAAGGGTCACGCCGGTAAGTTCCGTACAGTTCGAAAAGGCATTCGCCCCGATGCTTATCACATTGCTGCCGATTTTCACCGTCTTTAGCTTCGCGTAATCCTGGAAGCCCTTGGCTGCCACAGAGGTCACGCTCCATGTTCTCCCTCCAATCGCGACTTCATCCGGTATCGTCACGCTGACAAGCTCCGGGTTGCCGCCCGCGGCGCTGACCGTCAGCTTTGAGTTGTCCAGTACGGTATACAGAATGTCCGAAACCTTGAACGCCGTTCCCTTCTCAGGAACCCTGATGCTGAATCTCGCGTTTACACTTCCCTCATAGTTCCCGGCTCCGGCAATGACCACCGTGCCCGTTCCGATATTCTTATTATTTTTGTAGCTTACCCGGTAATCCGTATCCGGCTTCAGGACCGTCTTTTCATGCAGCACCGTAGGCACAGGCTTTTTCGCCTTGCCATCATAGATGTAGCTTGTGACATCCAGACTGACCTGCAGAGTGGAAACATCCGTCTTTGGCACGGTCACCGTGCAGCTTGAAGACAGGCCGTTATGTGTCGTTGCGGTAATGACCGCGTTCCCCGCAGCCACGCCGGTCACGATTCCGTTGGCGACCGTAGCCACGGCAGTATTGCTGCTTGTCCACGTCAATGTCTTGTTTGTGGCATTGGAGGGGCTGATGGTGGCCGTCAGCGCTTTCGTATCGCCGAAGGTTTTGTCCATTGCCATGGACGTTTTGTCCAGCGTGACGCTGGCCGGAAGGATCGGATTCACGGTGATCTGGCAGTTTGCCGTCTTCCCGTTTGACGTGCTTGCGGTAATGACCACCTTGCCGGGCGACACAGCCGTCACCGTCCCGTTGGAAACCGTTGCGATCGTCGTATTGTTGCTGCTCCAGGTCACCGTCTTGTCGCTGGCATTAGCCGGCGCAACAGTGGCCGCGAGCGTTACCGTCGCGTCATCGTAAACGGACAGGGCCGTCTGGTTCAGGGTGATGGTTTCCGGATCGACCACCACCTTGATGCTGCAACTGGCCGTCTTGTCCCCGTCCACCGTCTTCACGGTAATGGTGGCCGTCCCAACCCCGGTTCCTGCCGATTTGGCCGTCACGAGCCCGCTTGCGGAAACCGTAGCGACCCCTTCGTCACTGCTCTCCCAGGTCACGGATTTGTTGGTCGCGTTCGCAGGCGCGATCGTGGCCGTAAGCTGTGCCATCTTTGCCGTCCCATTAAGGTGCAGCTCCGCAGCCGTCGGCGTAAGGGTAACGCCACTGACCGGCACATATTTTTCATTCACGGTCACATCGCACGTGGCAGAAAACTCCGTCCTGTCAGCCGAGGTCGCCGTAATGACCGCCGTCCCTTTCCCGACCGCAGTCACCTGCCCGTTGGAGACCGTGGCCACTGCCGTGTTGCTGCTGCTCCAGTTCACGTTCTTGTCCGTCGCGTCCGCCGGCTCAAGCGTGGCCGTAAGCTGCGCCGTATCCCCTTCTTCCAGAGTGATGCTGCTCTGGTCCAGCGTGACTCCCGACACATGGATCGGAGCCTGATACGCTCCGAAATATTTGAAGCTCGCCACCTTGGTGACGCCCGTAATGCCATCGTCCGCATTGCTGGAAATGTACAGGTAATATTGCCCGGGCGCCTTCAGGGTTCCCTCCAGGCTGCCGGGAAAAACATTGAACTGCACAGCGGTGCCCGGCGAGGTCAACTGGTTAATATATTTGATATTTGACGCAAGCAGCCCGCTCGACGAGGAATACTCTCCTGAGAGAAGGAGCACGAGGTACTCCCTGTCCTTCTGCGCGGCATTGTATCCCACATTCAGGCGAAGCCCATCAACATAGAAATCCTGAATCTGCTGCGTCGTGGTTTTTGTCTTTTGAATGGAAACGGTGGATGCGCTGAGCTCCGCCCCGTTTTCGTTCTGTACCACGATGGTAACGTAAGGATTGCCGTTGTCCTTTTCCAGGTTGAGCTCGTAGATTCCGTTCGGATCCTCCAAAAGCATGGGGATGTCCGAAGGGCTGGCCAGCTCGCCGCCCTCCAAAAGGGCTGACTCCTCCGGAAGCTCTCCCTCTATGGCCGCTTCTGACTCACCCGCGGCGGCCTCAGCTTCCCCCACGGCCTCTGCTTCCCCCGCGGTCTCTTCTGTTCCTTCCGCGGCCTCCGCTTCCCCTGCGGCCTCTTCCGTTCCTTCCGCGGCTTCCGTTGCCGCTTCTCCTTCCAAAGCCTCCGCGGACCCGTCATCACCTGCAGCCTCTGCGGATCCATCCGCCGCGCTTTCTTCACCCGCAGCTGATTCGTCCTCCCCGGAACTCTCCGTGGTGACGCCTTCCTCCTCAGAAACGACCACGCTCTCCTCCAGGCTTTCCGCGGAGCTCCCTTCTTCGGAAGCGGACTCGCTATCCCCCGCGCCTTCTTCTACTTCTCCTCCTTCGGAAGCTTCGCCTTCTATACCGCTTCCATCGCTTTCCTCATCAAAGCCTTCTCCACTCTCAGAGAAATCCCCACTGAAAGATTCATCTTCTGAATCCGAATCTGAATCCGAATCCGATTCTGATTCCAAATCCGAAACTGATTCCGAATCGGTCTCTTCGTCCTCTCCCGGGGTCTCCGGGAAAAGATCATCCCAATCCTTCGGATCCTCCTCATTATCATTTTCCCCGGCGCCATCATCGGAACCGTTTTCCGAGCCGTATTCAGGGTCGTCATAAAAACCGCCCTCCGACTCCCCAACAGTCTCTTCATCGAAAGAGCTGCCGTCCTGATTCAAAGATTCCCCTTCAAAAGCGCCATCTTCGGCAAAGCTACTTTCTCCCGAACCCTTTTCTTCTAATCCTGATCCGCCATCTCCGTTGTCATTTCCGACGTATTCATTCCCGCCTTCCGCGCCTTCTCCGGAAACAGGCCGTCCATCATTCTGCCAATCCTCAGAATTCTGACCTTCGCCCCCGACAGGATCCTGCCCGGAACCCTCGGAGCTTTCCGGATCCTCTGAATCCCCAAAGCTCTGTTGATTTCCCGAATTTTCGGATTCCCCTGGATCGCCATCCCCTTCGAATTCACCCGATTCTCCCAATGTCCCAGACTCGCCGGAGCCATTGGATCCGCCTTCAGAATTCTCAGAATCGCCATCCAACCCCTGGAACTCCTGATCCCCCTCCGGATTTTCATCGGAGCCGGAATGATTCGTTCCATCGCCGGATTCCTCCCGAAGGCCGCCTTCGGCATCTTCCTCAGACCCTTCCTTAAATTCATTTCCAGAAAGACCGTCTCCGACATTGCCCCCATCGTCATTATCGGACTCATTGCCGGATGCCGCGTCCCCATTTTCCTCACTGTATACTTCCGCGGATTCTTCCCCGTCTTCCGTGCCATCTCCAAACCCAGACAGCCCGTCATCCGTGCCATCCCCGGAATCGGAAAGCCCGTCATCCTCGGAGATCCCTTCGCCCTCCGGAGAATCTTCCCCGACAGGAATATTGGTGGGAACATTATTTCCAGAATCTTCTTGCAGATTGCCTTCTTCCGGGGCATCCCCCTCTTCCGTCAATCCGCCATCATCATTTCCTGTTTCTTCATTCTGAGAAGCCTCTTCCAGTTTGGCCTGGAAAGCCTCCTCCAGTTCGGCCAGGGAAGCCTCCGGCAGTTCAGCCTCGGATGAAAAATCTCCCTCCTCCTCATCCGCCGTTCCGCCCTGCAGCGCCCCCTCTTCCTCCAATCTCCCTTCTTCCTCTTCCACGCCCATCAGCACGGAAGATTCTTCTGCAGCCTCATCGCCGGCCTGCGCAGCAAAACTGATTCCGGAAAAAACCAGCGACACTGCCAGTGCCAACGGCAGGATGCGCCTGCCACGCCCGAATCCCTTCTTCATGATAATCAGCCGCTCCCTTTCTCCTTTGTCTCTTCTTCGTTGCCTCTTCCCAACAAGCCCTATTTTCTATAACCTCTGCTTTTCCTCAGTCTCTTTATATATATCGGCATCATATCAATGTCATATTAATGCCATTTTTGTATCCTATTTATATTATAATCGCGCCGCATTAACATTATGCTCATATTGCATTCATGTTATATTCATGCTATTAATTCGAATTTTTCCCGATCATAATCATGATTATGATATTGATCCGATATATCACTGACTTCCAGCGCAAGGTTACAATTAATGATATATTACCACAAAACTTTTCCTTCTGACAACGTAAAATCTTTCATTTATCCATTAATTACGAACTTTTATATACTGTTCTCTCATTCCATGATTTAATGCAGTGGATTTGTCCAAATAAAATGCAGGCCTTGCGCCGGCATACCGTGCGCTGCCATTTGCACCACAATAAGCCATTCTTCCACTTGTGTCGACTATGGATACGTTCTCAAAGGAACCTACATCATTCATTGGTAATCTGAGCCAAAAAGGCCAATATCTATAGAAGTAATCTTGAATGTGAATTCATCGTCGTCACTTATTGTTACGGTCACGATCTCGTCATGTCTGTCGAAATCAATCGTGCTCTGCATTGGGCCAATCACTCATCCTCTTGTTATGGCGATTGAAATGCTGTACAATAACATGTATCAGCTATGTCGTGTCAGCAAAACGGCATCAAGTACATCAAAATGCCGCATGTTTATGAATTGTGAAACAACTTTGGGAGACATGAAATGGAAAGAAGATCCCATCTCAGCCGAGCCATTGCATCGGCCGACGACAAGGCAAAATATGACGCATATGTTAAAGAAATCCTCAGCGACAAGGAAATACTGGCAAGGATTCTGAAATATACGACTGAAGAGTTCAAAGATTATGCGCCAGCGGATATAATTCCCTGCATCGAGGAACCGGAAGTGTCGGAAATCCCTGTGGAACGAGGCATGACGAACATGCGCATTGCCGGAACGTCCACCGAGAACTCGACAGGGAATGAAGGCACGATTAGCTATGATATCCGTTTCAGCGTCATCACGCCTGGAAAAGAACGTATCAAAATCCTTGTGGACGCGGAAGCACAGAACAATTATCATCCGGGTTATGACCTTGTGACAAGGGGCATTTTCTACGCTGCACGTATGTTGTCTGTCCAGCATGATGTAGAATTTACTGGCGATGATTACGATAGAATCAAAAAGTGCTACAGCATATGGATTTGTACAGACGTTCCCAAAAAATATGCGAACACGATTACAAGATATAAATATTCATCTGAAAATATCTTTGGCAACTTTTCAGGAAAAGCAAGGTATGATTTGATGACCGTGGTCATGATTCGGCTAGGGGATATCACGTCAACAAATAACCTGATCCGGCTGTTGGACACAGTACTATCCAGCGATCTGACGGCGGAAAGAAAAGAGAATTTGCCAGAACATGACTTTGGCATCATACCTACCATTCAAAGAAAGGGGGACTTGGAGGAAATGTGCAATCTGAGCAGCGGTTTGATCGAAAAGGGCAGACAAATCGGTGAAAGAATTGGCTTCGAAAACGGTGAAAAAGCCGGGTTCGAAAACGGTGAAAAAACCGGATTCATAAACGGTGAAAGAAGTGGATTTGATAAAGCTACAAGAGCTATTGTACACCGTACATATGAACGTTACAGAGATTACGAAATGGCAGCGTTGCTTGCTGATGTATCCGTAGACCAGGTAAAGAAATGGCTTTCGGAAAACACGGAAGAGTCGCTTTGAGCAAGGAAACCCAAGGAAATAATTCATAAAAGCTCATACCTCCAACTTCCCATGAGTTTGCGGTATTGCCTTATGTCTGCCGTAATGGTACGGCTCAGAAATATGGCATCAAAGAATAACCTTATCTCTCTACAGGATATAGTATTATCCATTGACATATCGATGGATAGGAAAAATCCATACCAGAACATGACTTTTAAATCATGCCATCCGTACAAAGAAAGGGCGGACATGGAAGAAATGCGCAATCTGAGCGGTGGGCTTATCAAAAAGGGTAAACAAATCGGGTTTGAAAATGGAGAAATTTCGGTTTATACGATAATCTTGCCGATGCTGCAGCGGCTCGGAAATCGTTCTCAAATGTGGGGAAATGCCTTGACCCGCTTGCGGGTCGAGGCCAACCTCCTGTCGACTGAGGGATTTGCCTTGAACCGCTTACGGGATAAACCGGATCGAGATGTCCTCTCTTCAGCTTTTCACGCCCTGTGACCCCCGATCTGGCGGTTCCTCTCCAGCGTGGTCGCCCCCTCCAGCATGTTCATGCCCCGAAACACCGCCCCCAGCCCGTACTTGAGCCGCGCCTCTGCCACAGCCTTCCTGAGCCTCTTTTCCTTATCCAGGGCGTCATAATCCGAAAACATGTCCAACTGAAAAGTCCCGTCATCATGGCTCGTATTATTCGCGCAGACCCCGAGCCTCCGGTACAGAAGCCGGCGATCCGTCTTCCGGTCAAAGGAAAACAGCAGCGCCTCCGTGACGACAGAAACGGAATTCGTCCCTGACTTAAGTCTCACCGTCCCATTTGAGTGCTTCGGGTGAAGCCTGCCATAAAAATCGACGCATACCGGCCCATCATAGTCCGGACATTCCTCCAGGCTCTTGTAATCATAAGACACCCACCAGCCAAAAACCGTTGCTTTCAGATTCTTGACAAACATCTCCCCACAAAGCACGTCGATCATCTCCGAAAAGACATTCCTGGCCTCGCCGTAGCGGTACGGCCTCGGAAGCACCTGCCCGTTGGAAAGGCTGCGGCTCCCGGCATGATAAGACTTGATGTCCCTCATAGTGACCGGCTCGATGCCCCAGGCATGGTCAATCAGGATTTCACCGTCAATCCCGAAGGTTCTGTAGAAATACTCCTCGTCCCACTGCGTGCGTTCCGCCACCTCCCCCATGGTGCGCATATGCGCAAGAAACAGGCGTCTTGCCTTGCCGGGTCCGATCTGCCAAAAATCCGTCAACGGCTGATGATCCCAGAGCAGGTATCGGTAGGATATCTCGTTCAGCTCCGCGAGACGGACCCCGTCCTCATCAGCCGGACGCTTCTTTGCCACAATATCCATGGCGACCTTGGCCAGATACATATTGGTGCCGATGCCCGCCGTGGCAGTGATCCCGGTCGTTCTGAGCACGTCCCGAATCATCGTCATCGCCATCAGGCGCGCCGGATGAACTCCGGCACTTTCAGCCTTGTCCCTGTAAAAGTGCAGGTAGGCGGTACAATCTATGAAGCACTCGTCAATAGAATAAACATGAATATCCTCCGGAGCGGCATAGTGGAGGTAAATCCCATAAATCTGCGCGGAAATCCTTTCGTATTCCGCCATTCTCGGCACGGCGATAATATAGCTGACCTTCGTGCGATGCTCCCGCTCATATTTCCTGATTGCCCATTTCGCCTCAAAAAGCCTCGGCCGGGACGGAACCCCGATGGCCTTCAGGGAAGGCGATACGGCAAGGCAGATCGTCTGGTCAGACCTCGTTTCATCCGCCACCAGCAGATTTGCCTTCAGCGGATCCAGCCCCCGGTACACGCATTCAACCGAGGCGTAATACGACTTAAGGTCAATGCAGATATACGCCCTGGGCGGAACATTCCCGGCCGCCGCAATATCCCGAACGCCCATGCCGCCGGCACCATCCACGCTCTCCGCCCCCTTCCCGCAGACCCATCCCCCGCAGCCGCCCGCTTCGCTCCGTTTTATCCGGTATATCGCAATGATTACAAGGCAATTCCCATTCCCTGTTGTCACCCCGATGGCTCGCGATGGCTGCATTTTTCTTTCCGTCTTTCTGCGGGATTAGTTTATCACATAAATATACGTTTGTAAATGGCATTAGATATTACATATTTGTTGATTTATGTATTTCATTTGGCTCTTCCTTTCCCCTGCTCAGCAGGAAAAAATTCCGGCCTGTTTGACGAAAGAAATCTTGAAAGAGCATTTGTTTCCCTTTTTCTTCCTATAATTTTCACAAGCTCATTCCCCCATAACTCGCCAGAAATAATCAAAAGTCAGGAAACCGGCGAAATATAAACCATGTCACGCTTATATATCGCCGCAGCAAGTTTTGTCAACACATTTGTTCAACGATCTCCACAGCGTTTCGCACACAGTCATCGCACTCGCAAAGCACCCTGCCCGTATCCCTGCCCTTCAGCTCCCTGCAGATAGAAGCGCCGCATTTTTCCAAAAAGTCTCTGTGGAGCGCGGCAGCGTCCCGGAGCACGGGCTTTCCCTCGTACTTTTTCATTCCAAGAATCATTTCCGCTCCGCAGAGAGCCCCACAAGTCGCTTCCATGCATCCCATTCCGCCGCCAAAACCCGCGCCCATCTTTTTCAAAAGCTCCGCAGGCACAGAAAGTTCCTCTGCAAAAGCGCACAGCACCGCCTGACAGCAATTATGCCCCTTGTGCTTCAGGCAAACAGCATATTCCTTCCTATCCATTTCATCTCTCCTATTTATGAAAAGCTTGCTTTTCATGCTTTCCCGTAGATACTTTAATCCATGAAAGTTAAAACATGCAAAAAAAATGCGGAGCCGGATTCATCCGCCCAGGCTATCGCAGCCGCTTTTCAGCTTCCGCAATAGCCGGCCGGCCAATACAGCGCCGCATCCACAAAGCCTATCCTTAAAGCTTATTCATAAAGCTCATTCATAAAATTTATTCATAATGCTCATCCATGATGCCCGTCCATAAAGCTCATCCATAATTCCGGTCAATAAAATTTATCAATAATGCCTATCAATAAAGCTCATTCAATAATATCACTGAATCCACATCCCACCGTTTCGGCAAGATCCTTCGGGGATAACTCAATCTGAAACCCCACCTTCCCGGCGCTCACAAAGATTCTATCATACTGTTCTGCCGTTTCATGAATGAAAGTGGGAAAAGGCTTCTTCATTCCAATTGGCGAACAACCGCCATGAACATAGCCCGTCAGCGGGAGCAGCTCCTTTTGCTTTATCATGGCAACGGACTTCTCCCCGGCCGCCTTGGCCGCCTTCTTTAAATCCAGCCCGGCCTTTACCGGAACCACAAAAACATAATGCTGACCTGACTTCCCCTGCGTGACGAGGGTCTTGAAAACCCTGTCGGCATCCTCCCCCAGAATCTCCGCAATCTCCTCTCCGCTTTTCGTGGCATCCGGCTCGTAGGAATGCTTCTCGTAAGGCACCTTCTTCTGGTCCAGGACACGCATCACATTCGTTTTTTCGCTATTCTTCAATACAGCACACCCCCCACGGGCAGACTACGGCCTTACCTGTCCCGTTATTTGCTGGCCAGATCCTCGACATCCATTGCCCCCGCCGCAAGGCCCTGGATCTGTGACCATATCTGCTCATCCACATTGACGCCCTCCGCCATGCTCTTCTTCCGCCTCTCCAGAGTGCCCTCGCCCGGGCACTTCACCGGATGCCTCTCATCCACGGGATGCGCGTTATCCGCGGCCTCCACCCTTCGGTCAAGCATCGCCTGCAGGCTTTCCACGTCTCCGAACAGATAGGGGTCAATGGCGATAAAGACCTGCGAGCATCCGGTGCAGCTCCCCCGAGCCTCCTCGTCAAGGTCGGATCCGCACTTCCCGTTCGAGATCATGGCAGCCGCCATATCCAGCGCAATGGCCAGGGCCGATCCCTTCCAATATCCAATCGGCAAAACGCGCATAGTCTCCTCAATCGCCCCCGGATCGGTGGTCAGGTTCCCATCCTTGTCGTAGCCGCCCGGATAAGGAAGCTGCTTCCCCGCAAGACGGTAAACTCCCAGCTTCCCATAGGCATACTGGCTGAAGGACATATCCACCACGATGGGACCCTTCTTCCGCGGAACCGCAAGGCACAGCGGGTTATTGCCCACGCTGATCTTGTCACTCCCCCACATCGGCATACAGCTCTCGGCGGAGATCCAGCACAGACCGATCATATCCTTGTAGGCCATCCGCCACGCGTACGTGCCGCCCCTCATCCAATGCGTTGTATTCCGCAGAGCCACGATCCCTATGCCATGCTCCTTCGCCAGCTCCACTGCCCTGTCGCCGCAGAAAATGGCATTCGTAATGCCGATGCCCAGGTGGCCGTCATAATTCTCCGCAGCCCCCTTCCTCCCGACAAGCTCCGGCTCGGCCTTCAGATCCACCCAGCCCTTCCCTACATATGTCGCGAATCTCGGGATACGGTTCAGGCCGTGGCTCTCCACGCCGTCCGCGCTGGACTCACAGTGAATCTGCGCGCAAATTTCCGCCTTATCCTCCGGCATCCCCATATTCAGAAACGCCTTCTTGACCGTATCCTTCAAAACATCAAACTGCACCTTGATTCCCATAATCTCCTGCTTCCTTTCATTTCATTAAACTCCAAACCCTGCCTGACGCTCCTCATTTTTTCCACGAAAGCGATCCAGAGCTTCATCCATGGACGCATTATCACTCCAAACCCTTGCCTGATGATCCTCATTTTTATCCACTCTGTTTCCGGATCAGGCATTTCTCACCTTCAAACGCAAAACCATATTTGAAAATCCGCCCGGTATCG
Organism: uncultured Oribacterium sp.; assembly: GCA_946413525.1. Lineage (GTDB taxonomy): Bacteria > Bacillota > Clostridia > Lachnospirales > Lachnospiraceae > Oribacterium. Next base: position 36,758 of record CAMKKZ010000016.1, read on the forward strand.
AAGCTGCTGAAGGCGGGCGGCCACCCCGTTTCATAATGCCTGCGGCATCAAGTCAAAGTATAATCGCGCGCGGATTAATTCCGGATTGCAACGGATTCTAACGCTGCGGTCATGTTATTTTGCTCATGCGCGGATTTATCTGCCCGTGAGTATAACAAAGGCGATGACTGAATTCAACCGACTGAATTCAAGTCATCGCCTTTTCATGACACAATCAATGTCTCATTCACATTTTGACCTGCTGCCGCAGGCATTGACATCCAATTTGTAACAGGATAGCAGCACAAACCAAGTATGGGAGAAGCCTTTCATACTTTGACTTAATGCCGCAGGCGTTGAGTCCCATTTGTGACGCGCCAGCGGCACAAATGAAGTATGAAAGGCTTGCCTTTCATACTTGCGGTCATGGGGCTCTGCCCCACAAAAAATCCATAAAAAATTCTTTCATACCTGGCGCCTGAAACCGAAGCTCACGCCACTGTGATCGGAGCATATCTTTCCGAATTGATTACCATCTCCATGGCCTGGATGGGGTTGAGTCCCACGCACTTCATTACCTGTCGGAATACTGCCGCGGACTGGCCACTCACCAACTGTACGCCCATCCTGTTTTTGTCCGCATGAAAGATGTCATGGCGGCTCGCGACATCCCAGAAAATAACATTCGGGATCATATATCCCCTTTTGCGGAATTCTCCTGCCATCTTCTCATAGAAAGTCCAGTCTTTATCCCCACACTGATCAATTTCCATATCGGAAATGACGATCAGGGATTTTGGCATCTTTTCCGGTTCCACATGGTTCTTTATGGCAATTTCCAGCACATGATTAAACGCAGCCTCAAGGTTTGTATTTTGCTCCCAATCATCCATATCTATGCTCTCAATCTTTTGAGCCAGTGTTTCGCCTTTTAGCATTTGAATTTTGGATTCGCCAGAGAAAGACATGAACATGTTGTGGTACGGGCCGGTATTCCTCTCCGCAAAGTACACGGCCAGACCAACAGAAGTTGCCATCGGCCTGCCTTTCATGGATCCGGATGTGTCAGCAATAACCAGGGCATTCGTCCCTTTTTCTACATAATCCGGAAGCTGACGCCACTGTGCCTCCAGCACGGGATCATGATTGATCCGGGGTACCAGCCATCCCTGATACACCAATATCTTTTCCACAATATCGTATGGATACAAAGTCGCGGAATGGATGGTCTCTTCACCCTTTGCGGCTTTTTGAATGAAATCGTTGAAACGCTGCCCGTCATGCCTTGAAAAGGCATGACGGTAAATCATCATCGCCCTTGACGGCACGGAGGAATATTTAATCTCGTCCCAACGCCCCGCGGACATTAATGCCTCCACAATGACAATCCGCTTCCGCATGGCACGCACCAGACGCTTAAACTCGTATACGGAATAGCCAAGCTTTTCCGCAGTCAGGATGCCCAGCCTACGGGTTGCCTTCGAGGAAGCGTCCGCCGTCTTAATCCATTTCGCCAGCAGGGAAATGCTGTTCCCCTCCTTAAGATTGCGGCGATCCTCTTCAAACTGCTTCTTCATGGCAGCCCACATTTCGTTTTCCATCGGGGTACCGATCAAGCAATACAGATCGTCATAACGCCCATACAGCCCGACCAGATCCAGATTTGGCCGCAGTGCTTCAGGATGATACTCTGCCATGAACTGCATAATGGTACGGAAGGTCTGTCTTTCGCCAAGCCCTTCCCTGATGTCACGGGCATAGAAGGCGATCTTTGTCGCAAAAAGAGGGTCCACTTTCCAGGCTTCGGAGAAAAGGCGGTTGATCCTTTCCTTGTCTGCCGTACGAAGAGCCCCTATGGTTCCATACAGGTCAAGCCTTGCGTCCCCTGTGGTATTCAAAGCCACGGCACCATTTTCAGTTCTTGTAAATGCGGCATCAAGCCTTAATGCTTCAGCGAAGTCCATGTTTCCCCCTTTCCGCCATCATCAGACCACAAAGTTCACAATCGTGATGACGCAAAATTCCTGACATAATTCATGACCCCGTATTTTACGGATTCGAACCGCTACAGATTTACAGTCTGATCACCAAAAATTGCTGTTGGGGTCACATAATTTTTCTTGTAACTGCTCAGTCAAGCCAAACAGTTACTATTTCTTTTCATTTTGTTTCAGGATGCATTGTTTTGTATAATAAAAAGTTATACGATCCAATCTTGCTGTTAGCATCCCAAAGCCGGCGGGCTGGAGTCGAACCAGCATCTTACTAAGGCCGATGTAATTAATGCTGAATGGATCCCAATCAGGATCCCGCTCTGCCATTGAGCTACCGCCGACATAATGAGGTTAATGACCACCTTTGTTTCGTGTTGTCTTGTATCCTGGCTTCCTATTTCTTAACTTCTGATTTCTTGTCTTCCTGTGTCTTACCCTCCTGTGTCTTAATTTCTTATGTTTGCCCTGGCCTCCTATGTCTTGCCTCGACAACGAAGATAATAACACTTGAAAACAGAATTGTCATTAAACCCATGGTTTAATATTTCAAAATTCACAAAAATCCAGGTTTAACCGCAGTACAAGGAATACTGCGGTTAATTTCCGAAGCAAATTTGAAAGATTCTTATACTGCTTTTCCTCCAAAAGCACTTCTGGACCCTCATATAAATAATCTGGTAGATAATCTGTTCTGAAACGGGTATGATTTGTATTTCGATCCGCTTTCCCGCAGTTTTCCATCATTTCGGAAATAACACCATGAGCGACTGGAAGCATTATCAGGATTTCTGACCCAGGCCCACGAATTCGTCACCATCGCCCCGTCCTGGTTCACATAATACCGCTCCCCTTTGAAAGATATCAATGTATCCTTAGTAACGAGTCCGTCATTTCCCAGGAAAAACCAGAAATCCCCGCTCTTCCTCCAATTATTTTTCACGGGCTCTCCGTTTTCGTAATATCTGTACCCGTCCTCGCCCTTATCCCATCCGTTTTTTTCCATGAATCCCACCTTTATTTACAAAATCCAGCCTCCATTAACAGGATTTACTGATTCCTTCTTATTCCGCGAATGACCTGCCCCCATGCATGGCCACTTCAATACATGACCGCATCTATATATAACTACTTCAATGTATAACCGCTTCTATGCTTTACCACTTCACTGCAAGACCTTTTCAGTGCATGACTGCGTCTATGCTTTACCATTTCAATGCATGACCGCTGTCCGTATTCATATAAACTCAGCCGCAGAAGCCGGGCATATACACATTCCGCTTTTATCAAAACAGTTCCTTCAGGACAAGAACCGTCACGCCGGGGTTGTCACCTGGCATGATCCGCTTCACTTTCGAATCATATCTGTACCAGTTCTGAATCATGGAGCGCAGACTGCTCCCCCGGTTATATCCGTGAATCAGATGAAGCTGATAGGTTCCCGGCCCGGCAGAAGCAATCGCCCTGTCAACTACCTTGACCGCCTGCTCCTGCGTCAGTCCATGGAGATCTATTTTTATAAATGGTTCATTCATATTCCGATTTTACCCATCCGGCTCTTTGCAACAAAAAAGATCAAATCTTATAACAATCAAACTTTATGAAAAATGAAAGATTAAATATTTTCATTTCAACAATCAAGGCGATCCTGACGATCCTTGTCCGATCATCGGAAGGATCTCCTCCTTAAAATATTCTTTTGTCAGCGGCCTGTCATAATCCCAATAAATCACCCTGACGCCATTCGCCCTGCATCGTCCCAGCTTCCGGGCATCCCGGCGTTGGTTATCCTTAAATCCGTCTACGCCCCCGAAAAACTCCACCGATTCGTAATGCTGCCGGCCCTGGTACTCGATCGCAACATTTTCCGAGGGGATAAAGATATCCAGCCGCTGCCCAAAAAGGAATTCGGCCTGATATTGGAACTTTGCGTCCGGAAAATAGCTTTTCACAATCGAATATGCTTTCTGCTCCGAGACCCATTTCGGATTGGTCATGCCTTTTCCAATCAATGTCTCATAAATTCCATCCCGTTCCGCTGCAATTTTCCTGTGATATTCCTGCAGGAGCTTTCGAAGCGGGATGTCCGGAATGCTGCGCAGGCTGCGGTATTCCGTCTTGAAACAGTTGACCTGGTACATCAGATGTTCAATCTTTGCGATTCGATGATATTTCAGAAGGAATGCAAGAGGAGCGAGCGGCGCGTCCCGCTCATTGTCGGGAGAAAAAGCCTTGCCCGGAAACGAACCGGCATTCGAAAACGAGCCGGCATTCGTAAGCGAAATGCTGTTCGAAACCAAGGAATTATCCGCAGCCAAAGGCTTGTCCAAAAACGAAGGATCTCCCTCAACCAAAGCTTTATCCGGAAACAATGAATTATCCGCAAGCAACGAATCATCCATAAACAAGGGCCTGCCCGGAAAGGCAAGGAGTTCAATCAGATGAGAATGCTTTCCGGAAATCACCACCCTGAACAGCCCATCCCCCAACTCCTCCGGTTCGTAAAGCATCCCGGCGAGATGGTGATTGATATCCCCCTTTTTCTTATCCGGATAACGGTAACGGAACTCTATTTTCTCCCCTATCAGAGTGGGTTTTTGCCACTCTGAATTCTGACATAGCGAACCGCCTGCGGGGCAAACCGGCTCCCCTATCAGAGTGGGTTTTTGCAGCTCTGAGTTCTGACATAACGAACCGCCCGCGGGGCAAACCGGCTCGTCCTCCGCCAACCCGTCCCAAACTCCGAACCTTTCAACATCCTCCCGGAGCGAATCGATCCGAAGATGCAGCCCCTTCCTGACCTCCCGGTTTCTGCGCTCCCGGATTTTTTCCTTCTCCCTATGCGTATACAGCGCGTCCCGTTCCATCAACTGCTGCTCCTTGAGGAACAGGTCGCCCCCCTCTCCCATTCCCCAGAAACAGTCGTATTTTTCCATGTACTCCGAAAAGTCCTTCAGACGAAGGAACATCTGACGTCTCTCCATCTTAATCAAACTTTATCTAACTCAATTGAACTGAATCGAACTGAATTAAACTTTATCTAACCCAATTGAACTGAATCGAACTTTATCTAACTCAATCGAACTTAATCAAACATATCAATGTTCATTCTTTCGCAAGACCCGGACATACAGGCCGAACAGCAGAAGGGCCGCGCATATCCCCACAGGATACGCAATCATGGAAGACAGCCCGAAGCCCTCTTTGGCCATCAGAATATAGGTCGCGCTGACGCCCGTCATAAAGGTGGCCGGCAGGGCGGTCAGGAGCGAAGCAAAACGATCCTTTCCTTCCTTCAAAAGATAGGCTGTTGCCACCCAGAGAGAGACCATCGCCAGCGTCTGGTTGCTCCAGGAGAAATACCTCCACAAAACATTAAAGTCAAGCTGGGTCAGGACGGCACCAATGCACAACATAGGAAGAGTGATCAATAACCGGTTCGCGATCTTCTTCTGATCAAGACGCGTGATCTCGGCGAGGATCAGCCGGGCACTCCGGAAGGCCGTATCCCCTGAGGTGATCGGGCAAACCACCACGCCTACCACCGCCAGGGCACCGCCCGCGCCGCCAAGCATCGTCTTTGAGATCTCATACACCGTTCCGGACTGACCAAGGGTGGAAATGGCTTTATTCAAAAGCTCCGTCGTCCCGTAGAAAGCCACGCCGGCGGAAGCCCAGATCAGGGCAATGACGGCCTCCGCGATCATCGCGCCGTAAAACACCGTCCGCCCCTGCTTCTCGCTGGTAATGCATTTGGCGATCATGGGAGACTGGGTGGCGTGAAATCCCGAGATAGCTCCGCAGGCCACGGTGACAAACATGAACGGCCATACCGGCAGTCCGTCGGGATGCAGGTTGGAAAGGACAATTTCGGGAATCCTGTAGCCGCCCAGCATTGTGCCGCCCAGCACGCTGACCGCCATGGCAATCAGAACAACGCCAAAAACGGGGTAAAGCCTCCCGATCAGCTTGTCGATCGGCAGCAGCGTAGCCAGGACATAATAGAGCAGAATCGTCACCACCCAGAATTTCTCATTCAGGAAATCCGGCGTAAGGCGCGCAATCAAGGCAGCCGGACTGTTGACAAAAACCGTGCCGGTCAGCACAAGCAGCACAATGGAAAAAATCCTCATGCCCCACTTCGCCGCATTGCCCAGATAAACTCCGGACAGCTCCGCAATCGAGTCGCCGCGATGACGGCAGGAAATCATGCCGGACATATAATCATGCACCGCGCCGCCCAGAATGGATCCCAGGACGATCCACAGGAAGACTATGGGCCCGAAACAAGCCCCCATCAACGCCCCGAAAATCGGCCCCGTCCCCGCAATATTCAAAAGCTGGACAAGGAACGCCTTCCACAGAGGCATGGGCACACAGTCCACCCCGTCATTAATCGCGATCGCCGGCGTCTGCCGCTCGTCCGGCCCGAAGACCCTTTCCGTGAATCTGCCATAAACAAAATAGCCCGCCAAAAGAACAACGAGCGACAGTATGAGTGAAATCATGTTTTATCCTCCCCACTATTTCATATTCCGCGCCTTTTTCAGGATCTTTCCCTGTCGGAAATAGCCCCCGATCAGCCCGGCCATTCCCTTGAAAAAGGCAATCGCATGACCATTGACGATGGTCACAATATTTTCACACATTTCCTGGCTAACGGCCCCGCCGGCCATTTTTCCAATCGCCCGGAAAGGCATATTGGTAATGAAAATGATGTTCAGGTTCGGCTTCCCCTTCGCCATGCTTTTGTTCAGAATCCCCTGCAGGATTTTTCCGGCCAGCCTGGCTTTCAGGCTTTTCGCGTAATAAAGCTGGGCAATAGCGTCATTCATCCGGAGCTCGCCGGTCCAGCGGCCGTCCGGGATCGGATGTCCCAGAAGCCTTTCAAACTCTTCATCGGACACGTTCAGAATTTTTCCCGCCCAATAGGAAGGCAGCTCGGAAGGTTCGAAAGGCAGCGGAGCCTCCGTCCCCTGTACGGCGAGGGCAGCATTCAGGCGGATATCCCTTGCAGAGGCTCCCACCAGGATCTCATACTCCCCTCCGTCCACCTCGAAACGCCCCGTCTTCGTGTTGAAATAACGGAAAGCCTTATCGTCCAATGGAATCGTCACTTCCCTGCTTTCTCCCGCGGAAAGGAATACCTTCGCAAAACCCTTCAGCTCCTTTTTCGGACGATAAACTCCCGGATTGACCGGTGACACGTAAAGCTGCGCCACCTCTGCCCCGTCCCGGCTTCCGGTATTCGTCAGCGTGAATCGCGCTTCCTTTTCATTAACGTGAAGATCGCTGTACGCAAACGTTGTATAAGAAAGCCCGAAACCAAAGGGGAACAGCACCGGCTGCCCTGTCGTTTCATAATACCTGTATCCCACATACAGGCCTTCCCGGTACTCCACGCTGCGCTGTTTCGCCGGGAAATAGGGCTTTGAAGGAACGTCCTCATAGGATAGCGGGTAGCTTTCCGACAGCTTGCCCGATGGATTGACCTTGCCGGTGAGCACTGAAAGCACCGCCGCGGCGCCCGCCTGCCCGCAAAGGCAGGCATGCACAAGCCCTTTGCAGGAATCAATCCATGGCATCTCCACGGCAGAACCGGCGGACATCACCACGACCACGTTTTCATTCACCGCGGCCACGGCATTCAGCAGAGCCACCTGACTGGCCGGCAGCTTCATATGCGGCCGGTCCAGACCCTCCGACTCGGAAATCTCGTCCAGTCCGATGTAAAGAAGAACCACCTCCGCCTTCCTCGCGAGTTGCACCGCCCGCTCCCGCATGGCGGAATCGCCCGGTCCCGTGCGCGGATACCCCTTTTCAAAACCGATGACCTCCAGAGGAAAACTCCCGATCACGCCCATGGCGGAATCCAGCTTCGTAGGGTTCACTACGGAAGATCCGGCGCCCTGGTAACGCGGCGTTTCCGCAAAATCCCCGATCACGGCAACCTTCGCCCCTTCCTCAAGCGGCAGGATATCCCCCTCATTCTTGAGAAGGACAATGCTTTGCTCGCTGGCCTTCCTCGCCACCGCGTGATGTGCCTCCACATCAAAGCTCTTCCCCTCAAGGGGCTTGACCGCCGCATACGTGGAGAGCACCACATCCAGGAGCTCGTCCACCCTCCGGTCCACCAGCTCCTCCGTGATTTTTCCTTCCTTTACGGAACGAATAAGGTATTCGGCCGAGTCTCCGCCGGTCATTGGCATTTCCAGATGGGAACCGGCGCGAACGCCCTCCACAAAATCATTGCCCCCGCCCCAGTCGGAAACCACGAAGCCGTCAAAGCCCCATTCATCCCTCAGTATCTCCTGCAAAAGATGCGGATTTTCATTGGAATAAACACTGTTGACCTCATTATAGGAGGACATAATGCTCCTGGGATGAGACTCCTTCACCGCAATCTCAAAAGCCGTAAGATAGATTTCCCGCAGCGTCCGCTCGTCCACCACGGAATTGCTGGCCTGGCGCCGGAGCTCCGTGTTATTTGCCGCAAAATGCTTCGGGCAGGCAACGACCCCGTTTTCCTGTATGCCGCGGATATAACCCGCCGCCATCTTTCCCGCAAGATAGGGATCCTCCGAAAAATACTCGAAATTCCTGCCGCAGAGCGGGCTCCTTTTGATATTCATTCCCGGTCCCAGGAGCACATTGACGCCCTGGCAGGCCGCCTCCTCCCCCAGATTCCGCCCGATTTCTTCCCCCAATTCCGGATCCCAACTGTTGGCAATCGTGGCCGCGGTCGGGAAGCAGGTAGCCGGAACCGAACCGTTCAGCCCAAGCTGGTCTCCCGCCCCCATCTGCTTCCGGATCCCGTGGGGCCCGTCAGAAAGCATGATGCTCGGCACCCCTTTCTTTTCAAAACCATAGGTTGACCAGAAATCACGTCCGGACAAAAGATAGCACTTCTCATCCAGGGTCAGCTTTTCAATTACATCCGCATGTTTCAATGCCAAAACCTCCTTACTCATTTATCATTATATTCATAATCATCCGAAAACACGCTGCCCTAAAAGTCCCCATTCTCTTCCGAAGACATGCCGCCCGCAAAGTCTCCATTCTCTTCTAAATATATGCGATTCGCAAGGTCTCCATTCTCATCATAGAAATCTCTGTACATAGGCTGGTGCGGGCTTCCATCGTCATAGCTTTCGATATAATGAGGGTCTTTGGTGTACCAAAAGATATTTTTATAATCGTAATAGGATCTTTCAAGGAACATGATCCAACTGCGTTCAACCTCTATTTTCTTTTCTCCGTCTTTAATGACCACCGTTTCCTTATCTATGCCCATGAACATCTGAAGGAACAGCCCGAAGATGACAAGCAGGATCACGATGACGGCGATTATCCTCACCGTCATACGCTGTATTTTCCGTTCTTTGGGAATTTCCTTGCTCCAGATCAAAAGAACCGCAATAAATCCAACAATGAGAATCGCTTGATTCGCGATTCTCAGATACTGCCTGAATACAACGCCCCCGGCATAGGCTCCAAATGCCGCAATGCATGCGACGGACACATAAATGAGAAAGATCCCGATCGCTTTTTGTGTAAGACTTTTTTTCATATTCTTTCCCGTTATTAATTGAGGCTTAATGCCTCATTCGTTTTTGAGCATTTCAATTGCCAACACAAAGACGCGCCGCTGCGGGTCAAACAGTCCCTCTATTAAAGTGGCTTTTGGGCTATTCTAATTGCTGACAAACATCTGCGGTATCGTAAGCTATACGAATCCTCCCCTATCAGAGTGAGTTTTGGCCATTCTGAGTTCCTGACAAACCGATGCGGCATCGCATCGTTAAGGCTCATCTATCAGAGTGGTTTTATTGTCACTCTGAGTTCTGGTATAGCGAACCGCCTGCAGGACAAACCGGCTCATTTTATCAGAGTGGTTTTATTGCCACTCTGAGTTCTGGCATAGCAAACCGCCTGCAAGACAAACCGGCTCTATCAAAAAGCCGGACCCGAAAGGGCATAACCCCCCCTTAAGTCCGGCCGTTATCTTTCACGAATGAAATATGTTCTTGATTACAAAAGAGGAAACAGCTATGTTTGCCATTATATTCATCTCTCGAAAATCACAATTTATGCTCTCTATATCGTCACGCCATTCGGAAATATCAACGCCTTCAGAAGGACATAAATACGAATGAGATTATAGCAAAATAATAGAACCGGCTCAACAGATTTTTCTATCGGATTGCCGACAAAAACCATGAAGAAGCCATGTAAGAGCCATGTAAGAGCCGTGTAAGAGCCATGTAAGAGCCGTGTGTAAAAATCATGTTACCAGATACGCAGAATTTGTTCATACAACATGGTGTATTTTTCGGAAAGCTTGTTGTTTGCATGATAATGCCCGAAGAACCACTGCCGGAAACCGAGCTTTTCGCGGACATTTTCGAAGTATTCCGTCAGGCTGTTCCTGTCTGAGAACCCCGCAAGGGCAGCAATGCTTGAGGGCGCGCAGTGGGATATTACGAAATCGACATTCCACCCGCATGCCGACAAACTTGCGACGCCCCTTTCCATCTCTTCTTCAGAAGGAAGCTCTTCCTCCCACCAGCTTAAATGCTCTACCCGAAAAAAGGCTCCGGTATCCCGAAGCCTTTTTTGCGCCCTTTTGAACTCTTTTTCCGTCCTGTATTCGTAAGGCCGCAGGATCCCGCCTGAGATGTCATGACTCTTTGCCCCGCCAAACACAAAGAAGGAAAGGCCTCCGAGCTCAAACACATACCCCCTCATCAGGTGAAACACATTCTCCCTGAGCTGATGCGCTTTTCCGCCGTGAAAATCCACTTCCGGATACGCGCGGCAAAGACGATCGAAGTTTTCGTGGTTCCCGTCACAAAAAAGCAGCGTGAAGTTTTTCTCCAGGAACCAGTCCAGCCAGTTTTTTTCTTCCTTTGACTCCCCGTGCGCCAAAAAGATCTTATCCTTGAAGGCGCTGCCTGTATCGTCATAACGGCTGTCGTAGTTCAGGACACCGCCAAAATCTCCGCAGATGATCACAAAATCGTCACGTGTCATGTCTTTTTGCTCAGGGAAACTTTCCATGTTCAGCCTCCTGCCGAATCCGTCCACAGAACGGAAGCCAAACGGACTTGGCCCATGCGTATCTCCGGTAATATAGATCATGTCCGTTTTTCCTCCTTCTCACATAAACACAAATATTAATATTATAGCCTTAAAAGCTTTACCCTGGCCTGCTTTTGGTAAAATGCAACGCCATAACAGAGTATCTGAACATAACCGCAAAGCCCTTCAGCATACTTCTCATCAATAATCTGCTTTATCGCCTTATCACAATCCTTGACCAGGTCGGATTCCTTATCAGATTTCTTCGCCTCTATAATGATAGCCCTTCTGTTTTTTCTATCCTTCAGAAATATATCCGGTCTTCCGAGACCCTTCTCTTTATTGGATTCAACTTCGTATCCTCTTCCAACAAATATACCTGCAAGGAACGCATGATAATAGTCCTCATGATAATCATTATAACTGATCGTATCCCATAACAAACCCGATAATATTTCGCCGGATCTAATCTCGTCCTTTTCCCACATCGATTCCAGCAGTTCCTTTATCGTATCGGAGTTTACTGTATCCGTGAAATATCTTATGACGGAATCCTGAAAAATAGATGCAATCTCTTTATTGGGTATCTTCAGGGAAACGGTATCTCCATCTTCATCGGGATCAGCCTTTGTAATATAGCCTGTCATCAAAAGAACACTCCATAGATTGTCCTCTGTAGAATGAAGAGGATCGTAAGTTAATTCATCAGATATCGCCTGAATAATAGTTCCTTCGTTTAGCAGCTTTTCAAATTTGCCGGCAACATCAAAATCCGTGCGCTTTACAAATGTCAGCAAAATACCGTTATGACTGGTATTTTTCCAGTAATTCTTTGGCTTGGCATCTTTTCTCTTCTTCAATGCCGAAAGATAGTTTATGACATCCCAGGGGCAATATACATAGCTGTTACCAAATACATAGCCATCATACCATTGCCTGATAATATCCGCCTTGTCTGTCCGGTCTGCCGCCTCAAGGATCGCGTCTACTTCATCACTTGAAAAGCCAAAGTAATCCGAAAAATCCTCGTCCAGAACAGAGTATGAGGCAAAATTATTGGTGCCTGTAAAGATGCTCTCCTTTGCAATGCGAAGACATCCTGTAATCACGGCGAACCGAAGAAACTCATTATCTTTAAGGGCTGTGCTCATGATCCCTTTGATAACATCAAGCATCTTTGAATAATACTGATTCTTTACGGTATCTTTCTCACTTGCTTTCGCAAGAGGGACATCGTACTCGTCAATCAAGAGGATGACTTTTTTACCATATACCGCATTCATCATACGCATAATTGTCTTTAGTGAATTCTGAATGTCCGAATCCGTCCCTGTCTGAGCCTGCAGTCTGTTGAATACCTCGACATCAAAAGAATTTACATTTTTCTCTAAACCAATATCAGAAATCCCTTTACATAGATCCGCTATGACATTCCCCAGTTTTGCATAAGCCACATCAAACTCATCCGCTTCAGCATCCTTTAATGAAACAAAAAGCACCGGATACTGATTCATCCACTCCTTGCAAAAATTCTCATGTTCTGTTATGGCAAGCCCTTTAAATATGCTTTCGCTTTTCTTCCGTATACTGAAAAAGTTCTCCATCATACTCATCATGAGTGTTTTTCCAAACCTGCGTGGTCTTGTAAAGAGCGTTACCTTATTATTAGTGTCGTGCACAAGCTCGTAAATAATTTCAGTTTTATCCACATAGTACGCATTTTCATTGCGGAGCGCCGCAAAATCCGCTTCCCCAACTCCTACCGTAAACCCCATATAATAACCTCCCCTGTCAGAGTGGGGGTTTGCCGCTCTGAATTCTGACATAGCGAACCGCCTGTGGGGCAAATCGGCTCCTCGGATCAGGACGGTTCTTGACTATTCATTCCATTCGCCTCTACAAATCCTGACAGCAAAACCTCTCGCCATAATCATACGCTTTAAATTCATCGTTTTTTTCTGTCACATATACATTATAACCACCGTTTGAAAATGTACAATTCCTGATGGTTTCCGCGTAATCATCAGGCAGGTACTTTTTGGGAATCTTTTTTAACGATTCGGGAGTGTGCTTAAAGGAAGTATAAATGTATGCGACCCCATTTTCCCCTAGATCCATCGCATATTCATAGGAATAGTTATCACAGTCGATGGCTTTATAAACCGGATACTCAAACCGCCCGGCCTCCTCGAATTCAAGCATTGCGCTCACTTCTCCATGTTCGCCTTCAAGCGTATATACACTGTTTTTCAGTCTGTCAATCTCTTTTGCATAATCCTCATCGGAATATGTACATTTCAAATACACTTCACAAGTCGGATCATCCCATGTGTCCTGATAAGAAAAATAAAATTCAGGTCCGGTTCCACTCTCAAACGCGCTCTCGGGTATTGTCTGAGGAAAAGTAAAGAACCCGGTATGCACTTTTCCTACAACTTCCTGTGTGTACTTATGCATGGTCTCCGCATACTTATCTTCATCTCTTATAACCTTCGGCGGCCCCCCGAATAAAAAGAGGTATCCCAAAACGATCAAAGCACATTCAGCCAGACCACCGCAAATCCCCAGCGAGATCAGGATCCCGCGAAAAACTTTATTACGCTTTTTTTCTTCCATTTCGGTACCCTTCTTCTTATACTGGCAATTCCTAATCCGCTGATTTTGAATTATCAGGAAAAAACGACTTTTCCTTGCTATTCAGTGCCTGAGACTTGACTCTCTGCGATGATAGCATACCCAGGGGAGTTTTTCTATACACAGAATTTTTACCGCTTACAATTATCCTAAAACCCTATGAAATCATTTCAAAATATTCTATACTTGAACCAACAAAGTGTTGAGGTGTTCTTTGGAATTTTTGATTATAGGTCAAACGTCCCACTTACCATTGGATAATGGGGATACTTGTGGAAGATAATAGTTGCTCTCGTTACTATTTGTACCGCCAATCGAAGACGGCGGAATGGAGATTAATATGCAGATTACCGTGATTGGCCCCGGGGCCATGGGGCTCCTGTTCGGAGGGAAGCTGGCTGCCTGCGCGGATGTGTCGTTAATCGGCAGCAATGAAGGAAATCTAAAGGAGATCAATAGCAAAGGTGTCACAATAAAAAGCAGCTTTGGAGACGAAACTGTGACAAGGATGGTCCCTGCATATCGGGGCGGGAGCCGCAAGGAGCCGGCGGATGTGGTAATGCTTTTTACGAAAGCGTATCAGATCCGGGATGTGCTTAATGAGAACCGCGGACTCATCGGGCCGGATACGCTGCTTCTGACATTGCAGAACGGGGCGGGGCATGACCGTGTGATGCGTGAATTTGCGGATTCCGCCCATGTACTGATTGGAACAACGAAACAGGGGAGCTACAGGGAGAGCGCTTCCGTCATCGTGAACAGCGGCCTTGGGGAGACTGTCTTTGGAGGGGCGTCCACCGCAGGGGAGCAGGCACCGGAAAGGGGAAGGCTGGAGGAACTGAGGGATCTGTTTGAAAGAGCCGGTTTCCCTTGCGCCGTCAGTGACAATATCCGTTACGAGGTCTGGAACAAGCTGATGATCAACGCCTCGTCGAGCGTCCTCTCCGGTATCCTCCAGGTGGTCCAGGGCTATGTGGCGGAAAATGAGAATGCCTGGCTGGTGTGCGAGGACTTGATACGCGAGATCTGTGCAGCGGCGGCAGGGGAGGGGGCTGTTTTTGATCCGGAGCAGCAGATTGCCAGAGTGCGCGCGCATCTCAAAAATGCGCCGAATGGTTACACCAGTATCTATGCGGATCTGAAATACGGAAGGAAAACGGAAGCGGACTTCATTTGCGGTGCGGTAGTCCGCGCGGCTAATGACAATGGGCTTCGTGTACCGGTACAGGAGACAATCCTTCGCCTGGTGCACGCGATGGAAGCAAGATGATGGAAGTATCTTACGAATCTGTAATCCTGTTTGCTTCAATGCCCACTATAGCATAAAAAACAGTATTGCCATTCAACCAATAGTATATATCCCGTTCCTATTTAAAACCATCTGCATGCACTGAAATCTTCACAGATGCCCGATTTTAAATTTGTTCCAACTTTCTGATCTGTTCGAGAGAAGCGCTCCCTCCTGAAATAAGAAAACAGACCTTGTCTTTCGGGCTTATGGGCACGAGCCCCTGCAGAACCGCTCCAATTCCGATTGCGGAAGACGGCTCGCATAGCAGCTTCCCTTCCAAAAGCAGAAGCTTCATTCCTTTGAGAATATAGTCCTCGTCCACATCGAAAAAGCCATCCGTATGCGCGGAAACATATGGAAAGCATAGATTTCCGGGAATCGAAGAAACCAGCGCGTCTGCAACGGTCTTGTTCGCTCCCACGTCAACCGGCTTCCCAGCCTTCAGGCTGACTGAATAGCGTGGAATCAAAGCCGGCTCCGCGCCATAAACCCTTACAGATGGTGAAATGGCTTTAATCGCCGTAGACACACCGGCAATCAATCCCCCGCCGCTGACCGGAACGACAACGGCATCCAGCCCCGGGCATTGCCTCATGATCTCAATTCCGGCCGTTCCCTGCCCCGCCATAATGTCTTCATCATTGTAAGGCGGGAGCAGTGTGGCATTTCGTTCGCGGCACAAGCGTTCAGCCACTTCAAACCTCTCCGTCACATCGCACCGTATAATCTCCGCGCCCCATGAGCGGATCCTGTCCACCTTGACCTTTGCCGCAGTATAGGGTAAGACGATTGCCGCCGGAACACCGAACTCTTTCGAAGCATATGCAACCGCTTTTCCATGATTACCGGAAGATGCTGCCACAATGCCGCGCCGCAGGTCATTCGGGGATAACGAGAGGATCTTATTCATGGCGCCCCGATATTTGAACGAACCTGATATTTGCATGCATTCTGCTTTCACATAGACTTCGCAGCCAAGAATGTCATCCAGGTCCTTCAAACGCAAAACCGGCGTTTTAAAAATATGCGCTTCAATCCGCTTATGAGCTTCTTCTATTTCCCTGATTGTCAATGCCATAAAAAACCCTCCCGTGCAGATCCTCATTCCTCCTTTATCGAATATCGAACAATTTTATTGCCCAATGAAAATATATCGTTCGATTTTAGTTGATTATTACATTTGTTTTGTTTAAAATAAAAGAAAAAAGAAAGGAGATGATTCCATGCAGATTACCGCCACCGAGTTTAAACTGAACCTCGGCAAATACCTGGATCTGGTTGAAATGGAAGACATCTGGATTACGCGCAACGGAAAAATGATCGCCAGGATGGTGAATCCCAATGTTCCTTCCGTCGATGCGATCTCCGGTGTTCTTGCCGGAAAAGTTTCTGCTGATATGAACCGTCACTCGCTGCGGGAAGAAAGGCTTTCCAAATATGAAACTGATGATTGACACCAATATTCTCCTGGACGTCCTGATCCACAGAGAACCTTTCTACGATGACTCCAGGGCTGTCCTGAAACTTTGTGAAGGTCATGACGTGAGTGGGTTTGTTTCTGCTTCTACTGTTACGGACATTTTCTATATCACACGGAAAGCCTTGGGCAACGTGAAAGACACATACCGGATCATCAGCAATATCCTCAATATTGTCAAGATCCTTACTGTGACCAACGACGATGTTATCTCCGCCTTTCAGGTCAAAGCAAAAGACTTCGAGGACTGCCTGATGGCTACCTGCGCCAGATCAAATAAGTGCGACGGTATCGTTACAAGAAACAAGAAAGACTTCCTGAATTTTGGAATCACCCTGTACTCCCCCGAAGAATTGCTGCTCCTGTTTACAGACGTTGGATCTTAAGACATGATGTGAATATGATTTGAATTCATGCGGATCCAGAAGTCCCCCATACAGCGTCTTTACCGGAATAGAAAGACATAAGAACAATTCCTTTGCAATCATGACCTTCCGGTTCCCGATAAAACTGATCTAATCCGAATATATTTACATTATTAACCAGAGGTCTTTGCACTTTTAAGAAATACAATTACCGTAAAAACCATACACAGCACAAGGATTCTGTGTCCTTAACTCTATTATTATGCCTATAAAAAGAAAAATGAGATGAGAATGCCCTTTGAATCCTACTGCCTGTGTGTCGGGTTCCAAAGGGCTCTTTTTGATTTATGTTTGTCCCCGCAGCATTGTTCCCCGTATTACGCCGAACAGAGAGCGGTATTTCTACTGTTCCAATGTTAGACAGGCAATCCATAGGGTCGCATGGGCATGGGCATCTGAATCCGTGATTAGGAAAGAAACCTTTCTGGAAAACTCATGCCTCAGATTCAACATCTGGCTGTAATTTAAAAAAGGAAGCCTCGAAGCATCAATAAGTTCGCCAGGCGCGTACATATTACCCTAAATCAACAAGCCAGATAGTGATATACATCTGTTCTTCCAGATAGCACTAAGAGTACAGATCCTTGTCTAGCGAGTACTTATTTGTCTATCTCGCTGTATCCCTTATCTCGAACGAGACACGCGGTGTAGGAAGACCTCCCATCTGCTCCGGACAGACGGTAATCACTTCATTTTCCTCCATCAGAATCAGATGAAGGACTTTCTCCTTCTGATTGTTTCCACCATTATATTTGCAGTTTTCACCTGACAAACAGGCGCTGACTATGATCCTCATGTGATGATCCTCATGACACAATCCCCGCCTGCAGCTTGCAAAGCAACGACCGGAAAACCGTATTCAGCTCTGTATAATCATGGCAATGATCATCCGACGCCGTGTCCGAAATCTGCTTCTGCCTTGCGCATTCCTCAAGTATGAACGATATGATAAGCGGCATCTGAGGGTTTAGATTTTTTTCTTCCGTCTCCGCCTTCCTTGCCAGCAATTCCCGAATTGCTGCATACAGGTCCTGTGTCAGCACATCATCCGGTTCTCTGAACATGGTAAGCAGCTTTTCAAATTCCATCGGCGGAACAGCATGATAGCGTTCGATCCACCGGCAGCACAGAAGAGGCCGGAGCGCATAGAAGTATTTTTTATAGCGGATCATATCCCCGGCGAGATATCCCTGCATTGTACTGTTGGCGGTTCCGTAATAATGGCACAAAGCAGATTTTTCAGAGAAATAGTGCATGGCTGCTTCTTTCAGGGCGTCCCATTCCGCTGCCTTCCGGTAAATGATCGGCGAATTCGCCCATTCCATCACATTCGGATTTCCTTTTCCGAATGCCAGCAGCGCTTTGCGAAGATCCCAGCCGTTAATATCCAGGACTTCATCCAGCTGCCATTCGATAACGTCTTTCATAGTGTCGATCCGGAGGTATTCCTCCGGCCGGTGTACATAGATAAAACGCACATCATAATCACTGTCCGGAGAAGCAAATCCCCAGGCACGGCTGCCTGACTCGACTGCGAGCAGGATCTTCACAGCATATTGATTTTCGATTGCATCCAGATTTTCCTGAATCTCTTTTTGAATGTCTCTCATCCGATCTCTCCAGTCACTACACGGCGATTGATATTTTCGACAAATGCTCCAACAGCCTTCATGTCCGGATTATCGGGAAGAATACCGCGGGCCTCCGCCTCATGGAAACGTTGTTCATAGTCTGTTACGATCTCGTAAAATGCCGGTGTCAGGACATTTTCCAGCATATAATCGCCATTCCGAATACTCCGAAGCAGCTCCAGGTCGGCTTCCGACCTGTGCGTGCGGATCTCGCCGTTCTCCAGAATATCGATTCCCATCATGAACAGCCGCACCAGATGCATGGCGTGTTTATTCAGGTGATTATCATCCTTCTTATGATTCCGCTTCCTGATCTTGTCATAGTCCCGTACCACTGTGTGAAGCGTGTTCATCATGTCATTATACCGACGGAGCGGATAATGGCGGAAATCTGCATCCAGAAAAATCTCTGTCTCAAGGCCTTCTGTCTCAGCCGTATCGATATACAGCTTCGCACCGGTCTTATATTCCTCCTGCTGCCTGTGATTAAAATCATCCAGCGCATGTTTCACAGACTTCAGAATATGCTCTTCGCGGGACGGCTGCGGGAGCATATCCCTTGCGACCGCATTCTGAAGCCTCCGAAGCTGGGCATCCGCATAATGCCCGAAAGAAGCTGCTGCCCGTTTGGATAAGAAAAGCTGACGGTGATCCAGAAGTTCCTGCCCGACAGCCGTCTTTATCACATATTGATCATCATCCAGGCCCAGGATCTCGATCGTATTGGGATTGCAGTTCAGAAGCAGATTGACAAGTTTGTTAAATGAATAGATGACCGTATCTGTATTCAGATCCTCATACTGGTCAAACGATGTCAGGCCGATCAGATCCGATGGAAGATTCAGCGCGACTCCCCGAAAGTCAATATCACTGCCTTCCCGGTTTGTACCATAGCCATGACTCCCGCTCACGCCAAGCAGCATGATACGGGAACCCAGACGGGGATTGGTCTGAAGAAATTCATATTTTGATGTGTTCAGCAGTGCTTTAAAATCCACATGACCACCTCCTTACTGCAAGTTCTGATAAAACTCCACCGCCTTCCGGATCTCATCTGCAGTCGGGTGTCCTTTGGCGATCCCACCCACCAGCTTAAACGGTCCAAAAGTGTCGAATCCCTGACAGCGGTATTCCCCGATCTCAGGACAGTTCTTTTTCTGCGTGACAGCGCGGATTCCTTTCAGGAAATCGCCCTTCGGCGCTCCATGTGTATAGATGAAGAATACAGGCTTTTCATCCGGAAGATTTTTCTCCGCATACGCAATAATCCGCTTCGCAAAACTGCTGTAATAAATGCCGGAAGCAAATCCGATCCTGCCATAACCCGAGAGATCCGCGCCCTTGTCTGCTGTTACATCGATAAGATCGACATCGACCGCTGCCGCAATGGCATCGAGCAGTTTCTTTGTATTTCCGTGGTGTTTGGAATAATAGACGATTGCTGTTTTCATTATCTTGACTCCTGGTTCTTTGAAAATCTGCAGTGTTCTCTCATCCGGCATTCCACCGAAAACCTTATCCGACACAGTCTGAAATTTCCCGCAGTCCGGAAGTGTGCATGAGTTCCCGAGCTTTTATGAATCTTGTAATATTGCTCGTGGAAATGTATGCCAACCCCTCAATTGGCACAATCATTTCCACATGCAGCTATAATCTTTTCTTCTATCATTTTTCACTTCTTTTTCTTCGGAGCCGGAAGGGCGTCTACCATCCCTTCCAACAGTTTCCTCAAAAACTCCTTATTCTCAATATTATCTACAAGGAGCATTTCCTTTGCCCCTTCATACGGCAATTCCAATTCCGCTTCCGGCATCATGTCTTTTGCAGCCTTCACAGGCTTGACCAGGAAACGATCATCATAAACCCCACCGACAATCTTTCCCCTGTAGCAGATGATGTACTCACCCATCATTGGCTTGTATGTTACATCGTCCAATTCTGAAAGTTGTTCAAGGACGAAATCTAAATACTCTTTACTTGATGACATTTTCTGATTCTCCTATAACTCGCACACCAGAATATATTCTTCAACATTTTCATCAACCGTCTTTCTTCTCAGGATCATATTCATTTCCTCTGCAGATCAGTTCCAGAGTGTCAGGCATCCAAATATAACCATGTACCTTGTTGTACTGATATTGCCGGAACTCTTCGTATTTTTGGTTTCCCTCTATCGCTACAATGCAACTCTCGTAATATCCATCGCCGGTAGTTCTGGGACCGCTGATAACCGAGAAGCCATCTGCTCTCAGCCTGAAAATCAGCTCGTCAACTCGCTCCTTGCTGCCGACAGAGAACGCCACATGAGCATAACCGGTACGGTTTATCATTTTCTCAATGTCAGTCATTTCTGGTTTTGACATTATTTCCAATCTTGCACCACTATCAAAGCTAATAAAAAAAGACCGAAAACCCGTATCGTTTTCATTACCTTCTTTGCCTCCGTCCGCTGTTCTTTTGTCATACGTTTCCTTGTCATAGTCAATCTATTCTATCAATTTGTATTTTGCGTATTTTCCCTCACAGAGCAATTCCAGTTTTCCTTCCCTTTGCAATTTCTTGATAAGCGTATATGCCTGATTTGGCGTTATCTTGAGAAGATCCACTACATCCTGCTTATTGATAATCCCTTCCCGCGTCTCGGCCAATTTTATAATAAGTTCCGGATAACGGATGCTATCAATGCCCTTTTGCCTGACATATTGAACCGTTTCTTTATTCTCACGATATATTTTGACTCCGAGAATAAAGTATCTTTCCCTTCCCCGTCCAGATGCTTCTATAAGTCCCTGTTCAATCAGATTTTCAATTGCAGATCTCACTTTGTTTTCACCAAGATTCGTAATATCTACGATTCGATCCAACGTAGCACGTCTTTCTGTATTCATGACAGAAAGAATCATGAGTGTATAAATTGAAAGTGGCTTTCCCTGTCTATTCTGTTCGTCTGCAAGAAACTTTGCAAAAGGCAAATCCGCCCTTGCCCTCTGAATAAAAAGTTTAACCGTTCGACTCGTAGATTCAGAGTAATCCGGCCATGGTCTTCCAAATACAATAGACCCCTCATATATTCGATCAATTCCACGTCCGGTTTTTTCCGCAAGGCCAATGCGTTTCATTGCATCAGCTAATGCCGGATTTCTTCCATGCGGTTCCACGGTCAATAGATTTTTCAGGTTCACTCCGTCAACAAATCCGCCCGGATTACTAATAGACAAACCTTCATCATCAATTAAGACCCTGACACTGCCAAGCATTGTATAATCACGGTGACAAAATGCATTAACCAAACCTTCCCGAAAAGCAGCCCAGTCAAATTCGGGAACAGGGATTCGAAAAAGACCGTACTCTGTCTCTCGTTCCGGGTTCCATGCCTTGAGATATGTTTCATAATTTTCAAATAGCTCCAGCAACGGTTTACTATTCTCTTCGTTGATTCGTACCGCTGTTCCCTCCAATACCTGAAACGCTGATTTCGCAGTCGGCATCAATTCTGCAATCCGTTCCTCTTTTCCGATAAGCAATACCCCTGTGACTGTAGGAGTATAATGGTCACCTGCCTGAGTGATCAAATGCAATGCTATGTCCAGTTCTTCATCTGACAGGGTTAGAAGATTCTTTTCCCCGCCTTGTCGTGTCTGAATAATTCTACGTAATCTAATCCTTTGATTCGGATCCAGATCTTCCATAGTTGCACCCGGCAATGGCTGTGCAGAAAAGTCCAGCATTCCCAATTCAGCCAAACGAGAAGGTATTTCATACGGGTACATCGGTATTACTTCAGGGGTTCCGTCCAGTTTCATCCGTCTTCTCAGTATTTTCCCTGTCGATGTTGCTGCTATGCCTCTGCTCCTTGGAACCTCAATTTTCAAGACATCTTTATTCTCTTCAGTCAGGATTTCTGCTCTTACAGTAATAGGAGGAACCGTACTATTTGCAATCAATGCAGTAACTCCAATGGCATCCCTATGCTTTTTATGAACTTCAGTTATTTCTCCATCATCCTCAACCCCTAAATAAAGGACACCTCCCGAAGTATTGGCCATTCCTACAATTCCTTCAATCAGGTCTCTGTCAGGATAACATTTCTTATCGCTTTTAAATTCTATCTCAAGCGTCTCTTTAAAAGGAATAGTCCGCACTCACATCACCTCCAGAGCACATTATACTATATTTTAATTCAATTGTCGAGTTGGATCCGTTTTTAACTCGATTTCGCAAGTTACAACTCGAGTTATATCTAAACATCAACCAGATTATCATATTCTGAATCCTCAGGGACGTGTTCCAAAAGCAATATCCATTCAAAGTTACGGAGCTTGCTTAAGTCCTCTCATAAACTGACGATAAAATAGTGGTATACCGCAAATCGGCAATGTTTGAAAAGGAAGAGAGTGCTATGGATATTCGCTCTATCGAATTGAAATCAAGTGTTTCACAAGTACAAGTGACAAAATAATCAATTTTATAACACTTTTTGTCCGGATTTCTGTCCGAGAAAAGGATATCTTTTACGATTCGTTTAATCATGGAACATCACCTATTTTATAATTCGTCAAAGGGCTGCATCTGCAACTGTGTGATGCAACCGTCGAAATTCTTGTACCGACAATATTCAAGGAACACATGATAGAATTCCAGGATTGAGTCGTATACGGAGCCGTCGGCAAACGTGCGTGTGAGCGTAACCGGCTTCCGGAACTCAGCGGTCTTTTTCCCATCCCACACGGTGTAGACGATGTCCCCGACGCGGTTCAGAATCCCTGTCTTATTCTTTGCGGGATCAAACAGGATCTCCTCATCTTTCAACTGATAGGGCACGACAAGGCCCGCAACGGCAATCTGCCCCTCCGTTGCCGCCCCGGATTCCCGGCCTGCGAAGGCCACGCCGTCGTAGAAGTCCGTATCGATCTCGAGGATCGGCAGGCTGTTAAAGTCCAGCGTGCCCTCCCTGGCGCCCTCCGTCAGGTCGGCCCTGCAGAGGCAAAGGCGGTCGCCGTTCTCTACCTGCACGAGATTCCCCTGAAGGTCCCGGTCCCCGGCCCGCGGCCTCCCGGCGCCTCGAATACATATCCGCAGACTTCGCCTATCTTCTTAACAACTTCCTCACTGTCCCCGTGAATTGCCCTTATCTTATGGATTGTAATGTCGTCAATGGACAAAAACTGGAATTTGAATATTAGAGAAAGAACGGCGCGAACGCTGCGGCTGCTTCCAAAGCTGCTGCGGTTCATATGGTCGAAGGAGCCCCGTGGCTCTTACTCATCCAGCATCCACGGCTCGAACACGCAGATGTCTTCATTTGACCGGACAAATTTCTCAAGCTCCTCACGGAAAAAATTGATTGAACTACGCTGGCGGGCGCTGAGATATCGGTTCACAAGTTCGTAACACATCCTCGGCTGCGGCGGTTCATGCAGCGTGTAGTGCACGAAGGCCTGATTGTATTTCATCTGGTGAATGATGGACATCGGGGCTATGGCCCATCTGCCAGGACGATCCAGAAAACGCTGCAGGGTGGAGCCGGTATTGACCGTAACGGCAGAATAATTCTCAGGGCTCCAGTGCCGGTCATGCCAGCTCTGATAATCCTGTCCCCATCGAAGGAAAACCTCCTTAGAAGGGTCGAGATCGCTGCATTTCATGTCGTCCTGATACGGACTGTCCTTGTGGCAGACCAGATACATTTTCTCTCTGTACACCGGACGGGAAATAATGTCGGGATAGTTGATCTGACTGAAAACATACCCGATATCCGCACTGTGGCTTTCCACCAGGCCGTGGATCTCATTGGAGTGGTGGGTGTGGATTCTGAGCTTGAATTCCGGGTTGTTATCAATCAGATAATTAAATAAAGGAACCAGTGTACAGTTGTTGACCGAATCGATGCTGGCAATCGTCAGTGTCCGAATGTCTGCCAGGTCTTTTAGATTCTGCGTGTTTTTCCAGAGCTGCGTCCACTGGGCTGCCATCGGGATAAACGCATTTCCGCAGGCTGTGAGGTCGATTGTCCGGTGACCCTTCTGGCGGTAGAGCAACGCAGTCCCCAGTTCATCCTCGAGCTGGCGTATTCTTGTGCTCACCGTTGACTGAGAGACATACAGGTGGTTTGCGGCTGCGGAAATCGTGCCGTAGGTCACAACTGTGAGGAAAGTTTCAACCTGTTCATAAGTCATGTTTTGCCCCTTTAAATATCTGTGTTATAGATATTATATATTTAAATTATCTGTTTTACAATAAATATTTTCAATGCTATTCTGTTCTCAGATCACAAAGCACGTGCAGTAAACAAGGACAAGTCACAGTTATTCAGGGGGGATTTCACCATGATCATAACATTAGATTTAATTCAGACAGTGGGTCTTGCAGTGTGCGTGTACATGTTGGGACGCTGGATCAAGAGCAAGGTTACGTTTTTTCAGAAGTATTTTATTCCTGCGCCCGTTATCGGCGGCCTGATCTGTAGTATCATCATCTTCATCGGGGTTCAGACGGGACTGTTCAAAATTGAGATGACAAATACCCTGCAGGATTTCTTCATGAACATCTTCTTTACGGGAACAGGCTTTACCTGCAGCCTGGCCGTACTCAAAAAGAGCGGAAAGCTTGGCGCAAAGCCTGCTGTCGGAGCAGTTATTTTCCTTGTTGTCCAGAATCTTGTGGGCGCAGGCCTGGCCGGCGTATTCGGTCTCAATAAGCTTCTTGGCGTTGCGATGGGATCGATTTCCATGTCCGGCGGCGTCGGTTCCGGGGCTTCCTTCAGCCCCACACTTGAGGCCCTCGGCGCTGAAGCAGGAACAACCGTCGGTGTTGCAGCCGCAACTTTCGGGCTTCTGCTGGGAAGCCTCACCGGCGGCCCCGTGGCAGAGAAGCTCATCAAAAAGTATAACTTAAAGAGCACTGGAACCGCAGCGCAGGCGGAGCAGAAGACGGCACAGCCTCTTGTGGAAAAGAGCTTTTTTGACAGTGTTCTGCTGATGCTCCTTGCAGCCTTTATCGGATCTTATATCTCAAAGCTTCTGTCCCTGACAGGTCTTAACTTCCCTTACTATGTAGGCCTCCTGTTTGGCGGCGCGCTGGTTCGCAACATCGCCGACGCCATAGGAAAAGAACTGCGCATGTATGAACTGGATACCATCAGCAATACATCCCTGAACTTGTTCCTTTCGATGGCGCTAATGTCCCTTAATATCAGCAAACTGATTGACCTTGCCCTTTCCATGATCGTGATCCTGCTCGCACAGGCCGTTGTAATGATGCTGTGGGCATACTTCATCACCTTCAATACGACCGGCAGAGACTACGACGCGGCAGTTATGGCAGCGGGCCACTGCGGGGTAGGACTCGGACAGACACCCAACGCGGTAGCAAACATGGCTGCTGTCATTGAAAAGAATGGTCCCGCGCCGACAGCATGGTTTGTCCTCCCTGTCGTTACAGTCATCTTCATCAACATCACCAATCCGATCATCATCACGGCGTTTATTAACTGGCTGGCATAACAGGGTATCAAAGGGGGTAACATCATGGAATTAAATGCACAGACAATGGAGCTTCTTCAGAAGCTTCCAACCGGAAATATAGCTGACAATAATAACGGAACGCCTCATCAGGGTGTCATGGATTCGGGAATCAAGCCCCTTGATCCCAAATCCCATATGGCAGGAAGAGCCGTCACGGTACAGTGTTATCCGGGGGATAACCTGGCTCTGCATCAGGGCATCTACGCCGCAAAGCCCGGGGACATCCTGGTCCTCGACTGCCACGGATACACCGAGGCGGGACACTTTGGGGACATCATGGCACTGGCCTGCATGATCAGGGGAATCGCGGGCGTCGTCATCGACGGGAGCTGCCGCGACGCGGAAGACGTCAAAGCAATAGGCCTGCCCCTGTTCGTCCGGGGGATCAATCCCTCAGGAACGGTTAAGGCAAGCCTTGGAAAGGTCAATGTTCCAATTCAGTGCGGACACGTCACTGTCCGCCCCGGAGACCTCATTGTCGGAGATTGCGACGGCGTCGTTGTAATTCCCAGAGAGCAGGAGGATGAGGTCTTCGAAAAGGCCAGGGCAAAATTCGAGAAAGAAGAGCATATCGTTGAAATGCTCAAGGAAGGGAAAACAACCCTGGAAATTTACGGATTTGACAGGCTGATTGAAAAACTGGAAGCGATGTAATTAAAACATGAACCACGGGGTGTGATAAGCTACCCCCAAGTATCCAACCCTTCCTTTCTTTCATTGAATATCGGGCCTATATCTTCTACAGAGATGATTCTATATAACATAGTATATTTAAACTGTGAATGCAGTCATAAAAATAGCATACCCGTATTTCTGAAGGACCATCTGCTACAGATCTGTTCACAGATATGAATACAACACTGGCCTATACAGGTCTGAAGATCGAAACGAACACAGAGTATACCCTTTTTTATGAAACCGTGCACAAAACTAATTCAAAAAGGAAGGGGCTGTGAAACCTGGTATTTTTCAATCCTATTTTTTCACAGCCCCTTCTCATTTATAAGCCTCCATAGATTTTGCCGGAAAACAACCATATACTGTGTCGTTCGCTTTATTTTCTTAAAATACAGCTCCAAATAATTCGGTTTTTTTAACTCTAAATAATTTGACGGATAACACATCTCTCGCCTGTCCGCGATCATCTCCCTTTCCTCCGCCGATAAGGCCGATGCCATCCGCCTCCAGTCTGTCCGGCCAATCCCCTTCCTTTCCGATAGTTGGAGGACTTCCCTGTCCCACCAGGCGCCCCATAACCTTCGTGAGCATCAAGAGAGCTTTTCACATAGCATGAGACTATCAGGTTTTTGCTCTCTTTGATAGCGCCCTACTTATTTTCAATTGTTTACATACCAGCATTACCATAATCTTATTTAATAGGAAATGCGTTACAAAAGAATGCAGTATCATCTCCTTTATAATACAACTTCATGCAGAGAGTTAATTTCCAAAGCAGGTTTCGCAAGGGGACAGATACGACTGCGCTTTTTCCAGTGGAATCAACCTTGCATTGTTCGGGTTCATTTTACCACAATTATTAATCCTGTGATATTTTGACCCTGTGGCCGATACCCACACCTCGGATGGCATGCCGGTTTGGGCATTGCTTTGAGCGGTTGAAGCTGTCTCTGCCTGCGTAGCCTGTGCAGCATCCTGAACCCATGCCCCGTCTGTTCCCACATAATACCCATCCGGCGTGATGGTGTTTGAGAGCATATACCCGTTCTCGCCGAAGTAGTAATATTTCCCGTCTATCACTTCCCACTTAGAAATTGGATAACCACCGCCATCGTACTGATACCACCAACCAACTGCGTCCTGAATCCATTGACCGGCATATGATGCAAAAGAGAGGGATGCCACAGTCGCGGCGGTTACTACGAGCTTAATAGTTTTCTTCATGATCTGCTCCTTTCGTTTAAAATCATGACATTGATATAAGGATTATTGGCGTTAAAATACTTATTAATGTAACCACGATAAGAACGATAATGGATCATTCCCATCACCTCATCACTTTCTCTAAAAGCGCACTGTAACTGTCTACCACATCATAAACAACGTTATCTCCGCTGATCGTCCTGAAATGCTCCCTGGCGCAATGTATCTTTGCCTCCTCCACCTTCCGTAATTGCATGGACGACATAGACCCTTTCGTTTCCGCCACGAAATAAATATGCTTGACGTTTCCTTCATGGAACGCGATGGCCCAGTCAGGATTATAATGCCCTACAGGGGTCGAGATATAAAAGCCATCCGGCAGCTTTACGTACACCGATACGTCTTTACTGGCGTCCAGCTTCTCCGCAAAAAGCTTTTCATTCGTCGAGTCATAAATGATATGGTCATATAAATGTTTTTTCGCCTTCATCGCATTGCTGCCCATCTTCCCCTTCATCGTGGGCTCCGTAAAGATATCCGTGTCATAATGCGAGCCCATCAGGTCGTAGGTGATGTGCTGGATGATCACGGTTGCCTTCTCATCGTTGATGAGAGCCGCCGCCTTGATAATGAATTCCTCCGGATTGTGCTTAAACTGGTCGAACACTTCCTTTTTGATGCCGGTCAGGATCTGGACAATGGCCTTTCTGGTCAGGCCAGTCTCCTCCACCAGCTTGCCTACGAGATCATATTTGACGCCCCGGTTCACAGGTATCCGTATAACCTCCCCATGTATCCCATCCCCGTCCCGAAGCATCATGGATCCGCCCGAAACGGAAGCAGCTTCCCCATACATCCCTGATTCCTCCCGGACAAAGGAAGCGTCCGAAAGCAGATCCTGCCTGGACTTTATTTCATTCATCTGCCCGGTCTCAACCTTGAAATAAATCCTGGAAACATGGAGCTTGCTGTTCATAGCCGCCACAGCTTTACGAACCAGCTCATCCGTATCAAAATCCACCACATAAACAGACCTGGAATTGATACGGGACCATAAAGCCTTGAATTCCCTGCTGTTCAGCTTCTCTTCATCACAGCTCAGCTCCACATTGTTGCTGCGGGCATTCTCCGGCATTAATGCCTTGCTGTCATAAATCGAATCAATAATATTGATCACATCCGACGCGTAATCCTGAACTTCATCCGCCAGCTTGATCTCGCCGTTTGCCTTATCCTCATAGTATTTATCCGTAAGTGCCCCCAGCTTGTCTATGTAGCCCTGGAACCGAAGCTGATACTGTATCTCGGAAGCCACATCGCTTGTGATCAGGAACTCATTGCCCTTTTCATCGTGAACCTGGCGGTCAACAAACAGCTCTCTCGTGACTGCCCTTGGACGGTCTGCCACAGCCTCAGCCAACTCACTCTGAAGCCCCTTGGCAAAGCTGTCATAACTCTCACTGGCGATCACGGTCAGCACATTGATATTATGCACATCGCTTCCCAGAACACCTGCATCCATACGCTCGCCGTCCTGATTTACACAGAGTCTTAGACCGCGCCCTACTTCCTGACGCTTGCGTACCTCAGAACTGGAAGACTTCAGCGTGCATATCTGGAACACATTCGGATTATCCCAGCCCTCACGCAGAGCGGAATGGGAGAAAATGAAACGCACCGGGGATCTCCTGGGATCACGGTCAAGCAGCAGCTCCTTATTCTTCATGATCAGATCATAAGCGTCTATATCATCGGATGTACGTTCTTTCTTATCCGTGAGCTTGCTGTTTGTCATCCGGCCCTTCTTGTCAATGGAAAAATATCCTGCATGGGTTCTGTCAGCCGGGATTGCTTCCAGATACTTCATGTATTCTTCATCCCTGCCCGCGACCGAAAGGTCGCGGGAGCCCGCCGGCTTTGAGGCATCAAAGGAATCCGCAGGGATTCCTTCCTCTCTGCCCAGTTCCCTTTGCATGAAGCCGATGATATCCCGGTACTCTTCCTCGAACATATCAGCAAAGATCCCGTTATACGGCTGTCCGGCATCATCATAGCACTTGTAATGATCCACCTCATCAATGAAGAAAAGAGACAATACCTTGATCCCCTTATAGAACAGTTGCCTCTCCCTCTGAATATGGGAAAGAATAGTCTCTCGGATCTGGATCCTGCGAAGCTGTTCTTCCGTCACCTTCCCGATCACGTCCCCGGCATAAATCTTAATCCCATTAATAAATTCAACTGAATCATCACGTCCGTCTATGGACTTCACCACAAAGCCGTTCTTATATTCATTCAGTTGTCCGGAATGGTCATAGATATTAAAGCCGATCCCCACAGTCTGTGTTTTTTTTCGCACGCCGCTGGCGCCCTTGAAATCAAACTGTATCGTTGCGGTAGGGGCCGCTTTGGAAAGATTGATGCTTTCCAGATATACGAAGCTATCCGTTGCCGTGGATCCGCTCTCAGTAATACCCTTTACCGCAATCTTCTTTACCAGCCTCTTATTGTATGCTTCCATCGCATCCAGCCGGTAGATCATGTTATAAATGCTGTCAGACTTGTGTATAGCGGAATAGCGAAGCGTGAACATCGGATTAAACTGCTTAAGGTTTTCCCTGGTCTGCTTACCCTCCACGGACTGCGGCTCATCAATGATGAGAATCGGATTCGTTTTCGCAATGATGTCAATCGGTCTGCGGCTTCTAAACTCATCCAGCTTCATATAAATCCTGCGGGCATCCTTGCCACGGGCATTAAAAGCCTGTGAATTGATAATCATAACATTGATGGAGCTGTCGGAAGCAAAACGGTCAATCTCTGTCAGCTGTGTGGAATTGTAGATGAAGAAACGAATCTTCTTTCCATATTCCTCAGCAAAATGCTCCTGTGTTACTTGGAAGGACTTATAAACGCCTTCACGAATAGCAATGCTCGGAACCACGATAATGAACTTCGACCATCCGTACTGCTTGTTCAGTTCATACATGGTCTTGATATAGGTGTAGGTCTTGCCCACGCCGGTTTCCATCTCTATGGTCAGATTATATTTTCCTTCCAGATGGTTGGACGGCTCTATCTGGTTTGCCCTCTGGATCTTCTGGATATGTTCCAGAATCAATCCATCGGAAAGCTCCGGGATAAGCCTCGCATTCGACCATCCGGTAAACTCCTGATAATCTCCCAACTTATACTGCCCTATATCGCCTCTGTCCATCATATAAGAAGGCGTAAGATACGGCTGACCGGCAAAAACATCTACAACTGCTTTCGCGGCATCCGCCTGAAATTTCTGGTGTTTAAATTGTAGCCTCATATGTCACCTCGCCTTCTTAAATGACCTTCACTCTGGTGTCCGGAGCAAGGAGCTTGAATATCTCTCCCACATTAATCTTTGCGGGGCTGTTTGGAAAACTGCTGTCACGGAATACAGCACGGAGCGGCTGCCGCCTTGCTATAGTCTCCACCACATTCTTTGATATGTTTTCTTCAAAACAAGCAATCAGGTCCCCGTCGTTGTATGTATGCACCTTACAACCATCTATTTCCTCGGGTGAATACGGCAAGGAAAGCGGAAGCCCCCATTCCAGAAAACAGCCAAAAAGCAAATCAAGATCTGTGCGGTCGTCCTTAATGTTAGACTCCAACATGGCGAGCATATCCTGATCGTACTCGTCTGCACTGTAGTAGACGTCACTCATATTGGTGTCATCGAGCTTTAGGACACGGAAACCGTAATCAATATCGGCAGTAGTTTCTTCTTTAATTTTCTTGCCAGCTCGGCGGATGCGTTCTTTTCCAATTTCACATATATTTCTATATCCCGCTTGATATGCTTCTCATTTTTCATCACATTCCTGCGGTATCTGAACCATGACATACCGACATTTTTTATCGGTTTCTGCGTTATTCTGAATTACAGCATGTGCTGTAGATCCTGATCCCGAGAAGAAATCCAACACAATTGAATCGTTTTTGAGATTTGCAAGGGTCAATAATCTTTTCATTAAGCGAATAGGCTTAGGTCCATCAAATGCTCCAGCTCCCAGTAGTTTAGTATTTCCCTGTCTATCTGCTTTAGTACGGACTCATCCAGTTCCTGCCCGTTCAGGCGTATCGCAAACACTTCCAGTTCCGTTACATCCTTGCTCTCAGACAGATTCACGGTAGTGGCGGCTATCTTGTTTTTCCAGTAAATCACCTTTATCTGATCCACGAAATAACGCTTCATGGCCGGTGTGACCTGAAGGTTCTCGTAGAATTTCTGCTTTGGAATCCTCTTGTTGAATTCCGTAGTCTTTGGAAGCCCCAGCATTCGCAATCTCCTTATCCCTTCTCCGCTTCGCTACGCATAAGTTCCGCCGCACCAATCGATCTGCGCGCTTCGCCTGACCTCCTGGGGCGTCACTTAACCACAAGGAAGCAGATCAGTTCAAAATCATCCAGCCCGGACACCTCCGACATCAATGCGGAAGTACCGCCCTTCTTAAAGAGGCTGTCGATATCGCTTTCCTCTTTGGTATCTATGATCGAATCTATAGCGTCACTCAGCAGAGCGGACATTTCTGCCATTTCCCTGCCGTCATCCGTCTCTTTATTGAACACCTGGTACACTTCCGGTATCGGCTTATCTTTGCCACGGCAAAGCAGCCTCATATCGTCCATAAGCCGTTTCGGATTCAGGTAATCGCAGATAATCTCCCCGTCCACACCGATATAAACCATGTAAAACGGATGGATGCGGTTCAGGCTGTCAATGTTCACGCCGTTATTGCGATTCCTCAGTACGAAGATCACGCCCTCGGCAAGCTCATCCGTCTTAGGAACAACCGCATGGAACCCGAAGGGCTTCTTATCCAGATCATCATGATTCTTAACATATTCCAGAAGATCAAGCCTGAACTCATTCAAGCCCAGATCCATGATGGATATCCCGTCTGACATTTCCTCTATATCCACCACTTCATCCTGAAGCTTCTTAAGCTGTGCCTTCCTGTATTCCAGATCACCCTTTTCCTCCGGATTGATCAGGTCATCATCGCCGGTAGAAGTCATGACGGATATCTTCATCCTTGTTTCAACACGGGCTTTCAGATTGATGTATTCATCCAGCGTCAGGTTCGGCCAGAAGTTCACAAGCTGTATCTGAGCGTTCCTGCTGCCGATACGGTCAACTCGCCCGAAGCGCTGAATAATGCGTACCGGATTCCAATGGATATCATAGTTCACCATGTAATCGCAATCCTGCAGGTTCTGTCCTTCAGAAATACAGTCAGTCGCAATCAGTATATCTATCTCTTTGGTGCTCCCCGGCATCAGGACATCCCTGCTCTTTGAAATCGGCGAAAAGCAGGTCAGGATATTATTCAGCGTACCCTTAAGTCCCTTTATCGTAGTCCTTCCTTCCACGGTTCCCGTAATAATGGCTGTATCCAGCCCATACTTCTTTTTGATGAACGGAGCCACATTGTCATACAGGTATTCCGCGGTATCTGAAAATGCCGAAAAGATCAGCACCTTCATATTGCCCGGATTGATCGGGTTTTCAATCTTCCGGGAAATCAGTTCCAGAAGCGTCTGAAGCTTCGTATCGTGCTCCGGCGTAATATCACACACCTGTGATAAGACAAGTTCCAGCACTTCTGCATCCTTCTTCAGCACATCCCGCCATGTCACATAATCCATGTCGGCAAGATCAATCTTTACCTTCTTGCCCACGGTAAAGAAGTCCGTATTGGAATCATCCATATCGAAATCGGACTGATCATCCACCTCTGTCACATCCAGATCGGCGGTGCCATTCTTCTCAAAATTGTTGATGGCATCTATCGTTCCGGTGATCAGGTCCTTAATTCTCTTTAGCGTAAGGTTGAAGGAGAACACGGAGCTTTCCAGCCGCTTCAAAAGATTCACGCTCATGAGCCTGCGGATACCTTCCTCACGTCCGGACTGGGTCAGGTTAATTCCCTTGTTGTGCGTCAGATTTTGATACTTTGACAGCTTGCTTGGGAAAATATACCTGGTTGGCGTATAAATCTCCAAAGTGAGAAGCATCAGCTTCTCATAAATCTCATTGTAATTAATGGCATCTTCCAGATCCGTAAGGTTCGGCCGCCTGGAAATTGGCTTCCGTCTCTCCGGAAATTTGCCGATTTCTTTGTATTGTAATATTTCTCAATATGTTTTCTGGATCTGTCAATCGTCACTGAATCCAACACCTCAAAGAAATCGAAATCCAGGGTCCTGAGCAGGGCATCCGTTGTGCGTTTCTCCTTGTCCAGCTTGTTCCAGACGTTGAACGCCTTCTGCGCCTGACGAAATATCTCATCCAAAGACTTACTGGTATTCAGACGATTATCCATCAGCTCTACATTGCCCTCATAGACAAGCGCAAGCTGGTTCCTCAGATCGTTGAATCGGTTATTGACCGGCGTGGCGGAAAGCATCAGCACTTTTGTCTTCACCCCCGCCCGGATCACCTTGTCCATCAGTTTCACATAGCGATTTTCCTGTGTCTTCGCATGAGTGCCGGCTCCATTCCGGAAATTATGGGATTCATCAATTACCACAAGGTCATAATTCCCCCAGTTCAGGCGATCCAGATCCAAACCGTTGCTCACGCCTCCGCTCCTGGAAAGATCCGTATGGAAAAGGACGTCATAATTCAGTCGGTCGCCTGCAATGGGATTATTCACGTAATTATCTTTGTATGTATTCCAGTTCTCACAGAGCTTTTTCGGGCAAAGGACCAGAACGGACTTATTTCTGTTTTCGTAGTACTTGATTACCGCCAGAGCGGTAAAGGTCTTCCCCAGGCCAACACTGTCCGCAAGAATGCAGCCATTATATTTTTCAAGTTTATTGATGATGGCAAGCACGGCATCCCTCTGGAAATCATAGAGCATCCCCCAGATCCTGCTCGACTTGAAGCCTGTCGCCTCATTCGGCAGCACATCCTCTGAGATGTCCTCAAGGAACTCGCTGAACACATTGTAAAGCGTGATGAAATAGATCATCTCCGGCGAATTCTCATTGTAGGCAGTAGTGATATTGTCTATGACCGCATCCATCACATCCTGCAGCTTCTGTCGATCGTTCCACAATGCGTCAAAAAGACGCATATATTGAGTGGAGAACGGCGCCTCCATGCGGTTCACCATGTTGTAGCTATTGTTCCCTCTCTCACAGCCGATATCCACCGTGGTAAAACCGTTCAATGGCATGTAGGCCACCTGTCCGGAGAAAGAATCGACCGTAGCAAAGCCACCCATATTTCCACCCGTAGTGTTGGATTTGAATTTGGCTTTCCTGCGGATCCAGTCGGCGCATTCCTTCGCGATCGCTTTCTGCGTCAACTCATTCCTCAGCTTGATCTCAAATTCAGTGCCATACAGGCTATGCTCACGATTAAGACGAGGGATATAAAACTCCCTCTTAGCCTTTTCTGCCCTTTCCGTGACAAAAGTCGGGGATGTGAAGATGAACCGCAGCTCGAAAACATCCTCCATCTGCTTTTTCAATTCACTATATGCGTACATGGAAAAACATGCGGCCGCAATGGACACACTGCTCCCCTTTTTCATTGTCTTCCGCATATCGTCACGGACCGTTTCCGAAATATTGTCAATTATCTTCAATTTCTCTTCCAAGCTTCCTGCCCCCGTCCATCTCCTGCCAAAGTGAGCTTTGACCACTCTATGCCCTGACATAGCGCAGCACCTACCAGGCAAGCCGGCTCATCCCTGTCTCCGACAAAATCCATATTGCAGTAAGCTCTGTATATTATATCCTATTTGCTGTCCCAAAAAACTCCCTTTGCAAATATTTTTGCAATTTTTTTGGCTTTTTCATATATTTTTCCAAATATCTTCCAACACACCAAAGAACTATTTGATCGAATCATTGATGAAAACACATAAGAAGAATGTATGTAGAATATTTTATACAGAATATAACGAAGCCGAAGCCATGCAGCTATTTAAAAGGCATGGCTTCGGAAAAAGACGTCCCAATAGCATTGGCGAGGGACATACTCGGAGGATTGCCGATAACCACGGCATACTTGCGCCTCCGGTGCATGATTGTTTGATTTTGATTGTGAAAGCAGCCAATGCTGCCTGATTGGAGTTTTCCGAATTCCAAGAAGTATCAAAGGTTGCATTTTCTCCTGAAAAATGGCGCAAACAGAGTTTCTGAACCATATGCCTTCACTTTATGATCCATTTTCAAAAAGAAAAGATGCTTTGCCATGTCACACATTGCCCAGTTATATCATAAGGTGCAGGCCATTAGGAATACCAGTTCCCATGGTTTTTATCCTTAATCCGATATAAAATGGGGCAAGCTGGGCATCTGTATATACAGATGCCACTTTTTGTGGTTTCTCCCTGTCGGTCGAATCCGCAAAACAGCTTGTTGGGGACGGCCCCAAACCCCGCAGGATTGCCAACTGAGCTGGCAGGCTTATGTATGTCAAATCTTTTTCTGCGATTCCCCGCATGTAATTTAATTTATCAGCGTAATCGGGATGTAAGCCCAGAACATTGGCGTCAAGCCCCTCCGGATTCAGGTTTGCCAGTCTAACGAGCTTTTTGTAATACTATTTGCAATCTATATCCCATACTTCCCTTGACACAATAAAATCTCCAAGTTAAACTCTGACTATTGGAGGTATTTATCTTATGGCAAGACGTAAATTTACATGGACTGAGGCAATGCGCAGACAAAGGCGTAAGGAAAGGGCACTTATAAAACAAAATGCATTCTTTTTCGATTTACTTAAAGCCATGTTTGCTCTTCCTGTCCTTGTCTTAATATGGCTATATGAAATGTTTTTCAAAATAATTGCCGGAATTTTCAAGTTCATCTTTAGAATTCGATAAGAGACCTTTATGATCTCTTTTTTTTTCACAAGTTATGCAATGTGCGCAAGACTAATTTTGAATAGATCTTTGCATAATCGGATTTCTCTATTTACTGAACCATGGATTTCGTCTTCTCATAGATTTATATTGTTTTTTCACAACAAATATCGAGAGAGGTATTTCATCATGGATTCCACACCATATTTCGTGCGGAATCCGTGTACTTTATAAGATGGTTTGAATGTTATAACTTTTTTAGAAAATCTTCTGAATAAAATTATCAAATTAATTCCTGACTATTTCAAACGATCATATCCCATCTTTTGTCTTTCTCCTTTCTCCCACTTTTTCCTGTCTCCCTTTCTCGTAGAACATTTCTACATTATGCCTTGCCTTCAGAAAGTCCCGCATCTCCTTCCCGGCTTCCCGATATCCCTTATACGCTTCCCTTTTCTTTGCAAGCAGGCGTGCATATTCCTCTCGAAGTTCCCTGATGGCTGGGATCTTTTTCATCCCGGAAGCATTGAACGCATCTTTTACCGCCTTATGAACGGCAATCTCCGCCCGGTGCTCCTCCAGGAATTTTTTGCTGCAGCCGCTTTTCCTGTATGCCAGATACACGCCCTTCGTCCTCGCGTAATCCTGGATATGCTTTTGCAAGGCAAGGTTTTCTGACATCTTCGACTCGGCTTCCTTGATCCTCGCATTCAAACCGTTGAAGCGGGTCAACGCCCGATCCGTTTTCTCGTACAGATCCTCAAAGATTGTAATATTCTTTTCCCTCATAAAAAGAAGTGTTTCCGACATCTGCTTCAGATTGAAAACCTTCGCCCACTTCGCAAAATCAACTCCCTTCCCTTGCCGGATACGTTCCTGGATATCGATCAGAAGGTCAAAATGCGCCTCTCCACCCGACTCCTTGCCTATCTTACTTCCATTCTTCCAATTCTTGTCCTCCTTCCCCTCCGGCATTGTCAGCTTCCCAGAAATCCTGTCCCGTATATCCGCTTCCGTGTAGCCATTCCCTAACGAGCGGAAGCGGATGTATCTCTTCTGTCCCGCCGACCTTACTGCCGTATGTTTTCCCCGGCTCACCTCATATCCCGCACCCTCCATGAGCCCAAGGAAGCCCTCGAAGTCCATCCCTCCCGGATTTCTGGAAAGGATCCGGTCAATATCGCCCCGTACCTTGTCACGGAACGAGACCCGCTTCGGGAATTCCTTCCTTTTCGACCACTCCGCTCTATCAGGAGGCCGTTGCGGTACCCTTCTGATCCGGACAAAGAGATAGCGCCAGCGGCCTTGTAAGAGCCACTGGCGCTATCTGCGCTTTCATGATTCTGTTGATACTGCTGAATCGTTCAATTGTCTGCAGATACCGTCACTTTAATTTCTTTCCACAGAAAAAGACTTCCTTCGGCAGATTGTAGCTGAAGCCCTCGTGCTCCGCCGTGAGCAGGTCGTTATCGAACACCAGGAAGTCCGCGTCCTTGCCGACGGTGATGGAGCCCTTTTTGTCTTCAATGCCGAGCTGGATCGCACCGTTGATCGTGTAGCCGATGAGCATTTCGTCGATGTTCATTTTTTCGTTGAGCGGAGGAAGCACTTCGGCCGTTCTCTTGAACGGATAATGCCTGGTCTTTTCGGTGATCTGCCGCGTCATTCCGATCTCCATGCCCTGATAGGGATTCCACTGCATAAAATCCAAAAAAGCGATCGAGTCGCTTGACCAGGTCACCAGGGCGCCGGTGTCCCACACCGTTTTGGAGCGGTACATCTTCAGGGCACGCTCCTCGCCCAGGATAGGCATAAGAGGTCTGGGATCGTCAGCGTGCCAGTTCGGCGTATAATTTGCGAAGACACCAAGCTTGGCAAAACGATTCAGATCATCGTCATGCTGGGTGATCAGATGGGCGCAGGTCACCTTCACACGGTAGGCATCGCCCAGCTCTTTTTTGACGATCTCCACGGCATCCAGGGCCACGCGGGACGCAGCCTCGCCGCCGCAATGCAGGTGAAGGTCCAATCCCTCCTCATTGAGCTTCCTGAGCAGATCCGCAAGCTCTTCCACATTGAAGGCCGTGGTGCCGGTGGTCCCGGTGTCCGCATAAGGCGTAACCAGAGCCGCAGTATGGAGGGTCTGTGTACCGTCCATAAAGATCTTCATGGTATGGATCTTCAGGT